>NZ_JBHVRT010000014.1:0-110395 GCF_042885555.1 Kitasatospora sp. NPDC058048 | reverse complement strand
CGTCCTCGAAGACGATGGCGTCCTCGTCGATGTCCAGCAGGCCGGCGTCGCGGATGTCGGTCATCAGGGCACTCATGGGGGTCCTCCCAATGATTGAGGTTTTGGGGTCCTGCGTGCTGACCGCGCTCGGAGCCGGGGTCGGGCGGCTCGCTCGTCGTTCCGCCCGCCCCGGTCCGCCGTGCTTCGGGATCCGGACGGATCAGGAGTTGAACTCACAGGGGAAGCGGGTCGGGACGTAGGTCACCCACGGGTCGGCGAGGCAGGCGACGGGGGTGAGGTCGGCGTCGAGCTCGTCCTCGAAGACGATGGCGTCCTCGTCGATGTCCAGCAGGCCGGCGTCGCGGATGTCGGTCATCAGGGCACTCATGGGGGTCCTCCCAATGATTGGGGTCTTTGGGTCCTGCTTGCTGAGCGCGCTCATGCTAGCCAGGCGGCCCCACCCGGGACAGGGCGCCGACCGACCTGCCGGATCGCCTACGACAAAGGGAGGTTCCGTTTGTGGACGCCGGCTCCGACGGCTCTCACCGGGGCCGCACACACCGGATCGGCACCTCCGGGACCGGAGGCGTTCGCCGACCGGCGGGCGGTCAGCCGCGCAGGCGACCGGTCAGCCCCGTAGGCGGCGGGCCCGGAGGTACTCGCGGGCCAGCAGGCGCAGCGCGGCGGGCTTGGCCGGACCGGCCGAACGGCGCAGCAGGGCGCCGAGGTCGGCGCGGGCGGCGGCGCTGGTGAGCTCCTCCACGCCGACGATGCAGCGGACCATCGGCCGGTGGGCGGGCGGCACCCGGTCGATGACGGCCCTGCCCTCGGCGAGGGTGCGGTCGGCGCGGTCGAGCAGGGCGGCGAGCAGGGCCCGCACGGCGGGCAGGTCGCGGGCCCGCTCCAGGTCGGCGCGGGTGACGCCGTGTTCCTTCAAGGTCTCTTCGGGGATGGTCAGCCTGCCGTCGGCGAGGTCCTCGGCGAGGTCGTTGACGAAGTCGAGCCGCTGGCTGCCGTCGATGAAGGTGCGGCAGGCGGCGCGGTAGCCGGCCTGGTCGCCGTCCGGGCCGATCAGGCCGGCGACCACCATGAAGCCGGGCAGCGAGTACCCGTCCACGTAGGCCTGGTAGTCCTCCTCGGTGGCGAATCCGGTGAAGTCCAGGTCGGCCCCGGTCGCGGCGAGGAAGTCCAGCACCCGGTCCCGCAGGACGGGGTGGGCGGCGACGCTGTGCAGCAGCGGGCGCAGCTCGGGGTCGTCGGTGCGGCCGGCGGCGAGGCCGTCGGTGACCTGCTGCCGCCAGTGGGCGGACGCGGCCCGGCGTTCGGCGAGCGGGCCGCTGTCGAGCAGGGTGTCGGTGCGGTGCATGAAGGCGGCGGCGGCGATCACGTGCGGGACCATCCGCGCGGGCAGCAGCAGCTCGGTGGCGAGCGCGGCCTCCCGCCGGTAACGGGCCATCTGCTGCCGCTGCCGGCCGTAGTCGGCCCGCAGGCCGGCCTCCCGCACCCCGGCCGCGTCCAGCGCCCGCTCCCACCTGCCCACTCGGTCCACCCCATCGTTCGTTCGACGGGGCCGAGCGTAGCCGGTGGGAGCGGGAGGACCTATTCGGGGGCCCTGCGGCCCCGGGGTCGCGGCGGCGGCGGTCAGCGCTGGCGGATCGTGGCGAAACCGCAGGCCGGGGTGCAGAGGGTGACGATGCCGCTGTAGCGGTGGGTGGTCCGGCCCCGGGTGACGCTGTGCACAGTGTGCTTCTCCCGCAGGTTGAGCTCCCGGCAGCGCGGGCACGCGGCGCCGACCGGATCGCCCCAGGGGCGGTTGGGGTTGAGCTTGGCGATGGAGACGACCATCAGGACGGCGGCCACGCCCGCGCCGCCGAAGCCGATCACCCGCCACACCCCGTTGCCGGACTCCCGACGGTCGATCATCTCGTCGTAGGAGTAGGTGCCCCCGCCCCCGCGGCTGGACCAGATCCGGCACTCGCTGTGCCGGGTCATGGTCTTGCCGTCGCAGGTCGGCGGGGTGTCCGGGTCCGCCTTCCCGACCACCAGGGCCAGGAAGAATCCGAGTGCGATCAGCAGGCCGAGGACGACCACGGCGACGGTCCGGCTGCGGCCGCTGTGCAGCCGCTTGCGTTCGTTGTACGCCGTATCCATCACAGCCTGGGCCATGTTGCCCCCGTCGACCGCCACTGGTCTTCTCCCGTTGTCCACGTCGCCCGCCGGGCCCGGGTGCCGGGCCGGACGGGGCCCCCGTCCGGGGGCGAGAAGAACCCACCACGAACGAAGCCGACTTGTCCGGGACTTGGGAAGATCTTGACCCTTCGGTGGTCCGCCCGGCCGTCCGCTCAGTCGCCGACGGCGACCGAGGCCAGGTAGGAGCCCGCCCGGGCCGGGTCGAAGTACCACTCCTCCAGGTCCGCCGGCTCGTCGAAGGCGTTGGCGAACCGGTGGGCCACGGCGGGCGACCGGCCCCCGGCGCCGAGGATCTGGAGGACGTGCGGGGGCGGTGGGGCGAGCAGTTCGTTGCTCCAGGTGGTGGCGGGGGCGGCGAGGTGCCAGAACCTGTCGAAGGCCTCCTGCTGGAAGGCCCGGTCGAAGGGCCTGTCGCCGTGGTCGAGGATCGCCTCCAGGTAGACGGCGGCGCACTTGGCGGCGTTGTTGGAGCCCTGGCCGGCGATCGGGTCGTTGAGGACGACCACGTCCGCGACGCCCAGCACCGAACCGCCGCCGGGCAGTTCGCCGATCGGGTGGCGCACCGCCGGGGTGAAGCGCCCTGCCAGGGTGCCGCCCGCGTCGGTGAGTTCGACGCCGGAGCGGGTGCGGTCGTACTCCCAGGGTGTGAAGGTCTTCATCAACTCCAGGGTCACCCGCAGGTGTTCGGCCGGATCGCGGATCCCGTCGAAGGCATCCGCCGGGCCTCCCGGCCGGGCCTCCCAGATCATGATGTCGCAGGGCCCGGCCTCGGTCAGGGCGGGCACCATGAACAGTTCGCCGACGCCGGGCACCAGGTTGCAGCGCACCGCCGGGTAGTCGTGCTCGGGGCGCGGCCCGAGCCCGTGCACATAGCTGGCGGCCAGCGCGCGCTGCGGCCGCTCGTACGGGGAGCGCGCGTGGTCGCGCTCGAACAGCGAGGCCAGCGCGCCCTTTCCGGAGGCGACCAGCACCAGGTCGTAGGAGCCGGCCAGGTTCTGCAGGTCGGCCGCGGTCACCTGGCGCAGCTCCACCCGGCCGCCGCGCCCGGCGAACAGCTCCAGCCAGGTGGACATCTTCAGCCGCTGGTCGACGGACTGGGCGCGGGCGTCCAGCCGGGCGACCCAGTCGATCGCCCGCTCCGCCTCCGGCCCGGCGACCGACACCCCGAGGCCCTCGATCCGGGGCGCCCGGTCGGCCCACAGGTCGAGGCCGAGGGCGCGCTCGGTGCGCAGCGCGGAGTCGAACATGCACTGGCTGGACATCACCCGCCCGCCGCGCACCTCCTCCGGGCCGCGGTCGGTCAGCACCGTCACGTCGTAGCCGTGGGCCTGCAGCCCCAGGGCCAGTTGGAGTCCGGCCTGCCCGGCGCCGACGATCAGAATTCTGCGCATCGCCCCTGCTCTCCTGGTGGTACGTCCCGGACGGCGGCCCGCACGGCCCGGCCGCCACCGGACTGCTTACCAGTCATCCGGACGCCCGTCCACGGGCCGTGCCGTGCCCGTCGCCCGCCCTCCTGCCGGAGTTCCCGGGCCCGGCGGGACGCCAGGGCGTCACCCCGTGACCAGCTGCCGTCCGCTGACCTCCTCCGGGCGGATCCGCACCCAGCGCGGCCGGTCCCCGCCCGCCCAGGGGGCCGCGCCGGGCAGGCCGGCCAGACGCTCCAGTTCGACGGGGTCGTCCACGTAGTGCGCGGGGCCGAGGGCGAGCACGCTCCAGCCGCGCCCGAGGTACTCGTCGATGTGGTCGACCTGGAAGGAGACCGCGGCCCCCTCCTCCGGGGAGGCGGCGCCGTGCTCGCCGGTGCGGTAGGCGAAGGAGCCCCGGTCCACCACGTAGTTGACCGGCAGCACCACCGGCCCCGGCTCGACCGGCAGAGCGATCCGGCCGATGCCGTGGTCGCCGACCAGCTGCCAGCACTCCTGCTCGGTGAGGTCGAGCAGCCGGGGGCGCGGGCCGGGGCCGCCCTGGCCGGGCGGGGCGTCGGCGCGGCCGGACACCAGCTCCTCGGGGGTGCTGTCGAGGGCGGCGGCGATCCGGACGAAACCCCCCGGGTCGAAGGAGGGACCGGCCTCCAGCAGGCACCGCAGGTAACGGGGAGCCATCGAGGCCCGGTGGGCCAGGGCCTCCTCGCCGAGGCCCAGTTGCTCGCGCCGTTCGGCGATCCGACGGGCCACGACGGCGGGGTCGGGGGTGTCGTTCACAGGGGTGACTCCTCGGCTTGCCGGGGGCCGTCCGGCCGCGTCCGGGCGTTGACCAGGCCGGATCCATCCAAGCGCCCGGCCTGCGGCAAGTCGAGCAACAGCACGGCCCCGTGCGTGTCGGTCCGCGCCCCGGGCCGGCCGCCGCCGGCGTGCGGTCGACCGGCCGGTGCCACCCGGCCGGGGCGCCGCACCCCGGCGCCGCCGGGCGGGCCCGGGTCGCCGCGCTCGTCGGGGCGCTGCCAGCGTGCCCCGGACCGGGCCGTTCAACCGCGGGCGGGCGTGCTCGCCCCCGCCCCGGCCCGGCGACGGTCCCACCGGGCCGGGGCGAGCGCGGCGAGCATCACCGCCGCCGTGAGCACGAACGCCCACGGGTAGCCCGTCCCGCCCGCGACCGCCCCGAAGGCGACCGCGCCGATCCCCATCCCGCCGTCGTACGCGACGTTCCACAGCGCCGTCACGGTGCCGTAGCCGGCCGGCGGCACCCGCGCGTACATCAGCGCCAGCGTCGCGTTCTGCGCGACGCCGAACCCCGCGCCGAACACCGCGGCCCCGGCCACCACCGCGACCGGGCTGCTCGTGGCGGCCAGCAGCAGCACCCCGCCCGCCGAGACCAGCAGCGCGGGCAGCACCAACCCGGCCGAGCCCCGGCGGTCCCCGTACCGCCCGGCCAGCCAGCGGGTCAGCGTCGCGGCGCCGGGCTGGACCAGCAGCGCCACCGCGACGGCGGCGGCGGACGGCACGGCGAGCGGCAGGAAGGTGACCAGGATCCCGGCCGCCAGCGCCGTCGCGCCGAACACCGCGGCCGGTCGCAGCAGCGCGCCGTTGCGCAGCCCCTCCCGCACCCCCACGGCCGGCCCGCCGGCCCGGGTGCGGTCCGGCAGCGCCGGGACGGAGGCGACGGCGGCCAGCGGCGCCGCCGCCCCGATCGCGAACACCCAGCCCCAGCCGAGGTGCTCGCCCAGCCAGACGCCGAGCGGCAGGCAGGCCAGGGCGGGCAGCCCGGAGACCAGGCCGACCAGCGCGAGTCCCTCCCCGCGCCGCTCGGCCGGGATCAGCGCGGCGGTCAGCGCCCCGCCCGCCACCAGCGCGACCGCGAAGCCGAGCCCGCGCAGCAGGCAGACCGTCACCACCGCCGCCATGCCCCCGGTCCACGCCAGGACCGGCGTGGGCGCGCCGAGCAGCACCAACCCGGCCGCCAGCACCGGGCGGTAGCCGAAGCGCGCGGTCAGCCACGGGGTGGCCAGTTCGCCGATCACGGTGGCCAGCATCAGCGCGCCGGTGGCCAGGCCCGCGGCGTGCTCGCCGCCGCCGGACTCCTGGGCGTACAGCGGCACGGCGGAGAGCAGCAGGTTGAACCCGACGGAGGTGCCGAGCAGGGAGACGAAGCGCAGCAGCAGTGCCCGCGTCAGCAGTGGCGGCCAGGCGCATCCTGAGCCCGTCGCGGAGTCGGTCGTCGTCGTCACCCGGCGACGCTACCGGCCCGAACAGCCTGCCGGTAGAGCTTGCTTCGGCCCGCGGCGCCCGCCCCGCCGACGCTCCGTCGGATTACCCGCGCACGACGCTGTCCACCGCCCCGGCCCGAGCGCATACTGGCCAGCGCGGCTCGCACCGGGCGACGGGGCCACTCCGGTCCCCGGCCCGGCCGCGCCGCGACGGGGGAGGCCGGAATCGTGGCAGTTGTCGTGATCGTCGCCGTGGTGCTCCTGCTCTGGCTGGCGACCGGTGTGCGGGTGGTCCAGCAGTACGAGCGCGGTGTGGTGTTCCGGCTCGGCCGGGTGAGCGGGCAGGTCCGCCAGCCGGGACCGAGCCTGCTGCTGCCGGTGCTGGACCGGATGCGCAAGGTCAACGTCCAGGTGGTCACCATGCCGGTGCCGGCGCAGGAGGGCATCACCAAGGACAACGTCTCGGTGAGCGTCGACGCGGTGCTGTACTTCCGGGTGGTGGACCCGGTCAGGGCCACCGTGGACGTCCAGAACTACTCCTTCGCCATGCTCCAGGTCGCCCAGACCTCGCTGCGCTCCGTCATCGGCAAGAGCGAGCTGGACGACCTGCTCTCCGGCCGGGAGAACCTCCACCAGGGGCTGGAGGTGATGCTGGAGAGCCCGGCCACCGGCTGGGGCGTGCAGATCGACCGGGTGGAGATCAAGGACGTCAGCCTGCCGGACTCGATGAAGCGCTCGATGGCCCGCCAGGCCGAGGCGGACCGCGAGCGCCGGGCCCGGATCATCACCGCCGACGGCGAGTTCCAGGCCGCCACCAAGCTCGCCGAGGCGGCGGGCAGGATGAGCGAGACCCCGGCGGCGATGCAGCTGCGGCTGCTCCAGACCGTGGTCGAGGTCGCGGCGGAGAAGAACTCGACGCTGGTGCTGCCGTTCCCGGTGGAGCTGCTGCGCTTCTTCGAGGCCTCCGCCGCCGCCCGGGCCGCCGACCCCGGGGCATAGGCCGGGCCTATGGCCCCATAGATCACCACCGCCTGCTTCGCAGGTCATCCGTAGGGTTTGCTACAAAGGTTCGGCTAACCTTTGTTGCATCGCGCCCGACCGGAGGACCACTCGTCATGCCCCGCCCGATCCGAGTCGCGATCGTCGGAGCCGGCCCCGCCGGCATCTACGCCGCGGACGCCCTGCTGAAGTCCGACGCCGCCCAGGACCCCGGTGTCTCGATCGACCTGTTCGAGCGGATGCCCGCTCCGTTCGGCCTGATCCGCTACGGGGTCGCGCCCGACCACCCGCGCATCAAGGGCATCGTCACCGCCCTGAACCAGGTGCTCGACAAGCCCCAGGTCCGGCTGTTCGGCAACGTCGACTACCCGAACGACCTCGCCCTGGACGACCTGCACCGCTTCTACGACGCCGTGGTGTTCTCCACCGGCGCGACGGCCGACCGCGCCCTGGACATACCCGGCATCCACCTCGACGGATCCTACGGCGCGGCCGACTTCGTCTCCTGGTACGACGGCCACCCGGACGTGCCCCGGACCTGGCCGCTGGAGGCCGAGAAGGTCGCCGTCCTCGGCGTCGGCAACGTCGCCCTGGACGTCGCCCGGGTGCTCGCCAAGACCGCCGACGAACTGCTGCCCACCGAGATCCCGCCGAACGTGTACGAGGGCCTGAAGCGCAACCGGGCCGTCGAGGTGCACGTCTTCGGCCGCCGCGGCCCCGCCCAGGCCAAGTTCAGCCCGATGGAGCTGCGCGAGCTGGACCACTCCCCCACGATCGAGGTGATCGTCGCCCCCGAGGACATCGAGTACGACGAGGGCTCGATCGCCGAGCGCCGCTCGGTCAAGCACGTGGACCTGGTCGCCTCGACGCTGGAGAACTGGGCGATCCGCGACGTCGGCGACCGCCCGCACCGGGTGTTCCTGCACTTCTTCGAGTCCCCGGTGGAGGTGCTCGGCGAGGACGGCCGGGTGGTCGGCCTGCGCACCGAGCGCACCGAGCTGGACGGCACCGGCAATGTGCGCGGCACCGGCGGCTTCACCGACTGGGACGTGCAGTCGGTCTACCGGGCGGTCGGCTACTACTCCGACGAGCTGCCCAAGCTGCCCTTCGACCCGGCCTCGGGCACCGTTCCGCACCAGGCCGGACGAGTCCTGGACGGCGACGGCTCGCACCGCACCGCCACGTACGTCACCGGCTGGATCAAGCGCGGCCCGGTCGGCCTGATCGGCCACACCAAGGGCGACGCCAACGAGACCGTCGCCTGCCTGCTGGACGACCACGCCGCCGACCGCCTGCCCGGCGCCGTCGAGCCGGACCCGGCGGCCGTCGAGGAGCACCTGCGCGCCCAGGGCGTCCGCTTCACCACCTGGGACGGCTGGAAGCTGCTGGACGCCCACGAGCGCGCGCTCGGCGAGGCCGAGCAGCGCGAGCGGGTCAAGGTCGTCGAGCGCGAGGACATGCTCCGCCACAGCGGGGCCTGAGCCTTCGAGGTCCTGATCATGTCGCCCCGCCGAGCCCGTGCTCGGCGGGGCGATCCGGAGTGCCGGGCTGCCCGTCGGGACCGCCGCACCCGGTCACTCGCACTTCACCGACAGCGCCCGGAGGCACAAGGGCCGCCGGGGACGACTCACAGACCCGGCACGTGGTAGCCGTTGAGGCGCCAGAGCGCGGCGCTGTACCAGAGCAGGGCGATCAGGACGAGCAGGGCGCCGCCTGCCGTGGGCAGGGCCCAGCCGGGCAGCCGGCGGTGGCGGACCACGATGACCTTGGCGACGAACGCGCCGTAGAGGAAGCATCCGGCGAACGAGTGCACGGCGATCCGACTGTCCGTCAGCTGCACGCCGTAGGCCGTGAGGCAGTGGTAGGCAATCGGGAGGGACAGCAGGAACGCGGCCAGGCCGACCAGCCGGTGCCCGGTCCGGACCGACCGGGGTGCGGTGGGCAGGCCGGGCAGCCGGCCGTACATCCGGAGCGCCAGCAGGAGCTGGACCAGCGCGAGGCCCAGCAGGGCGGTGCCGAGCTGGGCCTTGAGCTGGTTGGCGTCGTCGAACCGGCGGCCGAAGAGGCCGCTCGCGTAGTCGGGTGTGTGCGCCCGGCCGTACCAGAAGAGGCCGGCCGTCACGGCCACCGGCAGCGCTGCCCACAGGAGGCCGGAGGCCCGCCGAGGGCGGGACGACCGTTCGACGCCGTTCATCCGCTCAGCTGCCCTCGACCTTGTTGCCCGAGGTGTTGACCACGTACCACGTGGCACCGAAGGCGCTGGACTCCTCGCCGTTGGTGTCGCCCTGCGCCGTGTCGCCCTCGAAGTAGTAGAGCGGGTGGCCGTTGTAGACGATCTGGGTCGTGCCGTCCTTGCGGGTGCTCGTGGAGAGCTTGGCCTGGTCGACGCCGTTGGCGGCGGTGGGGGTGCCGGTGGTCAGGGCGGGGGGCCAGGCGGTGGCGCAGGCGTCGTAGCAGGTCGACGTGGGCGAGGTGTCCGCCTCGAACAGGTAGAGCGTCTTGCCTCGGGCGTCGACCAGGATGTTCTGGTACTTGCCGACGGTGGTCGCCGAGACCGTGGCGGCAGCAGCGCCGGCTCCGGCGGAGGGGCTCGCGCTCCCCGTCGGGGTCGCTTCGGCGGACTGACTGCCGGAGGGGCTCGCCGCGGAGGTCGCCGCGGGTGTCGGGCTTGCCTCGGGTGTCGACTTCTTGCTGCTGGAGCAGCCGCCGCACACCACGGTGATCAGGGCGACGACGGCGGCCGTGGCGGTCACCGTACGGGAAATTCTCATGGGCTTCTCTCCGGCCGGGGTGGGAACTGGTGCCACCACTTCAGCGCGAACAGGCTCGGCCGCTTCACCAGGCACGCCAGCAGGCGGGCAAGGCGAGGCGACCGTTGACCCTGATGGCCGACAGCAGCGGCTCGCGGCCGGTCCGCGTGCCCGTCAGGTACGGACGATCGGCAGCAGCAGCTCGTCCACGATCTCCGCCGGATCGAGCCGCACCGCGTCCCCGCCGCACATCTTGATCCGGTACAGCATCAGCGCCGGCACCAGGTCGGTGACCAGCGGGGTGACCGCCCCGGGCCGGACCTCGCCGCGGGTGGTGCCGCGGTCCAGCACCTCGGCGATCAGCGCGGTCGTCGGCTGGACGACCCGCTCCAGCACGATCTCCAGGAAGGCGTGCGCCCGCTGGTGGTCGAGCTCGCTCATGACGGCCCGCACGGCGGCGCCGATCTCGCTGACCATCGCGGCGCGCAGCCTGGTGACCACCTCCAGCAGGTCCCCGCGCAGGCTGCCGGTGTCGGGGGCCGGGCCGGACGGCGGCAGGCTGGCCCGCAGCGCGTCCTTGACCAGCTCCTCCTTGGAGGACCAGCGGCGGTAGAGCGCGGCCTTGCCGGTCTGCGCGGCGGCGGCCACTCCCTCCATGGTCAGCCGGGCGTAGCCGTCGGTGGTGAGCTGCTGGAGGACCGCCTCGTAGATGGCGCTCTCCAGCGCCTCGCCGCGCCGCCGCAGCGGGGCGGCCGTCACCGGCCCGTGCCCGGTGTCCGTCTCAGCGGTCATGGTTGCGCACCTTCTTCAGTCGCCTTTCCTCGGTCCCGTCGCTCCACGTGTGCGGCCGCGGTTCCCGGGGAGGTCCCGGGCCGGCCGCGCGGACGGTGAAGCACTTCCCCGGTCGCGGAGATCACCTGGACCCCACTGTCGATGTTAGTGAACGAACCCGTTCCCGGCGTCGCCCCCGGCGCACGATCCGATCTGGTGTTCGAGTTGCGATGGGTTCCCCCCTCGATACGCTTCGAGAAGAGGCTCCCCGAGCCCGGACCCGCGCCGCCCCCGGCGCACCCCTTCCGCACGACAGGACCGGGACAGGACCGTGGCCCCATGCGGCTGGGGCGGGACCGGCGGTGGCATGGAGGAGCAGGTCGAAGTGGACCCGCCTGCGGAACCCCGTGGAGGACCCTATGACCGAGAGAACGGCCGGCATGGCGCTGGCAGCCGCCGGCGCCGCCGCGGTCTTCGCCGTGGTGAGCATCGTCGCCGCCGCCAGGGCGTGCAGGTGCCGGATCTCCGGCGCCGAGAGCGCCTCGGAAGCGAGCCGGCACCACGGCCCCGGCTCCGGCATGACCGCCACCAGCCACGGTCGCTGCACACCCCCGAACGTCTGTTGACCCCTCTCTTCCCCGATTCCCCTATTCCTGGAATTCCCGTCCCGCCCCCGGCCGTCACCCGGCGCGCCGGGGGCCCTTTCACGTGCCGGGCGCCCTCCCCCCGGGTGCACGCGGTGCCCCCACCGCACCGGACGGCTGCGGACGACGGGCCGCTCGCCGTCACCGGCCCGCCGGCCGGCGCGGGAGCACCGCGTGCACCCGGGTACCGCGCCGCAGGGCGTCCACGGTGCAGCTGCCGCCGATCTCCGCGGCCCGCTCGGACATCGACTGCAGTCCCACTCCCGGGTGCACGGGAAGCCCGTGGCCCGGGCCCTGCCCGTCGTCCTCGACGTCGAGCACCAGCTGCCCGCTCTCCGCCCGGACGGACACCGTGGCGCGGGCCGCCTGCGCGTGGCGCAGCACGTTGTTGAGCGCCTCGGCCGTGATCCGGTAGACCGCGACCTCGACGGCGGCGGGCAGCGCCGGCAGCGGGTCGGGCTCGAGCCGGGTGGTGACGGCGAGGTCCGGGCCGCTGAAGGTCTCGGCGAGGCGGCTCAGCGCCAGGGACAGGCCGTAGTCGCCCAGGGCGGTGGGCCCGAGCCGGTCGGTGATCCGCCGGACCTCCCGGACCGCCGAGGCGAGGTCGTCCGCGACCCGGTCCAGCACGCTGGAGAAGAGCGCCGGGTCGTCCACCGCGGCGGCGGCCTGCAACCGCAGCCGCAGGCCGGCCAGCATCGGGCCGAGGCCATCGTGGATGTCCCGGCGCAGCTGGCGGCGCTCCTCCTCGCGGGCCGCGACGATCCGCTCGCGGCTGGCCCGCAGGTCCTCCATCAGCTGGAGCGAGGCGACGGCGGGCGCGGCCTGGTCCGCGAGCGAGCGCAGGATGTCGCGGTCGCTGTCGTCGAGCACGCGCTGGCCCTGCCGCGGGGCGACGGTGAGTCGGCCGATCTGGTCCCCCCGGTGCACCAGCGGGAAGCCCTCGCCGCTGCCGGAGAGCTCCCCGACGGCGGCCAGCGGCCGTTCGCCACTGCGCGTGGAGACGGTCAACTCCACGCCGGGCAGCCGCAGTTCGTCACTGACGGTACGGCACAGCACGGCCGGCACCTCCTGCGGGTCGACGGTCTGGCTGACCCTCCCGGCGAGACTGCGCAGCACCTGGTACGGCTGCGCGCGCGAGCCGTAGTACCAGCGGTCGACGAGGCCGGAGGCCCCGCGCACGCCCCGGGGCAGGCCGATCGCGAGCACGAAGACCGCGGCGACCACCACCAGGGCCCCGAGGCCGCGGCCGGGCATCAGCATGGTGGAGAGCAGACAGGCCACCACCACGAACACCATCGCCAGCCCGGCGGCCACCAGCAGGCCGACCAGGATCCGCCGGGCCGCCCGGTCGAGCCGCCAGGAGCCGTCCCGGACCACGACGGCGGCCAGGGTGATCGTCCACAGCGCCGACGTGACGGCGAACGCGATGTACGAGGGCGTGCTCTGGTCGAAGAAGTAGCCGAGTTCGGCTCCGCCCCAGAGCAGGTAGACGCCGAGGGCGATCAGGACGTTCTGCCGGCGCCGCCGCGACACCCCGCGGATGCGGGCGAGCGGGACGAGCACCACCAGGACGGTCAGCACGACGTACACCACGAGCTGGGCGTCGAGCAGCCGGTCGTTGAGCGCCCCCAGCCAGTTCGCGAAGGCGCTGCCGGCGAACGGGTTGGGTTGGCCGAACACGGTGGCGTCGGAGAAGGAGTACCCGGCCGGGGCCAGCCTCCACAGGCCCACGGCGGCGATCGCGAACCACCACCACCTGCTCGGCAGCGTCCCGTTCGGCAACCACAGCGGCAGCGCGTGCCACAGGGTGGCACTGACCGCGTAGCCCACCGACACCAGGACCACCACGGCCCCGACCGCCTGGGGGGTACCCCCCTCCACCCACAGCGGGGCCTCGGCGGCGAGCGGGACGATCAGCGTCGCCCCGTACGCGAGCAGCACCCAGCCGAGCTGGTTCCCGGGCCGGTGGGCGTGCAGCAGCACCCCGCCGGCGACGGACGCCAGGCCGTAGCCGAGGACCGGTAGGAGACGGGCGGGCGTGGAGATCCCTGGCGTTCCGAGGTGGCTCACCACGTACCCGGCCCACAGTCCGCCGGCCACCAGGCAGACGAGCGCGCACAGCCCGGCCGCGGCCAGCTGCCGCTCCGCCGGACCGGACCGTGGCCGCCACCAGGCTCTGTGTGTGCTGTCCGCAGCCATGTCCGCCCTCTCTTCGCCGGGCACCTCCGGATCTCTGAAGTCTGCGCCACCTGTTGTCCCGGGCGCATGAGGCAGCAGCCCCGCCGGCCCCGTGGCGGCCCCGCAGCCGCGGCGGCGGGCCCCGGGCCGGTCAGACGGGCGGGTTGGGGCGGGTCAGGCCGCGGTCGTAGGCGAAGATCACGGCCTGGACGCGGTCCCGGGCACCGATCTTCGACAGCACCCGGCTGACGTGCGTCTTGACGGTCGACTCCGCCAGCACCAGGCGCTGGGCGATCTCGTTGTTGGACCAGCCGTGGGCGATGGCGACCAGGATCTCGCGCTCGCGATCGGTCAGGGCGTCCAGCCGCGGATCCGCGACGGGCTCGGCGCCGGGCGGGCGGACCGGCAGGCGGTGGGCGTAGGCGTCGAGCAGCCGCCGGGTGATCGCGGGGGCGACCACGGCGTCGCCCCCGGAGACGGCGCGGATGCCGGCCAGCAGTTCCTCCGGACGGGCGTCCTTGAGCAGGAAGCCGCTGGCACCGGCACGCAGCGCGGCGTGCGCGTACTCGTCGAGGTCGAAGGTGGTCAGCACCAGGATGCGGGAGCGCCCGCCGGTCGCGACGATGCGGCGGGTGGCCTCGATCCCGTCCATGCCGGGCATCCGGATGTCCATCAGGACGACGTCGGGGCGCAGGTCGGCGGCCAGCCGGACGGCCTCGCCGCCGTGGGCCGCCTCGCCGACCACCTCGGTGTCGGGCTGGCTCTCCAGCAGCATCCGGAAGCCGTAACGCTGCAAGGGCTGGTCGTCCACGATGAGGACGGTGGTCACGTCGGGCCGCCTGTCGGGTCGGGGGTGAGGTCCGGGTCCGCTCCGGAGCCCCGGTCCGCCGTGGGGCCAGGGTCCGCGGTGGGGTCCGCGCCGGTCGGGTCCGCGCCGGAGGTGGGGTCCGGCCCGGGGGTGAGGTCCAGAACGGCCTCCACGGTCCATCCTGCACCGGGGACGGGACCTGCCGTGACGCTGCCGCCGTACAGGGCCGCGCGTTCGCGCATCCCGGCCAGGCCGTGGCCGTACCCGTCCGTGCGACCGTGCCAGCGGGGGCCGCCGGGCCGGCCGGTGTCCTCGACGCGGATCCGCAGCCGCTCGGCGTCGACGGTCAGCGTCACATGGGCGCGGGTCTCCGGCCCCGCGTGCTTGAGGGCGTTGGTGAGCGCCTCCTGGACGATGCGGTAGGCCATCAGCTGGACGCCGCGGTCCGGTCGGTCCAGGGCGCCGGCGGCCGTGTACACCACCTGAGGCCCGGCGGCGCGGATGCGGGCGCACAGCCCGTCGAGGTCGGCGATGCCGGGCTGCGGCGTGTACTCGGCGGCCTGGTCCCCCTGGTCGCGCAGCACCCCGAGCATCCGCCGCAGTTCGCCGAGCGCCTGCCGGCTGGTGTCCCCGATCAGCAGCAGGGCCTCCCTGCCGCGCTCGGGGTTGGCCTGCGCCGCGTACGCGCCGCCGTCGGCCAGGGTGACGATGACGGACAGGTTGTGACCGACGATGTCGTGCATCTCCCGGGCCACCCGGGCACGCTCGGTCGCGGTGGCCAGCCGGCTGCGCTGGTCGCGCTCGATCTCCAGCCGGGCGGCCCGCTCCCGCAGCCCGGCGAGCTGGGCGCGCCGGACGCGCACCGCGATGCCCAGGGCCACGGCCGCCGTCGCCGCGCTGAACAGGAAGAACAGGGCGTCGCCGACCGGCAGCCCACCACCGGAGACGGCCACCGCGACCAGGGCCACGGCCACCGCCATGGCCGCACAGGACCACGCCAGGTGCCGCAGCCGGCCGTGCAGCGCCAGGCTGTAGAGGGCGACCAGCAGGGCGGCGTCGGCGCGCAGACCGACGTCCAGGGACCACTGCAGGACGAAGACCGCCATGATCGCGGCGAAGGCCGCCGTGGGCCGACGGCGGCGCCACAGCAGCGGCAGCACCAGGCCGGCCTGCAGGGCCAGGGTATGCGGCAGCGGCAGCCGGGCGAGCACGATCCGGTGCTCGCGCCCGCCGGCCTCGACGTGACCGGGAAAGAGGTCGGGCAGGCAGAACAGCAGGAAGGCGACGGCCACCACCGCGGCGTCCAGCACCCAGGGTCGGTCGCGGTCCCCCTGTCGAAGCCGCTGGCCGATCCGGGCCAGGCGGACGTACAGCGGGTGGCCGGACAGGACGTCGGCGGCCGGCGCGTCGGCGGCCCGGGGGTCACCGGCCCGGGAGTGACCGGCCCGGGAGTCACCCGCTCGGGGGTCGGAGGCCCGGGGATCGTCGGCCCGGGCACCTCCGGCCGCGAACGGGCTCGTGGTGGCGGCGTGCTCACTCACCGGTGGCACCTCCCTGGTCGGCCGGGCTGTCGAGGTCGTGGGTGCGGCGCCGGTTGGTCCCGGCGCCGCGATGGATCGTCTCCGCTCCGAGTCTCTCAGGCGTCGGTGCGCACCAGCCGCACGGCCGCCGCACCGAGGGCGAGGACCATCCAGCCGAGGAAGACGGCCAGCCCCACCGTGGGCGAGAGCGTGGTCGAGTCGTGGTGCAGGGCGAACATCGCCTCGCCCGCGTGGCTGGGCAGGTAGGGGCTGAGGTGGCTCTGCCAGGAGCTGGGCAGCAGCGCGGTCAGCCCGGGGACCAGCATCAGCGTGGCCACCAGCACCGCGATGCCGCCGGCCACCGAGCGCAGCAGCGCGCCGAGCGCGACGCCGATCACACCGACCAGCGCGAGGTAGAGCCCGGCGCCCAGCAGGCCGCGGACCACCCCGGCGTCGGAGAGGGTCATCGCCACCCGGGTGCCGGAGAGGACGCCGCTGTCGGCGACGAAGACGGCGAACACCCCGACGGTGCCGAGCACCAGCGCGATCAGCCCGTACACGGCGGCCTTGGACCAGAGCACCGGCAGCCGGCGCGGCACGGCGGCCAGCGTCGAGCGGATCATGCCGGTCGAGTACTCGCCGGCGGCGACCAGCACACCGAGGACGCCGAGGGCCAGCTGGGCGAAGTTGGTGCCGAACAGGGAGAGGCTCAGTGTGCTCGCGCTCGCGAAGTCCCGGTCCATCGGACGGCCGGAGGTCATCCGTGACTTGAACTGGTAGGCGGCGATCAGGCCGAAGCCGACCAGGAAGAGCAGGGCCAGCCCGAGGGTGATCCAGGTGGAGCGCAGCGACCACAGCTTCGCCCACTCGGAACGCAGCACCCGCACCGCCGTCACCCGGTACGCGGGGCGCGTGGGCCGCAGGTCGCCGGAGGCGGGCATCTGGCTCGGTGCGATGGTGGTCATGCCGCACTCCTCGGGGTCTCGCCGGCGGGGGCGCCGGCGGCGGTGGTGGTCGTGCCGTGGTACTCGACGGCGTCGCGGGTCAGGTCCATGAACGCCTCCTCCAGGGAGACCGTCCGCGGGGTGAGCTCGAACAGGGCGATGCCCCGCTCGGCGGCGGCCAGGCCGATCTCGCGGGCCGTGCGTCCGCTGACCAGCAGTTCCTCCGAGCCCGCCCGGCCGGTGACCTCCACACCGGGGCCGGCCAGCGCGGTGCGCAGCAGGGCCGGGTCGGCGCTGACCACCTTGACCACGTCGCCGCCGGCCTGGCGGACCAGGTCCTGCACGGTCGTGTCGGCCAGCAGCCGGCCCCGGCCGACGACGATCAGGTGGTCGGCGACCAGGGCCATCTCGCTCATCAGGTGCGAGGAGACGAAGACGGTGCGGCCCTCGGCGGCGAGCGAGGTGAGCAGGTTGCGGATCCACAGCACGCCCTCGGGGTCGAGGCCGTTGACCGGCTCGTCCAGCATCACCGTGGCCGGGTCGCCCAGCAGGGCCGAGGCGATCCCGAGCCGCTGGCCCATGCCGAGCGAGAACGCCCCGGCGCGCTTGCGGGCCACCGACGACAGCCCGGTCAGCTCGATGACCTCCTCGACCCGTCGGCGCGGGATGCCGTGGGTGTGGGCCTGGGCCATCAGGTGGTGGAAGGCCGAGCGGCCCGGGTGGATCGACTTGGCCTCCAGCAGCGCGCCGACCTCCTGGAGCGGCGCCGCGTGCTCGGCGTAGCGGCGGCCGTTGACCCTCACCGAACCGCTGGTGGGGGCGTCCAGCCCGACGATCATCCGCATCGTGGTGGACTTGCCCGCGCCGTTCGGCCCGAGGAAGCCCGTCACCGTCCCCGGCCGGACCGTGAAGTCCAGCTGGTCCACGGCCGTCTTCTCCCCGTACCGCTTCGTCAGCCGGTGCGCCTCGATCATCGCTCACCTCTGTGCTCCGGGGCCGGTTCGTCCGGCCGCCCTCGTGCACCACGCTACGTGCGGAGTCGGCTCCGATCCGTGGTACCGGAGTCCGATCATCGGCGCGCCCGTAGTACCGCGGTACCACCCCGGCACCCCACCACAGCAGCCGGTCGGCGGTGCTCCGCCAGCACCGCCCGGACCTCCGCCGGCAGCATCCGGTGGTCCCCGCCGTAGGTCACCGCCGCCGCGAACACCGCGCCGCCGCTCGCTCCGGGAGGCGGCGGGGGCGGCGTCCGCCGATACTGGGGCCGCCCGGATTCTTCTGGAGGAACCATGGACTACGGTCTCGGCGTGCGGCTCGACCGGCCGTTCGCGCAGGCGGTGGAGACGGTCACGGCCGCGCTCAAGGAGCAGGGCTTCGGCGTCCTGACCACCATCGACGTCCGGGCGACGCTGCGCGAGAAGATCGGCGCGGAGATCGAGGACTACCTGATCCTCGGCGCCTGCAACCCCGCCCTCGCCCACCGCGCCCTCCAGGCCGACCGCCGGATCGGGCTGCTGCTGCCCTGCAACGTGGTGGTCCGGGCGGACGGCGGGGCCACGGTGGTGGAGGCCGTCGACCCGCAGACCATGGTCACCCTGGCCGGCCCCGGCGGCGGGCTGGGCGAGGTCGCCGAGGAGGCGGCACGGCGGCTGACCGCCGCCCTGGACGCGCTGCGCGGATGAGGAGCAGACCATGACCGCACCCGTCGTCGCCGGATTCGACGGCTCCCCCGAGAGCCGCGCCGCCACCGAGTGGGCCGCCCGCGAGGCGCAGCGCCGCGGCTGCCCGCTCGATCTCCTGCAGGCCTGGCCGTGGCCGCACCAGGACGTGGTCGGCAGCGAGGAGACCTACCGGCGCGCGCTGGACCAACTCGCCCTCCGGGCTGATGAGTTGCGCCCGCTGGCCGGTGTCGGGCCGGTCACCTCGGCGATCGTCCCGACCGATCCGGCCGAGGCGCTGGAGGCGGCCGCGAACTCGGCCGGTCTGCTCGTCCTGGGCTCGCGCGGGCTGGGCGCGGTACGCGGCTTCCTGGTCGGCTCGGTGAGCCATGAGGTGCTGCGCCGGGCGAGCTGTCCGGTGGTGCTGGTCCGGGCGGAGGCGGTCGAGTCGGACGGCCCGGTGCTGGTGGGCCTCGACCTGACCCACCCGATGGACGACGTGCTGGCCTTCGCCTTCGACGCGGCCGCCCGGCGCGGGGCCCCGCTGCGGGTGGTGCACGTCTGGTCGCCGCCGGTCTCCAGCCAGTACACGGCACTCCAGGCCGTCGGCGGGCTGGGCGAGCTCTCCTCCGTCGACCGGGCCCGGTTCGCCGAGCAGCTGGCCCCCTGGCGGGAGCGCCACCCCGAGGTGTCGGTGACCGCCGACCTGATCCAGGGCAGCCGCTCCGTCGACCTGGTGGACGCGGCGGACGGGGCCCGGCTGCTCGTGGTCGGCCGCCGCACCCGCCGCACCCTGTTCGGCGCCCACCTCGGCCCGGTGGCGCACGCCGCGATCCACCACGCGGTCTGCCCGGTCGCCCTCGTCCGGCACGCCTGAGCGGCGAGGGGGCGGCGAGGGGCAGCGACGGGGCGGCGAGACACGGCGACCGGGAACGTCCGACCGGGGCGGCGACGGAGTGGCGGCCGGCCCTACTCCGGGCCGTCGGCCGGCACGTGCGCGGCGTAGAGCCGCTGGAGCAGCCCGTTGAGGTGTCGGCGTTCGGCCGCGGTCAGGGCGCCGAGGAACCGCTCCTGCTCGGCGGCGGCCGCGGCGGCGATCGTCCCGACCAGGGCGCTCCCCCGGTCCGTCAGGGTGACGACGCGGCGGCGCCGGTCGGTGTCGTGCGGACGGCGTTCGGCGAGCTGCCGGTCCGCCAGCTGGTCGAGGACCGGGACGAGGTTGCGGGCGTCCACGGCGACGAGTTCGGCCAGCCGCCGCTGGACCACCGGACCGTGCCGGTCGAGGGCGACCAGCACGGCGTACTGGCCCTGGGTCAGCCGGTGCTCGCCGAGGAAGGCCGCCCAGGAGCGGGCCGTGAGGGATCCCAGCCGCGCCAGCAGGAAGCCGGTGCCGCGTTCGAAGGCCGGTCGCTCCGGTGCGTCCGCTGCACCGGGTGTGTCCGGTGTGTCCGGTGTGTCCGGTGTGTCCGGCCGGTCGTTGTCGCCGCTCATGGGGTCAGCCTAGTCAATGGACATGCCCCATGTCGTTTGATAGACATGAATCATGTCTATTGAGCTGCGCCACTCGACCGTGGCCATCGATGACCGCTCGCTCCACGTGGTGGAGTCCGGCCCCACCGACGCCCGCCCCTTCCTGTTCCTGCACGGCTGGCCGGAGTCCTGGCGGACCTGGCTGGGGGTGATGGAGGCGGCCGGCGGCGAAGCCCGGACCATCGCCGTGGACCTGCCCGGGATCGGCGGCTCCACCGGGGCCGTCGAGGGCGGGTCGAAGCGCCGGCTGGCCGGGACGGTCCACGCACTGGTCCGGGAACTCGGTCTCACCGGCACCACCCTGGTGGGCCACGACGCCGGCGGGATGGCGGCCTACGCCTACCTGCGGCGGTTCACCGGCGTCGAGCGCGTCGTCGTGATGAACACCGTGATCCCCGGCGTCGACCCGTGGAACGAGGTGCTGCGCAACCCGTACATCTGGCACTTCGGCCTGCACGCGGTACCCGACCTGCCGGAGGCCCTGGTCCAGGGCCGGCAGGCGGTCTACTTCGACCACTTCTACGACGTGCTGTCGGTCGACCCCGCCCGGATCACCCCCGAGTCCCGCGCGGCGCACGCCGCCGCCTACGCGAGCCCCGCCGCGCTCACCGCGGGATTCGATCTCTACCGCGCCTTCCCCCAGGACGCCCGGGACAACGCCGAGGCCGCCGCCGTCCCGGCCGACACACCGCTGCTGTACGTCCGCGGCGACCGCGAGGGCGGCGACATCGAGGCCTACGCCCGGGGCTTCCGCGCCGCGGGCGTCCGCGAACTCACCACCGCGGTGGTCGCCGACGCCGGGCACTTCGCCCAGGAGGAGCAGCCCGCCGCCGTCTGGGCCGTCCTGCGCGACTTCACCGCCGTACGGCCGACGCTCTGAGACACGCCGTCGGCGCGCGCGGGACGGCCCGGCCGGGCGCGGTCGGCAGGGGACGGGGCCCCTGGTCGGCCCGGCCGGGCCGACCGCTCAGCGGGTGGCGCGCCGGCGGGTGATCCGGGTGAGTACCGAGCCGGACAGCAGCGCGGCGGCGCCGACCGCGCCGACCGCGGCGACGGCCTGCCCGTGGGAGCCGGTCGCCGCGAGCTCGGTCGGGGCCGCGGCAGCGCCACCGGCGGCGCCACCCGCGGCGCCCGCGGCCTCGCGGATCTGGCGGACGATGTCGTCGGGGTGGGACATCATCGACACGTGCGAGGAGTCGATCTCGACCGTGCGCGACTTGGCGCGCCTGGACTCGAAGCGCTCCAGGTCGGGGGCGATGGCCCGGTCCTGCCGGGAGACGACGAACCACGACGGGATGTCGCGCCAGGCGGCGGCGGTGGCCTTCTCCGCGAACCCGACCTGGGAGACGGGGCGCTGCTCGGCGGCCATCAGCCGGGTGCGGGACTCCGGCAGGTCGGCGGCGAAGACGGCGCGGAACTTCTCGTTCTGGATGTAGAGGTCGACTCCGCCGCCGCCGGTGCCCGTGAAGGGGACGGGGTTGAGCGCGGTGGCGAGGTCACTGCCCGCGAACTTCGTCGACAGTTCGGCCGGGGACTCGCCCACGTCGGGCGCGAACGCCGACACGTAGACCAGAGCCTTGACGTTCGGGTTCCCGGCGGCGGCCTGGGTGATGACGGCTCCGCCGTAGGAGTGGCCGGCCAGCACGATCGGGCCGCTGATGCTCTTGAGCAGACTGGCCACGTAGGCGGCGTCCTCGGTCAGACCGCGCAGCTCGTTGGGCGGGGCGAGGACGGTGAATCCGTCGTCCATGAGGCGCGTGGCGACGTCGTTCCACCCGGAGGCGTCCGCGAACGCGCCGTGCACCAGGACCACCGTCGGCCTCCCGCCGCCGCCCGGCCTGCCGCCGTCCTGGGCGGCCGACGCGGGCGGCGCGGTGGCGGCGACCGCACAGGTCGCGAGCGCCACCACGGCGGCGGAGGAGATCGAACGGCGGGACAGCGATATGCCCATGGTTCCTGCCTTTCAGCGAGGTGAGAGGGGGCTGGAACCACCCTGCCCACACCCCCGTCCGGGCAGCACACCACGCTGCGCACACGGGTGAATCCGCACCGCTGTTCGAGTTTCCGTACGGCGGCATCCGGTTTCGACGGCGTTCCGCACCACGTCCATCGACGCGGGCGGACCACCGTTCGGCCCAGCGCGTTCAGAGCTCCCCGGATCTGAACCGGGCGGCCTCGTCCTCCAGGTCCGCCAGGTCGGGCGTGCGGTGGCGGACGGCGCTCACCCACTGGTGGACGAGTGCCCAGAGTTCGGCGAGGCGGCCGGGGACCGGGGCGCCGAGGAGGGTGAGGAGGCCGGTCGCCGCCGGGTCGCCCTCGTCGCAGGCGGGGCAGAGAGCGGTCTCCTTGAAGCCGGTCACCTGCTTCCCGGCCTGATTCGGCCAGGAGTGCGGATAACGGGCGGTCAGGAGGGCCGGGATTCCGCAGCGTCGGCAGGGCGGGAGGACAGCGGTGCGGACCATGACGAGGGGAGAGGTTTCGCTCGGAGGCGTCATGCCGGACCCACCCCGGCCTCGCCACCGGCACCGGCACCGGCACCGGACGCGGTCCCGGTGCCGGACGCGAAGGCGGCGGCGCGCACGCTCGCACGCGGGGCGCGGATCGAGGTCCTCGGGGAGTCGCGGCCGCCTCCCCCGGGTGGGAGGGACCCGCCGATCCGGTCGGGCGCCAGCACCTTGACGGTGCGCCCGCCCCGCGCGCGGGCACGGCCCGGGCTGCGGGAGGAGTCCTCGACGGCGTTCATGGCCTTGGTCCTGCCGAAGGTGTTCACCCGTACGGTCTACCCGTCACCGCGCGTGTCGATGACACCTCGGACGGTGCGGTGTGCCGCCGGTCGTCGAAGAACCGGCCGCGCGCGGGAGTTCCGGCGGAGCGTGCCGGGTCGGTTCGCGCCCGGGCCGGCGGCGGCGTGTCGCGGGGCGCCGCGGTGGTCACACTACTGCGGAGAAGATCGCGACGGGCAGCACGAGCTGCCCGTGCGACCACCACGCACACCGGAGGCAGTGACCGTGAAGCGCGTCGGCATCATCGGAGTGGGCGAGATCGGCCGGGCCATCGTGACGGGCCTGCGCCACGGGGACGACCCGGGGCCGGAGGTCCTGCTCTCGCCGCGGGGCGCGCGGACCGCGGCCGAGCTGGCCGAGCGGTACGAGGACGTACGGGTGTGCGCCGGCAACCAGGAGGTGGTGGACGGCTCCGAGCTGGTGATCATCGCCCTGCGCCGCCAGGACTGGCGCGAGGCTCTGACCGGCCTGCACGTGCCCGACGACCGGGTCGTGGTCAATGTGGTGCCCGGCGTCGGCACCGGGGAGCTGCGCCGGGTGCTGGCCACCGACGCAGCGGTGACCCACGCCATCCCGCTGCCCACCGTGCGCGAGCGCCGCTGCCTCACCGTGGTCCACCCCTCGCACCCCGACGCGGACGCCTTGTTCGAGCGGTTGGGCGGGGCGCTCCCGGTCGCGGACGAGGTCGCGCTCAGCGTCCTGTCCGCACTGACCTCGACCCAGACCACCCACTACGCGTTCCTCACCACGCTCGTCTCCTGGGCCGTCGACCAGGGCATTCCCGCCGGGGACGCCGACCGCTTCGTCCGCGGCATCTACCAGGACGTCGGCCGCTCGCTCGGCGACGGGACCCGCTCGCTGGAGCGCCTCGCGGCCGAGCACGAGACCCCGGGCGGGAGCAACGAGCGCATCCGCACCAGCTGGTTCGACGAGGCCAACTCCGGGGCCCTGCGCACCGCCCTCGACGGCCTGGTCGGCGACCTCCGCACCGGCCACCGGTAGGCCGGGAACTCCGGAATCCCGCGATCCGCCGGCCCCCGCGGGAGCCGTCGGATCGAGGCTCGGCCGGGTCGCGGCGTATCACGTCCGGCTGACGACCGTTAGCATGACGGGTATGGCGCCGGTCATTGGCGCCGGTTCGCACAGATTCCACAGTGGTGTCGAGGAGTTGACGATGAGTCGCGCATTCCCTCTGTTCCGGACGACCGATCCCGTCCCCGAGGAGGAGCGACGCACCATCCTCGCCGCACCGGGGTTCGGCAAATTCTTCACCGACCACATGGCCACGGCCACCTGGACGCCCGCCGAGGGCTGGCACGACCGCAAGGTCACCGCGCTGGTGCCGTACTCGATGCACCCGAGCGCCGCCGTGCTGCACTACGCCCAGGAGATCTTCGAGGGGCTCAAGGCCTACCGCCACGCCGACGGCAGCGTCTGGCTGTTCCGCCCGGAGTTCAACGCCCGCCGCTTCGCCCGCTCCGCCGAGCGGCTCGCCCTGCCGGTGCTGCCTGAGGAGGACTTCCTCGACAGCGTCGGGGAACTGGTCCGCGCGGACGAGGCGTGGGTGCCGGACTCCGCCGACGAGAAGAGCCTCTACCTGCGGCCGTTCATGTTCGCCTCGGAGGCCTTCCTCGGCGTCCGGCCCGCCGAGCAGATCGCCTACTCGGTCATCGCCAGCCCGGCCGGCCCGTACTTCCCCGGCGGCGTCACCGGCATCACGCTCTGGGTCAGCAGCAACTACACCCGCGCCGGGCGGGGCGGCACCGGCGCCGCCAAGTGCGGCGGCAACTACGCCTCCAGCCTGGCCGCGCAGTTGGAGTCCCGCAAGCACGGCTGCGACCAGGTGCTGTTCCTGGACGACACCGGCGGCGAGGGCGACCTGGAGGAGTCCGGCACGATGAACCTGTGCCTGGTCACCTCGGCCGGCGAGCTGGTCACCCCCGCGCTGGGCAACATCCTCGACGGGGTCACCCGGGACTCGATCCTGGCGCTGGCGGGCGAGTTCGGGCTGACCCCGGTGGAGCGCTCGATCACCCTCTCCGAGCTGCGGGCCGGTGCCGCCGACGGCACGATCACCGAGGTGTTCGCCGCCGGGACGGCCGCGGTGGTCACCCCGATCGTCGGATTCAAGGGCGCGGGCTACGAGTTCACCGTCGGCACCGGCTCGCCCGGCAAGCAGACCGTCGCGATCCGCGAGCACATGCTGGACATCCAGTACGGGCGCGCCGAGGACGTCCACGGCTGGATGCGGCGGGTGGTCTGACCACCCCGGGCGGCCCGACCGGGCCGCCCGGCCCGCCGGGGTCCGTCCGGCGCCGGGGCCCGTTCGGCTCCCGCGCCCGCCCAACTCCCGGGCCCGCTCGGCTCTTGAGCCGACTCAGCTCTTGAGCCGGCCCGACTCCTCCTCGGGCACGACGACCTCGCGCTTGAGGATCTTCCCGGTCGGCCCCTTGGGCAGCGCGTCGACCGTCCAGACCAGCCGCGGGTACTTGTACGGCGCCACCCGCTCCCGGACGAAGCCGCGGATCTCCTCCGGGGTAGCCGAGGCACCCGCGCGCAGGACCACGGCGGCGGCCACCTCCTGGCCGAGCGTGGGGTGGGGGACGCCGATCACCGTGGCCTCGGCGACCGCCGGGTGCTCGTACAGCACGTCCTCCACCTCCCGCGGGTAGACGTTGAAGCCGCCGCGGATCACGACGTCCTTGCGGCGGTCGACGATCCGGAAGTCGCCCCGCTCGTCGCGGGTGCCGAGGTCCCCGGTGTGCAGCCAGCCGTCCCGGACGGTCTGCGCGGTGGTGTCGGGGCGGCGCCAGTAGCCCTTCATCACGTTGTGGCCCCGGATCACCACCTCGCCGACCGTGCCGTCCGGCACCTCGGTGCCCGACTCGTCGACGATGCGCATCCGCACGCCCTCGATCGGGATGCCGATGGTGCCCGCGATCCGCTCGCGGTCGCTCCGGTTGGCGCAGGCCAGCGGCGAGGACTCGGACAGCCCGTAGCCCTCCAGCACCACGCAGTCGAAGTCGGTCTCGAAGCCGCGCAGCACCTCCGGCGGCATCGACGCGCCGCCGCCCAGGCACACCCGCAGCGAGGAGACGTCGTACCCGGCGCGCTGCGGGTGGGTCAGCATCAGGGTGTACATGGTGGGGACGCCGAGGAAGACGCTCACCCGGTCGCGCTGGATCACCGAGAGCGCGCCCTGCGGGTCGAAGCGCCGTACCAGGGTCATGCAGGCCCCGACGGCCACCGCGCAGTTGAGGCCGATCACCTGGCCGAAGGAGTGGAACAGCGGCAGCCCGCCGAAGATCACGTCCCGCTCGACCATCCCCAGCACCTGGACGCCGGCCCGGACGTTGGCCACGATGTTGCGGTGGGTCAGTTCGGCGCCCTTGGGCGCCCCGGTGGTGCCGGAGGTGTAGAGGATGACCGCGGTGTCCTCTCCCCCGCGTCCCGCGGTCCGCGGCGGGCCGTCCGGCTGTTCCGCGAGCGTCGCGGCGAGCGCGGAGGGCTCGACCGGGACCAGCAGGGTGCCGGTGCGCCGCGCGCCCTCGACCGCCTGGTCGGTGCCCGCGTGCCAGGCGAGCAGCACGGCCGCCCCGGCGTCGGCGAGGCAGTGCTCGATCTCCCGGGCCTTGAGCAGCGGGTTCATCGGGACGACCACCGCGCCGGCGCGCAGGATGCCGTAGTACAGCACCGCGAACTGCGGCACGTTGGGCAGCAGCACGGCGACCCGGTCGCCGGGCGCGACACCGAGCCCGGCCAGCCAGTGCGCGGCCCGGGCGCTGAGCGCGTCCAGGTCGGCGAAGCTCAGCACCTCCTCGTCGAGCCGCAGGACGGGGTGCTCCGGGCAGCGCGCGGCGGTCGCGGTGAGCAGGTCGGGAATGCCGTGCGGGTCGCCCGGGAGGCCGGGCGGCCGGCCGGGGCCGCCGTGCGGCGCGTCGGCGTTTCTGTCGGACGGGTCGGGGACGGCGGACATGCGGGCGCTCCTCGGGGCGGCGGGGCTCGGTCTCATCGTCATACGGTCGGTCGGACGCCGCCGCGCGGCGCGGCGCTCTCGCCGGTGCGCTCACCGACGCTCTCGCCGGAGCCCGAAGCGGCACCCGCGGCGGCGGCATCGGCGGAGCCCGAGGCGGCGGCGAGCATCCACGGCACGATCCGCTCCACCAGCCCGCGGTTGTGCCGGATCCAGCGGAAGTGGTCCAGCGGGCGGCCGTCCGCCTGTTCGGCGGTGTAGCTCCAGCGCTCCACCCGGGCCGACGGCAGCTTGGCGCACAGGTGGTCGACGGCCCGCGGCGGCGCGAGCTCGTCGCCCTGCACGTCCACGGCCAGCACCGGCAGGTCGACCCTGGCCAGCGCCCGTTCGTAGTCGGTGACCGCGCCGCGCACCCGGTAGCGGCCGGTGCGCATCTGCCGCGCCCAGTCCCGCATCAGCCGGGCCGACTCGCGGCCGCCGAAGCCGAACCGCTCGCCCGGCCAGTACCCGACCACCGCCGAGGCGACGACCGAGAACTGGCTCAGTGCCAGCCGTCGCAGGCCCGCCCGCGGGCCGAAGGTCCGGTACCAGGCCGATCCGCTGGCCACCAGCACCGCGCCGGCGAGCCGGGGCCGGAGGACGCCGCAGTGCACCAGGCCCAGCTGCCCGCCCAGGCTGTGCCCGAGCAGGAGGCGCGGCGCGCCCGGGAACGCCCCGGCGACGGCGTCGAGCACCGCCCCGAAATCGTGCTCGACCAGCTCGCGGAAGCCGAAGGCGACCCCGTGCCGCGGCACCGGCCGGCTCTCGCCGTGGCCGCGCAGGTCGCAGGTGGCCACGCTCAGGCCGGCCGCGTGCAGGGCGCGGACCAGCGGGGTGTAGTGCCGGGCGGCCGTTCCCATCGCCGGCAGGACGATCACCACCGGGGCGGCCGGTTCGGGCCGGGCCAGTGCCCGGACGGTGAGCCGGGCCCCGTCGGGCGCGGCGATCTCGGCGATCACGGGGAACCGGGGGGTCTTCACGCCCGCGCCTCCCGGTCGGCGCCGGCGCCCGGCCGCCAGCCGATCACCCCGGCGCCCCAGGTGATGCCCGCGCCGAAGGCGGCGAGGCCGAGCAGTTTCGGGCCGTCCAGCAGGCCCTCCTCGCGGGCGTGGGTGAGGCCCAGCGGGATCGAGGCCGCCGAGGTGTTGGCGACCCGGTGGACGT
Organism: Kitasatospora sp. NPDC058048; assembly: GCF_042885555.1. Taxonomy (NCBI): domain Bacteria; kingdom Bacillati; phylum Actinomycetota; class Actinomycetes; order Kitasatosporales; family Streptomycetaceae; genus Kitasatospora; species Kitasatospora sp. NPDC058048. The sequence continues at coordinate 82,822 of NZ_JBHVRT010000014.1, read as the reverse complement.
TCAGGTAGAGCCGCTCCGGGGGCAGCCCCACCTCCTTGCCGACCGCGCGCACGATCCGGGCGTTGGCCTGGTGGGCGACGAACAGGTCGAGGTCCTCGCAGGTCAGGCCGCGCCGGTCGAGCACCTCCCGGGTGGCGGCGGACATCTTCTCCACCGCGTGGTCGAACACCTCCCGGCCGTCCATCCGCAGCTTGCGGTCGTCCCGGTCGGCGTAGAGCAGCGGGATCTGCTCGCCGTCGCTGCCGAGCGAGAAGCACGGTTCGGGCGCGCCGGGCACGTCGGCGATCACGGCGGCGCCGGCGCCGTCGGCCAGCAGCACCGCGGTGCCGCGGTCCTCGTGGTCGGTGATCCGGGTCAGCGCGTCGGCACCGCAGACCAGCACCGCCCCGGCCCGGCCGGTCTCGATCAGCGCGGCGGCGTGGTCCAGGCCGTAGACGAACCCGGCGCAGGCCGCGTGCAGGTCGAAGGCGGTGGCCTGCGGCATCCCGAGCCGGGCGGCGACCTCCACCGACACCCCGGGGGTGACCCGGTCGGGGGTGATGGTGGCGACCACGACGTGCCGGATGCTCGCGGCGGTGCGCCCGGCGCTGCGCAGCGCCTGCTCGGCGGCGGCCACCACGAGGTCGGCGAGTCGGCCGTCCGGCGCGAGGAAGCGGCGCTCCTCGATGCCGGTCCGTTTGACGATCCACTCCGGGGAGGCGCCGATCCGCTCGAAGTACGCGTTGGGGACGACGCGTTCGGGCAGTGCCGCGCCCACGCCCACGATGGCGGCCGTCATGCCGCGCCCCCTTCCGCGAAGGCCGGGCCGGTGCCCATCCGGACGGCGTGCATCCCGCCGTCGGCGTGCAGGATCTCCCCGCTGACGGTGGCCGCGAGGTCGGAGAGCAGGAACAGCACCGGTCCGACCACCACGGCCGGGTCGCCGCGGTCCCAGCCGAGCGGGGCCTCGGCCTGCCAGCGGTCGGCGATCCGGTCGAAGGTGCTGATCGCCTGCCCGGCGACGGTCTCCACCGGGCCGGCCGCCACCAGGTTGACCCGGATACCGGACGGCCCGAGGTACATCGCCAGGTAGCGGCAGACCGCGCCGAGGGCCGCCTTGCTCACGCCCATCCAGTCGTAGCCGGCCCAGGCGCCGCTGGCGTCGAAGTCCAGCCCGACGACGCTGCCGCGCCGTCCGTCGGCGGTGAGCAGCGGGGCGAGCGCGGTGGTCAGCGAGTGCAGGGAGACGGCGGCGGTGTGCAGCGCCTGTCCGGCGGCCTCGGGCGGGGTGGTGAGGAAGTTGCCGCTCAGCGCCGTCTGCCGGGCGGCGGCGACGGCGTGCAGCACGCCGTCGACCCCGCCCCAGCGCTGCTCCAGTTCCTTGACCAGCCGGGCGAAGTCCTCGGGCCGGGTGACGTCCAGTTCCAGCACCTCGGTGGGGCGGGGCAGGACGTCCGCCGCCTTCTCGGTGATCCGCCGGGCCCGGCCGAAGCCGGTGAGCAGGACCTCCGCGCCCGCCTCCTGGAGCGCCCTGGCGGTGTGCCAGGCGATGGAGTCCTGGTTGAGCACCCCGGTGATCAGATAGCGGCGTCCGTGGAAGCCGAGCATCACTCCTGGCCTTTCGTCGTACCGATCGCGTCGGCTGCCGCCAGCACCAGGGCCGCGTTGTGTCCGCCGAACCCGAAGGAGGTGGAGAGCCCCGCCCGGCGGCCGCCGGGCAGAGTGGGGGCGGCGAGCGCGGTGGCGCGGTGGATCAGGTTCAGCGGGCCGAGCTTCTCGTCGGGCTCGCGCAGCCCGACGGTGGGCGGGGCGGTGGCGTGGCGCAGCGCCTGCAGGGTGGCGATGGCCTCGACCGCGCCGGCCGCGCCGAAGAGGTGGCCGGTGCAGGACTTGGTGGAGGACAGCGGGATCCCTTCCAGGGCCGGTCCGAGGGCCAGCCGCAGCGCCTCGCACTCCGAGCGGTCGTTGAGGACGGTGCCGGTGCCGTGGGCGTTGAGGTAGCCGAGCTGTCCGGGGGTGACCCCGGCCGCGTCGAGCGCCAGGGTGACGGCGCGGGCCGCGGGCTCGCCGGTCGGGTCCGGGGCGGTGAGGTGGTGGGCGTCGCAGGTGGCGCCGTAGCCGAGCACCTCGCCGAGCACGGTGGCGCCGCGGGCGGCGGCGCCCTCGGCCGTCTCCAGCACCAGGATTCCGGCGCCCTCGCCGATCAGCAGGCCGTCCCGGTCGCGGTCGAAGGGCACCGAGCGGCCGCTCTCGGACAGCGCGCCGGCGGTCCGGAAGGCGGCCCGCACCAGGTCGGAGGTGGAGGCCTCGGCGCCGCCGACCACCACCGCGTCGGCGGCGCCGGCGGCGAGCAGCAGCAGGGCGGTGCCGATCGCCTGGGTCGCGCTGCTGCAGGCCGAGGCCAGGCAGAGCGCCTCGCCCCGGAAGCCGTACCGCTGGGCGATCTGCGAGGCCCCGGCGTTGGCCATCATGGCGGGCACCATGAGCGGGGACACGAAGTCCCCGCCCTGCTGCCGGAGCACCTCGGCCTGGCTCTCGAAGCTCGCCGTCCCGCCGAGCGCGCAGCCGACCACGCAGGCGACCCGCTCGGCGGGGTAGGGCGGCGGGCCGTCCGTCCATCCGGCCTGGGCCAGGGCCTCGGCGGCGGCCACGAGCGCGAGCTGGGTGAAGCGGTCGGTGCGGCGGATCTGCTGGCGCGACAGGTGGTCGGCGGGCCGGAAGTCCCGGCACAGCCCGAGCCCGTCGGCGAGCCCGCTCTCGCCGGCCACTGCGCGCCGGTGCAGCTCGTCGGCGCCCACACCCAGCGGGGTCACCGCGCCCAGGCCCGTGACGACGGCCCGGGGCGTCACTCCAGCCCGGCCTTGTGGCGGCACAGGGCGAGCACCTCGCCGACGGTGTACAGCCGGTCGAAGTCCTTGGGCTTCACCGGGATGCCCAGTTGCTTGCGGATGGACTGGCTGAGCTCGACCATGTCGAGCGAGTCGATCTCCAGCTCGTCCAGGGCGGCGTCCTCGACGATGCCCTCGCGTTCGACGCCGAGGTCGACCAGGGCGTCGACGACGAAGTTCTCGATGGCGGTGCGGTCCAGTGTGTCGGGCATGGCTCTCCTCGGCCGCGCGGGGCGGCGGTGGCGGTGCGGGGGACGTACGGGCGGTGCCGCGGGGGCGGTGGCCGGGGACGGCGCGCGGGGGGCGGTGGGCTCAGGCCGTGGTGCCGGCCTTGCTCGCGTGGTACGGGGCCCAGTGCCACTGGCGCCAGTAGCTCTCGGCGATGTCCAGCCACTGCTCCAGCCGGGCCGCGTCGTCCAGGAAGCGGTTGGCGCTGACCACCAGCCAGCTGTAGACGGCCTGGCTGTCCCGGCAGCCGCCGCAGTCGCCGGAGGTGCAGCAGAACTGGAGCGACTCGTAGTCGGCGCCCCAGACGTTGAAGCCGGGGATGACCGGGTTGCCGTTGGCGACGCGGTCCTCGTGCTCGGGGGCGTCGACGCTGAGGCTGGGGCAGACGTCGTAGCCGAAGCGGCCGCCCCAGTGCGTCCGGCCGGTCACCAGGGTCCGGATGAAGTACGGGTGGCTCACCACCGCGTGCGGGTAGAGGTCCTTGACCCGCTGCGCCTCGTCCAGCACCCGCTGCTCGTTGGCGATCTTCAGCGGGGTCTCGGTGCCGTGCTCGCTGTAGAAGTTGAAGGTGACGATGTTGCCGTTCTCGGCGATCTTCCGGACGGTGGGCTCGATGTGCTCGACCCCGGCCTCGGAGAGCGCGTAGATGAACAGCACCCGCTGGTCGTCGCGGTAGTGCTTGAGCGCGGTGTCGAACAGGCCGGTGAACTTGGAGCCGTTGACCCGGATCGCGCGCAGGTCGTCGTCGAGCGGGCCGCCGCCGAAGATGCTGACCGCGATGGCGATCTTCTCGAAGCCCTGCTTGGGCATCGGGCGCAGGCCGTTGGTGGAGATGGTGATGTACGGCAGCTGTTCGACGAAGGCCTCGACCCGGCGCGGGACGAGGGTGGGCTCGCCGCCGATCAGGGTGGCCTGGTTGACGCCGTCGTCGGCCAGCTTGCGGGCGAAGGCCCGGATGCGGTCCAGGTCGGAGAGTTCCTTGACGGCCGTGTCGAAGCCGCCCTCGAAGTACCAGCAGCCCTTGCAGCGGATGTTGCAGGTGTTGGTGAGGTGGACCTCGCAGGACCGGACCTCGCGCCCCAGCCGGCGCAGCCGGTGCAGGCGTTCGGCCAGGTCGGGCCGGTCGGCGAGGAGTTCGGCGGTTCGCGCCTTGGCCTCGCGCCGGCTCAGCGGGCGCTGTTCGATGGTGACGGGTGTTGCCATGGCGATGGGCTCCTCGGGAGTCGCGGGATCGGCGTGCTGCTGCGACTGCTACTCCGGGAGGCGCAGACCCAGGTTCTTGATGCGCGGGGTGACCTTCTCCCGCCACAGGTCGCAGGCCTCGCCGTTGGTGGTCTGTCGCAGGCCGAAGCGGACGGCCAGCCTGGCGCGCTCGGAGCGCGGGCTGCCGAAGATCCGGATGAAGGTCGGCCACAGCCGGTCCAGGGCCTGCTGGAGCTGCTCGCGGCCGTCGTCGGTGGCGGCGAGGTTGCGGCACACCCGGGCGCCGTGGGCGATGTGCACCTTCTCGTCGAGGATGATGGTGCGCACCGCGTCGGCCCAGGGGCGGTAGCTGCTCTGCGCGAACTCGGAGATCATCACCATGGCCGTCTCCTCCCCGATGTAGGAGAAGATCCCGCGCTCGGCCCAGGTGGTGCAGTTGTGGAACTCCTGGGCCCGGAACAGGTTCCGCTCGGCCAGGGTCTGCTTCTCCATGTAGCCGGTGTCCACGCCGATCTCGGCGAGGACCCGCTTGCCGATCTTGTAGTGGTCGTACTCCTCGGCGGCGCGCTCGGCGCAGACCTGCCGCTCCTCCGCGTCGGGGGCCAGCGGCAGGAAGACCTGCACGTAGTCGTCGCCGCCGGAGAGCTCGCCCTCGGTGTTGACCACCATGCCGCGGATCGCGATCTCCCGGTACTCCTCCGGCATCGCGAGGAACTCGTCGGGCGTGCGGACCACCACCGCCTCGTCGTCCAGAATGGAAATCCCCATGGCACAACACCCCGTCTCTGAAGCAGGAATCCGAAGCAGGACATGGTCGGGCGGGAGCGGCCGGGGCGGTTTCCACCGAGGCTCTCGATGACGACCACAAGGAAAAGGACGCCGCCCCCCAGCGGCCGGCGGAGCGCTTGGCGGCTCCGCTGAACTTCCTCGGAGCGTAGGTGCTGCTTTTTGGGCCGAACAAGGTCCCTCACGAATCGTGCCGAACGGATTCGGCCACCCGGCACTGCCGGAGGGACTGGTTCCGGCCGCCGTGACACCGGCACGACATGCGCAATTATCGTTCCTGTAACGGATCTTGGCGGTTGACCACGGAGAACGAAGCTGGCCGGAAGCAGGCCTGGACCGCCCCCGGCGTACCACCGGGCCGACGGTTACGCTGGCCCCCATGACCACCGACTCGAACACGGCGGTCGCCACCGTCGACGTCCTCCTGGGCCCCGACCGGCTCAATGAGCTGATCACCGACCAGTTCCCCGACTACGCCGCCTGCCGGGTGACCGACGTGGACGGCCACGCCCTGACCATGGCGGTGGACGGCGACCGGCTGCGCACCCGCCCGGGCGGCACCGTCTCGGGCCCGGAGCAGGCCGGGCTGTGCGACCTGGCCGCGTTCCTCCTGATCAACGCCCGGCTCGGGCCCACCCTGATGGCGCTGACCAGCTCGCTGCAGATCAGCTTCCTCAACCGGCCGCGCCCCGGGGCGCTGCGCGTGCACGCCAGGACGGCCAAGTTCGGGCGCCGGCTGTGCGTGGTCCTGGCCGAGCTGCTGGACGCCGACGGCGTCCTGGTGGCCAGCGCCACGCTGACCTACGCGATTCCGCAGGCCCGGCCCGGGACGGCCTGACCGTCCCCTCCTCGGCGCCCCTTCTCGGCACACTCCTTCTCCGCGCACCGGATCCCTGCACGCCGGTTCTCCGCGCACCGGTTTCACCCTGCCGCCGTTCCGGCCCCGGCGGCCGGACGAATCCGACATTACGAATACGGGGTGGGGTATATTGGCAGGACGGCCCCACCCCTGGGGGCCCGGAGAACGGAGAACGAGATGTGCCGACGAGTCGCCTGCCGCACCTGCGGGAAGCCGACCTTCGCCGGGTGCGGCATGCACGTGGAGCAGGTCCTGGCCGGGGTGCCCGCGTCCGCCCGCTGCGACTGCGCCACCCGGGGCAGCGCGGGCAAGGGCTGGTTCGGCCGGCTCTTCGGCCGCCGCTGACCCCCGCGTCGACCATCCCACCCGTCTGTCCGTACGCCAACAACTGGCCAGAGTGGCGCGAAAGATGACAGTAAGTCGGCCGAGTGCGCGATCTTTTGGACAGGAAATGATCTAAGCATTGATCTGGAACCTGTTCACCCTCTAGGTTGCGGTGCAATGTCACACTGAACCGCCATATATGGCGTGCCCGGGGGGACCACGGTGCCGGACACTGCATTGGAAGCAACGCACCAGACCACGAGCAAGCTGCCCCGGGTCTTCTACCGGCTGGCCGCAGGCGACGCCCTGAACATGTACGGGAGCCAGCTCGACCTGGTCGCGCTGAGCCTGTTCGCCTACGAGGCGGCCGGCAACGCCCTCGGCACGGCCGGGTACCTGGTCCTGCGACTGGGCGGCGGCCTCGCCGGCGGGCTGGTCGCCGGACGACTGGTGGCCCGGCTGGAGCGACGGCGGCTGATGACGGGCTGCGCCCTCGCCCAGGCGCTGGCGCTGGTCGTCGTCGCCCTCGTCCCGGCCTCGATGCGCATCCCCGTGCTCTACCCGCTCGCCCTGGTCCTCGGCGGCGCCGCCGCGGTGGCCTCGGTCGCGCTGCGGACCAGCATCCCCGAGATGGTCGGCGCCGAGCGCCGCGCCCGGGCCAACAGCCTGATGGCGAGCTGCCGTTCGACGGCGATGGTGCTCGGCTTCGCCTCCGCGGGCGTGGTGGTGGCCTGGGCCGGATTCCGGGCCGCGCTGCTCATCGACGCGGCCAGCTTCGTCCTGTTCGGGGCACTGGTGATCCGACTGCCCCTGCCCACCCGGGCCGCCCCGGCGGAGGAACCCGCGGCCCGGCCGGAGGAACCCGCGCCGGCGGCCGGGAAGCGCGGCCCCCGGTGGCAGGCACTGGTCGTCCTGCGGGCCGCTCCGGTGGTGGGCGCCATGGCGGGGATCCGACTGCTGGACGCCTTCGGCTCCGCCGCCCACAACATCAGCCTGCCGGTCTTCGCCAACCTGTCCTCCCCCGACAACCCGGCCGCACTGCTCGGCACCTTCTGGGCCACCTGGGCGATCGGCAACCTCGGCGCCCAGCAACTGGTCTCCCGGTTCATGCTGCGCCGGGGCATCGAGCCCGGCGAGCGCGGCTTCGCGCTGGGCACCTGCCTGATGTCCGCCTGCTTCATCCTGGTCTTCACCGACCTCCCGACCCCGCTCTTCCTGCTGGTCGCGATCGGCGCCGGCCTCGGCGACGGCTTCACCGAGATCTCCTACACCACCCGGATCCAGGCCCTCGCTGACGAGCGGCGCGGCGAGGCCTTCGGCATCCTCGCGTCCGCCGAGAACGTCGGCATGGGCACCGGGATGCTGCTGAGCGGCTCACTGCTGGCGGTGGTCAGCCCGCTGACCGTGGTCGGCGTCTCGCACGCCGTCCCGATCGTGCTGGCGCTCGCCTTCCTCGTCCTGGTCGCCCGCACCCGCCGCCGCTGAGCGGCCCGCCCACCGGCCCCCGCCACCACCCCGGCGTCCCGCGCCGTACGCGGCACCGGCCCGACGCACCACCCCGCGGCACCCCCACGCCGCACGCGGCACCGCTCCTTCGCACCGCCCTCCGGCGCCCGCGCCGTACGCGACACCGAGCTTTCCCCCGTACCGCCCCGGCGCCCCCGCGCCGTAAGCGCCACCCGTCTCCGCTCCCCTCCCTGACCCGGGGCGGCCCACACCCGCGCCCCGGCACCGATCCGAAAGGTGCCGAACGTCATGAGCCCCACCGGTCCCGACCACGGCCGGCTGCGAACCCTGGAAGCCCGACTGCTGCTGCGCCCCGAGATCGCCGACTGCGCACTGCTGCCCGTCGAGCGCGGGAACGGCCGCCCAGGCCTGCTGGCCTACCTGGTGCCCGCCGTCGACGGCGATCCCGAGGCCCTGCGCCGCCGGGCCGCCGCGGCCCTGCTGGACGCCGACCCGAGCGCCGAGGTGCACCTCCTGGACGGCATCGTCCGCACCCCCGAGGGCGAACCCGACGCCGCCGCCCTGGCCGCCGCACTCACCCGGGCCCCGGCCGCGCCCGGCCCCGCCCTCCGCCACCTGCGTGAACTCACCGACCACTGGCGGCCGTTCGGGGAGGCGTCGGCGACGGCCGGCTCCGCCCCGGCGGAGCCGGCGGCCACGCCCGCGGGCCCCGGGACGGAGGCCGTCGGCGCCCCACTGCCCGCCCCCGCGCCGGACGCGCCCCGGACGCTGCCCGAGGCGCTGCTGCGCGCCGCCGCCCTGCACCCCGACCGGGGGCTGCACCTGGTCCGGGCGGGCGGCGAGGCAACTCGGCTGACCTACCGTCAACTCCTCGCCCGATCGCGCGAGATCCTCGCCACCCTGGCCTCCGCCGGAGTGCGGGCCGGGGACCGGGTGATCCTCCAGGTCCCGGAACCGGAGCTCTACTTCCCCACCCTGTGGGCCTGCCTGCTGGGCGGGGTGCAGCCGGTGACGGTGGCCCGCCCGCCGGACTACCACGAGCGCAACCCCGTCCTGGAGAAGCTCTGGCACGCCTGGCAGACCCTGGAGGAGCCGCCGGTGCTCGCCTGCGGGCCTGCGGTGGACGGCCTGGAGCGGCTCGGGGAGCTGTACCCGGCGCCGGGCCTGCGGGTGATCGCCGTCGACCGACCCGTCGACCGGCCCGTCGACGGCGACCGGCCGGCGGCCGCCGAACACGCCCCCGCCCCCGGCGACGTCGCGATCCTCCAACTGTCCTCCGGCAGCACCGGGCGGTCCAAGGCGGTGCAGATCACCCACCGCGGCATCCTGGAGTACACCGCCGGAGCCGTCGCGAACGGCTGCGACCCGGCCGACACCACGGTCAACTGGCTGCCTCTGGACCACGTCGCCGGACTGCTGATGTTCCACCTGCGCGACGTGGTGCTGGCCGCCGACCAGGTGCAGGTGCCCACCGAACTCGTCCTCGCCGACCCGCTGGTCTGGCTGGACGCGCTGGAGCGCTACCGGGGCGCACACTCCTGGTCGCCCAACTTCGGCTACCGGCTGGTCGCCGAGGCCGTCCGGGCCGCCGGGCCCGGACGCCATTGGGACCTGTCCGCGGTCAAGTCGCTGATCAACGCCGGCGAGCAGTGCACCGAGGCGGTGCTGGACGAGTTCCTGGCCGCCACCGCCCCGTTCGGCGTCCGCCCCGAGCACCTGCTGCTGGGCTGGGGCATGGCCGAGACCTGCACGGTGATCACCTACAAGCGCTACCACGAGGACGGCTCCCGCCGGCTGGTGCGCACCGACTCGCTCAGCGGCCGGCTGGAGCCCGCCGACCCGGACTCGGCCGAGCGCGGCACCGGCTTCCTCAGCATGGGACGGCCCGCGCCCGGCACCCGGATGCGGGTCGCCGACGACAACGGGCGGGCGCTGCCCGAGCACTGGGTCGGCCGGCTCCAGGTCCGCTCCGGCCGGGTGACGCCGGGGTACCTGAACAACCCGGCCGCCAACCAGGAGGCCTTCGTCGGCGACGACTGGTTCGACACCGGGGACCTCGCCTTCCTGACCGACGGCGAGGTGGTGCTCACCGGCCGTCGCAAGGAGATCATCATCGTCAACGGCGTGCACTACTTCTGCCACGAGCTGGAGGACGTGGTGGCCTCTGTGGCGGGGGTGCGCTCCGGCCACGTCGCGGCCTTCGGGGTACCGGACGAACGCACCGGCACCGAGCAGCTGGTGATCGCCTACGTCCAGAGCGACCCGCAGGCCCCCGCGCCGCCCGTCGCCGCCGAGGTGCGGCAGCTGCTGGCGGCCCGCCGACAGCCCGCGCCCGCCCTGGTGCTCCCCGTCCCGGCGGCCGATTTCCCCCGCACCACCAGCGGCAAGATCCAGCGCACTGCGCTGCGCCAGCGGCTGCTGGACGGTGAACTCGACGACCACGTCGTGGCGCTGGACCTGGCCGAGGCCAACTCCCGGACGCTGCCGGACTGCGTGCGGCGGCTCGGCTGGGAGCCCCGCCCGGTTACGGAGGCCGTGGCCGCTCCGCTGGCGGACGAAACGATCCTGCTGCTCGGCCCGTCCGGCCCCGGCACCCTCACCGAGGCCCTGGCCGCCGCCCTGCCGAACGCCCTGGTGGTGGACCGGTCGCCGACCACCGACCCCGAGGACTGGCTGCGGGCCCTCGGGGACCGGACGGCCGACCGGCTGGTCTACCTCTGGAGCGCGACGGCCGACGGACCCGCCCGGCCGGACGAGTCGCTGCTCGCCCTGCTCCGGGCGCTCCCGGCCCGGCCGCCGCTCCGCGAGCTGGTCTCGGTCAGCGCCGGGCTGCACGCCGTACTCCCCGGAGAACTCCCCAGGCCCACGGCCGCGTTGACCGCGGCGCTGACCGCCGGGGCGCGCGCCGAACAACTGGCGCCCGCCGCCCGGCACCTCGACCTGCCGGGCGAGGCACCGGCCGCGGACCAGGCCGCCGCCCTGCTCGCCCTGCTCACCGATCCCCGGCCCGAACCCGAATCCGCCTGGCGCGCCGGCCGCCCCTGGGTCCCCCGGCTGGAGACGGCCGAGGCCGCCTCCGGGCCGGCCGGGGCGGGCTGCTCGCTGCTCACCCCCGGCGCCCGCTACCTCGTCACCGGCGGCCTCGGCGGGATAGCCGCCGAGCTGCTGCCCGGGCTGCTGCGCGAGTACGGCTCCCGACTACTGATCGTCGGCCGCAGCGACCTGGACGCCCCGACCGCCGAGGCGGCCGAACGCCGGGCCGCACTGCGCCGACTGGCCGCCCAGGGCGGTCAGGTCTCCTACCGCCAGGCAGATGTGACGAACCATCAGCAATTGGCGGAGGCCGTCGCCGAGGCCGAGCGGGAGTGGCAGGCGCCGCTGGACGGCGTGCTCCACCTGGCCGGCGGCTACCGGCTCGCGCTCCTCGCCGACACCGGCACCGAGGACTGGCGGGAGGCCGTCCGGACCAAGGCCGAGGGGACCGACCACCTCATCGAGCTGGTCAAGGAACGGCCCGGAGCACAGTTCGTCGCCTTCTCCTCGATGATCGGCCTCCAGGAGGCGGTCGGCTCCACCGGCTACGCCGCCGCCAACCGCTACCTGGAGAGCACCGTCGAGCGGCTGCGCCGGGAGAGCGGCACCCCGGCCTGGACGATCTCCTGGGGCCTGTGGCGCGGGATCGGCATGAACCGCGACACGGAGAACGAGCAGGCCGCCACCGGCCGGGGCATCGCCGTGCTGAGCGCCGCCCACGGGCGCCGACTGGCCGCCCTGCTGCTGGCCGGCGCCCCGGGCCACCGGTACGCCGGTCCTGACCCGAGCTCCCCCGCCGCCCGGCGCCGGCTGCGCGCCACCGCGCCCCGCCCGGTGACCACCGCCGCCCCGGCGCCGTCCACCACGGCTCCGGGCACCGCGGCACCGTCCACCACGGCACCGGGCACCGCAGCAGCCGGCCGGACCGCACCGTCCGGGCTGCGCCGACTCGTCCTGGACGCCTTCGAGTCCGTCCTGGACACCCCGCTGGACCCGGGCCGCCCACTCGCCGAACTCGGCATCGGCTCCCTCCAGTTGATGCGGGTGCACGGCGCGCTCGGCGCCGTGCTGCCCACGCCCCCGGCGCCCACCGAGCTGTTCCGCCACCCCACCGTGGACGCCCTGATCGAGCACCTGGCCGCCGAACCGGCCGCACCCACCGCTCCGCTCCGCTCCCCCGCCTCCGCCGCCGACGCCGGGCCGGGCGACGACCGCCGGGTGGCGATCGTCGGCCTGGCGCTGCGCCTGCCGGGCGCCGACACCCCCGAGCAGTACTGGCGGAACATCGTCGAGGGCGTCCGCAGCACCACCCGGTTCACCGAGGAGGAGCTGGCGGCCGCCGGACTGCGCCCGGAGGAGTACCGCCACCCCGACTTCGTCCCGGTCACCGGGGCGCTCACCGACGTCGACCGTTTCGACGCCGAGGCGTTCGGCATCAGCGGCACCGAGGCCGCGCTGATGGACCCGCAGCAGCGCCTGCTGCTGGAGATCTGCCGCCAGGCCCTGGAGGACGGCGGCTACGACGCGCCGGACCCGGAGCGCCGGGTCGGGGTCTTCGCCGGCACCGGGATGACCCTGTACGCGCTGCGCAACTACTACCAGCACACCCTGGCCGCCACCGCCGACCCGGCCGAACCGGTGGCCGCCCTGCAGACCGCGATCGGCAACCAGGCGGACTTCGCCGCCACCCGGGTCGCCTACCGGCTGGGCCTCACCGGACCGGCGATCGGCGTGCAGACGGCCTGCTCCACCTCGCTGGTCGCGGTGCACCTGGCCGTGCAGTCCCTGCTGGCGGGCGACTGCGAGCTCGCCCTCGCCGGGGCCGCCGCCCTGCACATCCCGCAGGCCGCCGGCTACCGCTACGAGGAGGGGTCGATCCTCTCCCCCGACGGCGCCTGCCGGGCCTTCGACGCCGAGGCGGGCGGCACCGTCGGCGGCAACGGCGTCGCCGCCGTCCTGCTCAAGCGCCTCGACCGGGCGCTCGCCGACGGCGACACCGTGCACGGGGTGATCCTCGGCTCGGCCGTCAACAACGACGGCGGCCGGAAGGTCGGCTACACCGCGCCCAGCGTGGACGGGCAGGCGGCCGTGGTCGGCCGGGCCCTGGACCTCGCGGGCGTACCGGCCGAGAGCATCGGCTACATCGAGGCCCACGGCACCGGCACCCCGCTCGGCGACCCGATCGAGTTCCGGGCGCTGGCCCAGGCGTTCCGGGCCCGGACCGAGGCCGCCGGGTTCTGCTCGCTCGGCTCGGTCAAGCCCAACATCGGCCACCTGGACACCTGCGCCGGAATGGCGGGCCTGATCAAGGCGCTGCTGGTGCTGCGGCACGGCACCGTCCCGCCGCTGGTGAACTTCACCAGCCCCAACCCCGCGCTGGAGCTGGCCGGCAGCCCGTTCCGGCTCGCCGCCGAGCGCCGGGACTGGCCGGACGGCCCCACCCCGCGCCGGGCCGGGGTCAGCGCCCTGGGCGTCGGCGGCACCAACGCCCACCTGGTGCTGGAGCAGGCCCCGGCCGCCGCCGCGGTGCCCGCGCCGCGGCCTGCCCCGACCGTGCTGCCGCTGTCGGCCCGCACCGCCCAGGGCCTCACCGAGCTGGCCGGACTGCTCCGCGACCGGCTGGACGCCGAACCCGCCCTCGCCCCCGGCGACCTGCCGCTCACCCTCGGCGCCGGCCGGCGCGCGCTGCGCCACCGGCTGGCCGTCGCCGGCCCCGACCCGGCCGCCCTGCGCAAGGGACTGGACGCCTTCCTGGCGGGCCGGCCCACCGCCGGCGCGGCCCACCGCGAGACCGGGCGCGGCGAGGTCCGCCCGGTGCTGCTCTTCACCGGCCAGGGCTCCCAGTACCGGGGCATGGCCGCCGAACTGCACGCGGCCTTCCCGGTCTTCCGCGCCGTCCTGGAGGAGTGCGACCGGCTGCACCGCGAGGCCTGGGACGAGCCGCTGCTACCGCTGCTGCTCGACCCCGCCGCGCAGGGCACCGAGGACGCCTGGACCACCGAGGCGGCGCAGCCCGCGCTGTTCGCCCTCCAGGCGGCCACCCTGCGGCTCTGGCAGGAGCTCGGCGTGCGTCCCGCCGCGGTCGCCGGGCACAGCGCCGGGGAGTACGCGGCCTTCCACGCGGCCGGCGCGCTCGACCTGGCCGACGGGATGTTCCTGACGGCGCTGCGCGGCCGGCTGATGCACCGGCTGACCGAACCGGGCGCCATGACGGTGGTCTCGGCCGGCCCGGACCGGCTGGCCGGGCTCGGCGACTGGCTGCCCGGGGTGGACCTGGCCGTGGTCAACGGCAAGGGCCAGTGCGTGCTGGCCGGCCCGCCGCGCGAGATCGCCGCCGCCGAGGCCGTACTGGCCGCCGACGGGGTGACCACCGAACGCCTGGCCGCCGACCGGGCGTTCCACTCCCGCTTGCTCGACCCGATGCTCGACCCGTTCCGCGACCAGCTGGCCCGGCTGCGCCTGCGGCCGCTGGCCGTCCCGCTGGTCAGCAACCTCGGCGGCGAGGTGCTGGCCCCCGGGACCGTCCCGACGCCCGAGTACTTCCTGCGGCAGACCCGGGAGACCGCCCGGTTCGACCAGGTGCTCGCCGCGCTGGACGGACTGGACCACGAGCTGTTCCTGGAGCTCGGCCCGCACCCGACGCTGACCGGCATGGGCCGCCGGGAGCTGCCGCACCGCCACTTCGTCGCCGGCGGCCGGCGCGGCGCCTCGCCGGAGCAGCAGTTCGACGCCGCCGCGGCCGCGCTGTGGTCGCACGGCGTGCCGCTCGACTGGGCCCGCTTCGCCGCCGCCCGGGACTGGCCGGACGGGCCTGCCCGCCGCGTCCCGCTGCCCACCACCGTCTTCCAACGCCGCCGCCACTGGTTCACCGCCCCTGCCCGGCCCACCACCGAGGACCCCGCCATGCACCAGGACCCACCCCAGCAGAGCGCGCCGGCCGCGACGCCGGCCGCCGCACCGACGCCGAGCCCCGAGGAGCTCGCCGAGCAGGCCGTCCTGCGCCAGGTCGTCGAGCAGACGGCCCGCCAGCTCGGCTACGACGAGGCCTCGGTCGGGACGGACGAGCCGTTCTTCGACCTGGGCGCCGACTCGCTCTCGATGATCAACATGATCCGCGACCTGGAGCGCGCGTTCCGGGTCCGGGTGTCGATGCGCGAACTCTTCGAGGCGGCCGACACCCCGGCCCGGCTGGCCGGGCTGATCGCCTCCAGGCTGGAGCCGGCGGTGCTGGCCACGCTGCTGCCGGCCGCCGAGCCGGAGCCCGTGGCGGAGCCCGAGCCCGTGCCCGCTCCGGCCGCCGTTCCCGCTGCCGCACCCGATGCCGCTGCCGTTGCCGTCCAGGCCGCCCCGGTGGCCCAGGGCGCACCCGCCGTCCACCCGGCACCGCCCGTCCAGGCACCGCCCGCCCAGGCACCGGCCGCGGTGCCGGTTCCCCAGCCCGTGCCCGTCGCGCCCACCGCCCCGCAGGCGGTGCCCACCGCGCTGCGGCCGGTGACCGACGGCACCGGCCTGATCGAGCGCCAGCTCGCGCTCCTCGGCCAGTTCTCCGACCTGATGCGCGACCAGCTCGGCCTGCTGGCCGGCGGCGCCCCCGCACTCCCCCCGGCGCCCGTGCCCGCGGCCCTGCCCCCGGCGGCGGCCGTACCCGTCACCGCCCCGGTCCCGACGCCCGCCGTCGAGGCGCCCGCCCCCGCACCGGCCGCCCCCGCACCCACCGCCCCCGCCGCAGAGGCGGCCGCCCCGCAGGTGCACGGCCCCCGGGTGACCGTCTCCCGCGAGTCCGGCATGGCCTCCGGCGGCCTGACCGACCAGCAGCGCGCCCACGTGGACGAGCTGGTCGCCCGCTTCACCGCCCGCACCACCGCCTCCAAGGCGATCACCCGCCGCCACCGCCGCACCCTGGCGGACAGCCGTGCCGTGGTCGGCTTCCGCTCCGGCACCAAGGAGATGCTCTACCCGCTCGCCGCCCGGCGGGCCCGGGGCTCCCGGCTGGAGGACGTCGACGGCAACGCGTACGTCGACATCACCATGGGCTTCGGCGTCCTGCTCTTCGGCCACGACCCGGAGTTCGTCTCCGAGGCCGTCCGCGAGCACCTGTCCTCGGGCCTGCGGCTGGGCCCGCGCGGTCCGGAGACCGGCGAGGCCGCCGAGCTGCTGGCCGAGCTGACCGGCACCGAGCGGGTCGCCTTCGCCAACTCCGGCACCGAGGCGAACGCCGGGGCGATCCGGCTGGCCCGCGCGCACACCGGCCGGGACAAGATCGTCATGTTCGAGGGCTCCTACCACGGCCACTCCGACCAGACCCTGGGCCGGACGCTGGGCCGCGGCGCCGACCGGGAGACCGTCCCGGTGTCCATCGGCATCCCCGGCAGCGCGGTCGCCGACCTGCTGGTGCTGCGGTACGGCGACCCGGAGAGCCTCAAGGTCATCGAGGAGCACGGCGACCGGATCGCCGCCGTCCTGGTCGAGCCGGTGCAGAGCCGCCACCCCGGCCGCCAGCCCGCCGACTTCGTCCGCTCGCTGCGCGAACTGACCACCCGGCTCGGCATCGTGCTGGTCTTCGACCAGATGCTCACCGGCTTCCGGCCCCACCTGCGCGGCGCCGAGGGCTTCTGGGGCGTCACCCCCGACATGTCCACCTACGGCAAGGTGCTGGGCGGCGGCTACCCGATCGGCGCGATCGCCGGGCGGGCCGACATCATGGACGGGATCGACGGCGGCCACTGGGACTACGGGGACGACAGCTACCCGCCCAAGGACACCACCTTCTTCGGCGGCACCTACATCCAGCACCCGCTGGCGATGACCGCCGCGGGAGCGGTGCTGCGCCACCTCAAGGCGGCCGGCCCCGGCCTCCAGGAGCGGCTGAACGCCCGCACCGACGAGCTGGCGGCCACCCTGAACGGCTTCTTCGAGGAGGAGGAGTTCCCGCTGCGCCTGGCCCACTTCGGCTCGCTCTTCCGCTTCGAGCCCCGGGCCGACATGGAGCTGCTCTTCCCGCACCTGCTGACCCGCGGGGTCTACGTGTGGGAGTGGCGCAACTTCTTCCTCTCCACCGCCCACACCGACGGCGACCTGGAGTTCGTGATCGACGCGGTCCGCGAGTCGCTGCGCGACCTGCGGCGCGGCGGCTTCTTCCCGGCCTCGCCCGGCGTCCGGCTGCCGGCCCCCCGGCCCGCCGCCGAACTCCCCGTCCCCGCCGAGACCGTGCGCGGCCAGGCGGAGCCGATCCCGTACCAGCCGGTCAGCGACCCGCAGCGGCCGGTGGACTTCAGCCTCTACTTCTTCGGCGACTACCCGCTGGACTCCCCGGAGGACGAGAAGTACCGCATCGTCCTGGAGAGCGCCCGCTTCGCCGACCGGCACGACTTCCACTCGGTCTGGCTGCCGGAGCGCCACTTCCACTCCTTCGGCGGCATCTTCCCCAACCCCTCGGTGCTGGCCGCCGCCCTGGCCCGGGAGACCAGCCGGATCCGGCTGAACGCGGGCTGCGCCGTGCTGCCGCTGCACCACCCGGTGCGGGTGGCCGAGGAGTGGTCGGTGGTCGACAACCTGTCCGGCGGCCGGGTCGGATTGGGCTGCGCCAGCGGCTGGCACCCCAACGACTTCCTGTTCTTCCCCGAGAACTACGGCGGCCACAAGGAGCTGATGCACCGGCAGATCGACACCGTCCGGGCGCTGTGGCGCGGCGAGCCGTACCAGGGCCGCAACGGCAACGGTGAGCCGATCGAGGTGACCCTGCACCCGCGCCCCCTGCAGGACCTGCCGCCCATGTTCACCGCGATCGTGGGCAACCCGGACAGCTTCCGCGAGGCCGCCCGGCACGACCTCGGCGTCATCACCAACCTGATGACCCAGGACATCTCCCAGCTCGCCGAGAACATCGAGGTCTACCGGCGCACCCGGGCCGAGCACGGGCTCGACCCGGAGGCCGGCCGGGTGGTCGTGCTGGTCCACACCTACCTGGGCACCGACCTGGCCACCGCCCGCGAGCAGGCCTACCGGCCGTTCTGCAACTACCTGCGCTCCTCGCTCTCGCTGTTCGGGCAGATGGCCAACAGCCTGGGCCTGACCCTGGACTTCAAGAGCGCCCGCGAGGACGACCTGGAGTTCGTGCTGGAGCGCGCGTACGAGCGCTACTGCGCCTCCCGCGCGCTGATCGGCACCCCGGAGAGCGTCCAGGGGGTGCTGTCCGAGCTGCGGGCGGCCGGCGCCGACGAGATCGCCGCCTTCGTGGACTTCGGGCTCTCCCCCGACCTGGTGGCGGCCGGCCTGCCCCAGCTCGACGTCCTGCGCCGGGACACCCTGCGCGGCGCGCCGCTGTCCTACGCCCAGCAGCGGATGTGGTTCCTGCACCGGATGCTGCCCGACGGCGGGCAGTACAACGAGGTCAAGGCGATCGCCCTGGACGGCCCGCTCGACCCGCAGGCCCTGGACGCCGCGCTGCGCCGGCTGGTCGAACGCCACGTCGCGCTGCGCACCGTCTTCCGGGAGCAGGACGGCGAACCGTTCCAGCAGGTGCTGGCGCCGCCCGCCGGCCCGGTGCTGCGGCGGATCACGGCCGACGGCGGCAGCCCGGACCCGGTGGCCGACCTGGTCGCCGCCGAGGGCGCCCACCGCTTCGACCTCGCCGAGGGCCCGCTGTTCCGGGCCCTGCTGCTGGAGCGGGACGCCGACCGGCAGGTCCTGGTCCTCTCGATGCACCACATCGTGATCGACACCCTGTCCACCGTGGTGATCACCCGCGAGCTGGGCGAGCTCTACCTGGCCGCCCGGGAGGACCGGGCCGCCCGGCTCCCGGTGCTCACCACCGGCCCGGCCACCGAGGCCGCCCGCGAGCGGGCCCGGGTGGCCGCCGGCGAGTACGAGGAGAGCCTCGCCCACTGGCGCAAGGTGTTCGGCGGCGGCGACCTGCCGGTGCTGTCCCTGCCCACCGACCGGCCGCGCCCGGCGGTGCCGGACGGCCGCGGCCGCTCCTTCGTCCACCACCTGCCCGCCGAACTCTCCGACGGCCTGCGGGAGTTGGCCCGGTCCAAGCGCTCCACCCTGTTCATGGTGCTGCTGACCGGCTTCGCCGGCGTCCTGCAGCGGTACGCCGGCCAGGACGAGATCGTGCTGGGCACCCCGGTGGCCAACCGGGCCGACGGCACCGAGGACCTGGTCGGGTTCTTCGTCAACACCCTGGCGCTGCGCCTGGACCTCTCCGGTGAGCCGGCCTTCGCCGAGGCGCTCGGCCGGGTCCGCTCCACCGCACTGGATGCCTACGAGCACCAGCAGCTGCCCTTCGAGGTGCTGGTGCAGGAGCTGAACCCGCAGCGCGACACCAGCCGCAACCCGCTGTTCCAGGTCATGGTCGAGTTCGAGAACCACATGGTCTTCGAACTGGACCTGCCCGGAGTGACGGCCCGTCCGCTGGACCACGTCGCGGACCGCTCCGCCTTCGACCTGACGCTCTTCCTGACCAGCCTGCCCGACGGCATCCGCTGCCACGTCGAGTACGCCGACACCCTCTTCGACCGGGCCACCGTCGACCGGCTGCTCGGCGCCTTCGAGCGGCTGCTCACCGCCGCGGTCGCCGACCCGGAGCGCCCCCTCGCCGAACTCACCGCCGTGTCCGCCACCGAGGCCGACACCGCCCTGGAGTGCGGCCCCCCGGCCGTCCGGGAACCCGAGCACCCGCTGGCCACCATCGCCGCGACCGCGGCCGGACGGCCCGAGCAGACCGCGGTGGTCGCCACCGACGGCACCGGGACGGACTACCGGACGCTGCTGGCCCGGGCGGACGACCTGGCCGGCCGGCTGCTGGCGGCCGGCGTCCGCGAGGGCAGCCGGGTGGGCGTCCTGCTGCCCCGCTCGGTCGACCTGGTGGCCGGACTGCTGGCCATCCTGCGCCTCGGCGCCGTCCACGTACCCGTCGACGTGCTGCAGGGCCCCGAGCGCTGCCGGCTGATCGTCGAGGACAGCGCACCGGTCGTCCTGCTCACCACCACCGACGACGCCCCGGCGGAACTCGGCCTGACCGTCCCGACGGTGCTCACCGCCACCGCACCGGCCGACGCCGCCGAACTGCCCCCGCTGCCCGCCCCCTCGGCGCAGGCCCCCGCCTACCTGCTCTACACCTCCGGCTCCACCGGCCGCCCCAAGGGCGTGCTGATGCACTCCCTCGCCCTGGCCCACTTCGTGGCCTGGAACGTCGCCGACCACCCCGCGGCCCGCACCCTCCAGTACGCCTCCTGCGGCTTCGACGTCAGCGTCCAGGAGATCCTCACCACGCTGGCCGGCGGCGGCACCCTGCTGCTGATCGAGGAGGAGACCCGCTACGACGTGACGGCGCTGGCCGCCGTGGTCCGCTCCACCCGCGCCGAGCGGCTCCACCTGCCGTACACGCCGCTGGCCGCCCTGGCCGACGCGCTCGGCGAGGAGCCCGTGCCGCACCTGCGGGAGCTGATCTCGGGCGGCGAGCAGGTACTGGTCACTCCCGGACTCCGGGCCTTCCTCAGCCGCAACCCCGGCTGCCGGCTGATCAACCACTACGGCCCGACCGAGACCCACGCGCTGACGGCCGGCGAGATCGACCCGGACGGCCCGGAGTACGCGCCGATCGGCCGCCCGACCCCGGGCAGCCGGATCGTGCTGCGCGACCCCGCCGGACGCCGGGTGCCGGCCGGAGCGGTCGGCGAGATCCACGCCCTCGGCGTCCAGGTCGGCATCGGCTACATCGGCCGCGACGAGGAGAGCGCCGCCGTCTTCACCGACACCCCCGACGGCCCGAGCTACCGCACCGGCGACCTCGGCCGCTGGCGCCCGGACGGCCGGCTGGAGTACCTCGGCCGGGCCGACCGCCAGGTCAAGGTGCGCGGCTACCGGGTCGAACCGGGCGAGATCGAGACCGTGCTGCGCGGCGTTCCCGGCGTGCACGCCGCCGCCGTGACGGCGCGCCGTACCGCGGCGGGCACGGTGCTCGCCGGGTACGTCGGATGCGCGCCCGCCGACCTGCCCCGGGTCGCCGACCGGCTGGCCGACCTGCTGCCCGACTACATGGTGCCCGGGCTCTGGGCCACCGTCGACGCCCTGCCGTTCAACGCGCACGGCAAGCTCGACACATCCGCCCTGCCGGAGCCGCGCCCGCTCGGCGCGGACGAGCCCCAGGCCGCGCCGGCCACCGAGCTGGAACGGACCGTACAGCGGCTCTGGGAGGAGGAGCTCGGCCGCCCCGTCGGGGTGGAGACCTCCTTCTTCGACCTGGGCGGGCACTCACTGGCCGCCACCCGGCTGCTGAACCGGGTCCGCGAGGAGACCGGGCTGCGGATCGGCGTGCTGGACTTCTTCCGCCGCCCGACCGTCCGCGCGATGGCCGCCCACGAGCCGGCCGCCGAGCAGCACCCCGCCCCGGCCTTCGAGGAGGGGACGCTGTGAGCACGGCGGAGGACGTTCGAGGAGAGGACGTGGCGAGCACGGCGGAGGACGGCTGGGCGCGGCTGCTGCGCCTGCTCGACGAACGCGAGATCGTGCTGCGCACCACCGGCGAGCGGCTCGGCTACCTGGCCCCCGCCGGCGCGATGGACGAGGAGGTCACCGGCCTCGTCCGGGCCCACCGCGACCGGCTGCTGACCACCCTGACCGGCGCCGGGGAGGCGCTGTCCGCCGCACCGGCCGGGGTGACCCAGTGGCGGCTGCACAAGGCCCACGGCGACGCGGCCGACCCCGCGGTGTGGAACATCCTCCAGCGGATCACCCTGCGCGGGCCGCTGGAGCCCGGGCGGCTGGCCGCCGCGCTGACGGCGGTCACCGAGCGGCACGAGAGCCTGCGGACCCGGTTCGTGGACACCGAGCTCGGGGGGCTCCAGCAGGTGCTGCCGAACACCCCGCTGGACGTCCCGGTCGAGGACCTGCGCGGGCTCGCCCCCGCCGAACGGGACGCGGCCCTCGCCGCGGCCCTGGAGGCCGAGGTCGGCCGCCCGTTCGACCTCACGGCGCCCCCGCTGCTGCGCGCCCGACTGCTGCGCCCGGCGGCGCAGGAGTGGGTGCTGCTGCTGACCATCCACCACATCGCGCTCGACGGCTGGTCGCTGGCCACCGTGCTGGCCGACCTGAGCGCGCTCTACCGCACGGGCGGGCCGCTGCCGGGAGAGGCCGGCCGGATGACCGACCACGCCTGCTGGGAGCGGACGGTCGTCAACCGGGCCTCTATGGCGGCGGCCGCCGACCACTGGGCCAAGGCCCTCGGCGGCGCCTCGCTCTCGGTGGACGTGCCCACCGACCGGCCCCGTCCCGAACGGCGCTCCGGGCACGGTGAGACGGCCGAGTTCCGGATCCCGGCAGCCGTGGCCGAGGAGATCGGGCGCTACGCCGCCGCGCGCTCCACCACCGCCTCGGCCGTCGTGGTCGCCGCCTTCGCCCGGCTGCTCGGCTCGCTCAGCGGCGCGCCGGAGGTGCTGATCCTGCTCTCCAACGCCAACCGCCGGCGGCCGGTCGACGAGCAGGTGGTCGGCCTGCTCACCAGCAGCATGCCGATCCTGGTGCCGACCCGGGGCGAGAGCGGGTTCGCGGGCCTGGTGGACCGCGCCGCCGAGGCGATCGCCTCCGCCCTCGACCACTCCCTGATGCCGTTCGGCCTGCTGGTCGAACCGCTGCGGGAGCGCGGCGTCCCCATGCCCGTCGGGTACCCGCAGATCGTGCTCGCCGTGCAGAGCACCCCGCCCATCGCCCTCGATCTCCCCGGCCTGACCGCCGAGATCGAGGACATCCCCGGCCACTCCGCCCGCGCCGACTGCGCGTTCTCGCTCACCCCGGACGCCGACGGCTACCTGGGGCAGGTCGAGTACGACGCCGACCTGTTCGACCGGGGCACCGTCCGGGGCTGGCTGGACGCCCTGGTCGCGGACCTGGCCCGGCAGTTGGAGGTCCCGCTCGCGTGACACCCGGTGGGCCCCGGTGGACGGTACGCCGTCCGCCGGGGCTCACCCGTCCGGGACTCCCGGGAACCCAGTGGCGGATCAACTGCCGTCCGGGGCACCGGTGAACCGGAGGACGCCGTCCTCGATCGGGTCGGAGAGCAGGACCTTCCGGTCGTGCCGGTAGTCCATGACCATCCGCCACGGGAAGTCCCGTCCCTGGCGCGGCATCGCGTCCTTCGCGCGCCGGATGTAACCCGACGAGAGCTCGTCGACGACGCCGTCCCCGGTCGCGTTGGCCGCACGGTCGACGGGCACGGCGACGGTTTGGCCGGTGGCGTCCATGTGCTTCAGCAGCCGCACCAGGTAGGCCGCGGCGACATCGACCTTCAGGGTCCACGAGGCGTTGGTGTAGCCGAAGACCCACGCCAGGTTGGGGATGCCCTCCAGCATGACGCTCTTGTACGTGCAGACGTCGTGCAGGCCGCGCACCTCGCCGTCGACACTGATCGACGCGCCGCCGAGGGCCTGCAGGTTCAGGCCGGTGGCCGTGACCACGACGTCCGCCGCCAGCTCCCGGCCGGACGCGAGCCTGATGCCCGTGGCGGTGAAGGTCTCGATGGTGTCCGTGACCACGGAGGCCCTGCCCTCGCGGAGCACCTTGAAGAGGTCGCCGTCCGGTACCGCGCACAGCCGCTCGTCCCACGGGTCGTACCTCGGGCTGAAGTGGGTCATGTCGAAGCCCTTGCCGACCCCGCGGCGCACGCCCGCCAGCAGCAGCCCGCGCACGGCCCGGGGGAAGCGCCGGGAGGCGTTGAAGAGGAGGCGCTGCAGCCTGATGTTGCGCCTGCGGGTCATCCGGTGGACCAGGGGCGCCGCCAGGACCTTCCGCTGCCACGCGGTGATCCGGTCGGTCGACGGCAGCGAGAAGACGTACGACGGGGAGCGCTGCAGCATCGTCACGTGCTCCGCCGTGCCCGCCATCGCCGGAACGAGGGTCACGGCCGTGGCGCCGCTGCCGATGACGACGACCTTCTTCCCCGCGTAGTCGAAGTCCCGGGGCCAGTGCTGCGGGTGGATCCGCACGCCCTCGAACTGCCCGACGCCGGGGAACTCGGGCAGGTGGCCCCGGTCGTAGTCGTAGTAGCCGGTGCAGGTGACGAGGAACGAGCAGGTCCAGGTCTGCCGCTCGCCGCTCGCCTCGTGCAGCGCGGTCACCGTCCACTGCTGCCGCTCGCCCGACCAGTCGGCGGCCAGGACCCGGAGCCCGTAGTGGATCGACTCGTCGACGCCGTACTCCCTGGCGGTGGCCGCGACGTAGGTGCGGATCGACGCGCCGTCGGCGAGCACCTGGAGCCCGTCCCACGGGCGGAACTCGTAGCCGAAGGAGAACATGTCCGAGTCCGAGCGGACGCCGGGGTAGCGGAAGAGGTCCCAGGTGCCGCCGATGCCGTCGCGGCGCTCCAGGATCGCGAAGTCCCGGTCCGGAAGCTCCCGGCGCAGGCGGCAGGCGACGCCGATGCCGGAGAGGCCGGCACCGATGATGAGGACGGTGGCGTGGTTCGCGGTCATGCATCCACTGTCGCCCACCGCGCGGGCGCGGGTACCGTCTTTCCCCGACAGTGTCCGTTCAACGGCCTGTCAGGAAGCCGTTTCCGCTGCTGCCGAGTTCTCGGCGGCCACGCTCGCCCGCCACTCGTCAAGCAGCTGAAAGAACGCCTCCAGCGGCGGAACCGCGCCGGCGTTCCGCTCGATGAACTGGTACCAGCTGAGGCTCATCGGCCAACCGCGCGTCCAGCACAGCCACTGCTGGAACGGGCCGACCGGATCGAAATCGAACCGCTCGTCGACCCCGTGAATCCGCAGGGCGAGGCCGTACCCCGAGAAGAGCAGGCCCAAGTCGTCCAGCGAGCCGTTGCGCACGAACATGCCGGGCCGCTGCCGCACCTGTTCAAGGACGTCATAGATGTCCCGCCACTCATCGAACGGCTTGGGCTTCGGTCGGTCTCCAAGATCAGCTGACACCCGCCCACTCTACGCTGACGAGCCCGAACGAGATACGACCTGTCACACCGGACAGGGAGATCAGATGTCCGCTCACAGGCCGTCGGCGCGCCGGCGCGGGCCGGGCGACCGCTCCGGGACCGCCGCGGGGCCCGGTCAGCCCCGGAAGACCTGCCACGCCGTCGACGACGCGTCCTCACGCGTCGCCCAGTGATTGAGCGGAAGCGCCGGCAGGGCGGCCATCGAGGGGTCGCTCTCCAGCAGGTGCGCGGCATGCACCAGCCTGGGGCCGCCCTTCCACCAGCGCGGCTCGGTCCCCGAGAACGCCTGCCAGTCACCGTCCTCGTCGAGGTGGACACTCATGACGGGCTGCCCGCGACGCACTCGCTTCGACACGAACACCGGCTCGTCCGGGCTGAGGGTGTACACCGGACCGCAGTCCTTGTGCGACTCGACGGTCACGACGTCCTCCTTGGCTGATCAGACCCCCATCACAGCACAGGCCCGCCCGGCCGCCTCGGCCGGGGGCGAGCTCCGCCGAGGGCAGTCGCCCGGCCCCGCAGGTGACATCCGGTTCGACGGCCCGACTTGAGCGACGGGGTCGAGCCGCCCTGGACCTAAGCCGTAGGGTTGCCGTGTGACGGATGAGCTGTTGTTGGAAACGACGCAGGTTGGCGGGGCCGACGGGGCGGGCTGCCCTCGGTGCGAGGAGACGACAGAGATCACCGTGTTCCGCGAGCGGTACCGGCCCGTGCTCCGGGGCCGGGGTGTCGTGCGGTTCCTGGCGGCGGTGGTGCTCCTCGTCCTGGCCGCGAAACCGCTGCTCGGCGGGCACGCTGTCGGCGTGGTGCTGCTCGCCCTCGGCGTGCTGTCCGCCGTGTCGTGCGCGCGGGCCGTGGCACGGGCTCGCTCCGGCGGGCCGGTCGATGTCGTCTACTGCCACCATTGCACCGCCCGGTCCACGCGAACGGCGTGATGGGCGAGGCGCACACGCGACGAGACCACAGGTATTGACCGCCTCCCGGAGGGCCTCGGCCCGGCGACCTGAGGCGACGGACGCGGAGGACCGCGATCAGCACAAGGGGCTTCCGCCGCACGGAAAGTCGGACCGGCCGACTTCCCGTGCAGCGGGTGGGCTCCGTGGGCCACGCCGCCGTCAGGAGCACCGTCAGGAGCGCCGGCGACCGTTCCGGCGGGCGAGACGGAACACGGCGGCACCGACGCCCACGCAGAGCAGTGCACTCATCAGGAGGGCCGGTGTGCTGCTCCCGGTCTCGGGAAGCTGGCCCCCACCGTGGCCGGGCACCGGACCGGGCGAGTGGTGGTGGCTCGGGCCACCCGTGGGCGACGGGCCACCGGACGCCGTGTGGCTCGGGCCGGTGGTCGGGGACTGCGAGTGGGTGGGCGAAGCCGTCGGTGACGGCGAGTGGGTGGGCGAGGAGGTCGGGGACGGCGAGTGGGTGGGCGAGGAGGTCGGGGACGGCGAATGGGTGGGAGAAGCCGTCGGTGACGGCGAGTGGGTGGGCGAGGAGGTCGCGGTGGAGGACGGGGACGGGGACGGCGAGGGGGTGGCGCAGGCGACCTCCTCGATCACGACCTCCCCGTTGCCGCCGCGCGCTCCGGTGGTGAAGGCCGCGGAGGCCGGACCGAGGCTGGAGCCGCCGCCTCCCCCGCCGCCGTCGAGCGTGCCCTCCGTGGAGGAGCCGCCCGCGCCGCCCCCGTGGGCCCCGCCGCCGCCTCCGCCGCCGGTGCCCATGTGGGGGTCGCCGACGTTGATGGCCGCGTCGCCGCCCTTGGTGCCGGTGGCGCTGCCGCCGGCGAAGCCGTCGCGGTCGGACCCGGTGGTGGCGGTTCCGCCCGCGCCACCCGCTCCCCCGCTGCCGCCGGACTTGCCGCCCTTGCCCGCCGCGCTCTGCCCGGTGTCGGCCCCGTCGGTTCCGGCCTGCCCGCCGTCGCCGCCCCGCGCGGTTCCGTCGTTGGTGAAGCTGCCGGCGCCTCCGCCGCCGCCCCCCGCGATGATCAGTGCGCTGCCACCCGTCGTCACGGTGGTGGCGCCTCCGCCGCCGGCACCGATGGCGCCGTTGCCGGGCCGGTGCTCCGCGTTGTAGGAGCCGCCCTGGCCGCCACCGCCGTACCCGCCGTAGGCCATGCTGCCGGGGACGGAGAGGTCGCCTCCGCTGCCCGCCTGCCCCACGTCGACGGTCAGCACCTGACCGCTCGTGACCCGGACCGTGGCTCGGACCTGACCGCCCTTCCCGCCGGGCGACCCGTAGACGGCGTCCCCTCCCGCTCCGCCGGAGGCCCGCACCACCAACTCGCAGATCCCGTCGGGGACCGCGTACTGCTCGGGCGCGCCCTTGTAGTCGAATGTGTGGATTCCGGGGGCCGCCGACGCCTGTCGCGGGGCGCAGACGAGAAGGGCCGCCAAGGCGGCCGAGGCGGCGATTCCACCGGCTCCGTAGTGGATGTTTCTCATACGAATCTTGTAATCGAGCCGCGTTCCCCTCGGGGGTCAACACACGGTGCCGTCCGGGTGAACCGCGCGGGGCGGGAGCACGCCACTGTCGAGTGACGAGCATCAACCCGCCCCGAGAGCACGGGGGTTGGCGGTCCCCGTCGCTCGGACCACCTGACCGGCCGTCGGCCCGGCGCCGTGACCCCGGAGAAGTTGTCGGCCCCGGAAAGCCGACTGGCACCGGAAAACCCGTTGGTCACGGCAGCCCCATCAGTGGTAAATATGTGACATGTTACAAGGCACTCGCATCACCCTCCGGGCCCGTCACGACGCCGACCTCCCGGTGCTCCTGGCCGAGCTGTACGACGACGTGGCGACCCGCTCGCGGGCCGACTCCCGCCCCTGGCGGCCCATCTCCCCGGGCTCCGCGGACTCCCCGTACGTGGTCGCCGGGCCGTCCGACGAGGCGGCGTGCTTCTCCGTGGTCGAGACGGCCTCCGGGGAGCTGGCCGGCGAGGCGCTGCTGTGGGGCATCGACGCCCACAACCGCAGCGCCCACGTGGGCCTCGCCCTGCTGCCGGGACACCGGGGGCGCGGGCTCGCACCGGACGTCCTGCGGGTGCTCTGCGACTACGCCTTCCCGGTGCTCGGCCTGCGGCGCCTGCAGCTGGAGACGCTGGCGGACAACGCCCCGATGCTCCGGGCCGCCACCGGCGTCGGCTTCACCGTCGAGGGACGGCTGCGCCAAGCCGCCTGGGCGTACGGGGAGTTCGTGGACCAGATGGTGCTCGGACTGCTGGCCGAGGAGTGGCGGGGGTGACCGAGGGCCCGTCCGGGCTGCGGCCCCTCCCGCACGGCTGGACCAACCGCACCGCGGGCGACGGCACCGTCGTGGTGAAACGCTACGAAGGTCCGGACGCCGAGGAGCGGCGCCGGCGCGAGCACCGGCTGCTGACCCTGCTGCACGGGCTGCTGCCGGTTCCCCCGGTGCTCGGCACCGAGCCGGGCGCCATCACGCTCGGCCACCTGCCCGGAGTGCCCGCGCAGGACCTGCTGGACGCCGGGCACGGCGCACAGGTCCTGGCCGCCTGCGGGCGGGTGCTGCGACGGCTCCGGGCCGTCGACCCCGGCGTGGCCGGGGACGGTCCGGCGCCCCCGGGGTCGGTGCTGGTGCACGGGGACTTCGGGCCCAACAACCTGCTGCTGGACCCGGCGACCTTCGCCGTCACCGGCCTGCTGGACTGGGAGTTCGCCCGTCTCGGCGAGCCGGTGGAGGACCTGGCCTGGTGCGAGTGGATCGTCCGCATGCACCACCCGGCCCGGGCGGGCGCCCTGCACCACCTCTTCGACGCGTACGGGCAGCCGGTGCCGCCCTGGCCGCGGCGCCGGGCCGCCATGCTCGCCCGGTGCGCCCGGCTGGAGGAGTTCTGCCGCCGGGGTGACCCGGACGGGCCGGGGGTGCGGCAGTGGCAGGAGCGCGTGCGCCTGACGGCGGGCTGGCCGGAGCGGCCGGGGCCGCCCTCCTGACCCCGGTGGGGCAACGTTCCGGGCCCGCACGCCAAGGGTTGTGACGAACTGTGAACGGATCTGGCGCGCGCGTTCACCGTTCCGATACGGTCTGGACCAATCAGCGGCCGATCTTCCTCCGGCATCGGTCCGCCGCGCTCCGAAAGCCCCCCGGGAGTCGTCATCAGCGCCCAGCCCGTCCCCGTCCCGCTCACGCTTCCGGCGCTCCTGGACCACCGGGCCGCGCTCCATCCCGACCGCACCGCGCTGCTCGTGCCCGGCGGCGGGAGCCTCACCTACGGCCGGTGGCGCGAGCGGGCGGTGCGGGCCGCGCACGGGCTGGCCCGGGCGGGCGTGCGGCCCGGGGACACGGTGGCGCTGCTGTTCACCAACCGGGAGTGGGACGCGTACGCCGTGGCGTTCCTGGCCGCCCACTACGCGGGCGCGGCCGGGCTGGTGATCCGCGAGGACCTGGCCCCGGCCGATGTGGAGCGGCTCGTCGAGGCGGCCGGGGCGCGCTGGGCGGTCGCCGGGAACGGCCCGCGCACCACGCTGCCCACCTTCGCGCTCGACGGCTTGGAAGCCGGGCTCGACGGTCTCGACCCGACGGACGGCGCCCCGGACGGGATCGAGCCGCCGCACCGGGTCGCCCCCGGCGACCTGGCCCAGATCATCGGGACCTCCGGCACGACCGGCACCCCGAAGGGCGTCCGGGCCGCGCACGCGAGCCTGACCGCCGGCCTGGTCCTCAACCCCCGGCCCCGCCCGTACGCGCACTCACGGCACGCGGTGCACGCCTTCCCGATCGGCACCAACGCCGCCCAGGCGGTTCTGGTGAACGCGCTGACCGCGCAGCCCACGACGATCTGCCTGCCGCGCTTCGACGCGGAGGAATTCGGGCGGGTGGTCGAGGAGTTCGGCGCGGGCACGGTCTTCCTGGTGCCGTCGATGGCGGTGGAACTGCTGAACTCCGGGACGGCCGGCCGCCGGGACCTCGGCAGCGTCCTGCTGGTTGGTTCCACCGCCGCCGCGCTGCCGCCGGCCGTCGCCGCCGGGCTGAGCGCCGCGCTGCCGAAGGCGACGGTCGTCAACACCTACACCTCGGCCGAGGCCTCCCCCGCCCAGATCTCCGCGATCGTGGACCCCGGCCGCCCCGGCTCGGTGGGCCGCCCGACCGACCCGGCCGACCTGCGGATCCTGGACGAGGCCGGGGAGCCGGTACCGCCCGGCGGGACCGGCGAGATCTGGCTGCGTCAGCCCGGGCCGCCGCGCGGATACGCCGGGGCGGCCTCCAACACCGTCTTCCGGGACGGCTGGGTGCGCATGGGCGACCTCGGCAGGCTGGACGGGGACGGTTTCCTCCATTTGGTCGACCGGGAGAGCGACATCGTCAAGTCCGGTGCGCTGAAGGTCTCGACGCTGCGGATCGAGGCCGTGCTGCACGAGCACCCGCAGGTCGCCGACGCGGCCGCGCTCGGTCTGCCGCATCCGGTGATGGGCCAGGTGCCGGTCGCCGCGGTGGTCCCGCTGCCGGGCGGAATCGATCCGGACGGTCTGCGGCTGTTCCTGAGCGAGCGGCTCGCCAGGCCCGAACTGCCGGTGCGCATCCTGGTGGTGGACTCCCTGCCCCGCAACCCGAGCGGCAAGGTGGTCAAGCACGAGCTGCGGACCGCGTTCGACGAGCCCGCCCCGGTGACGGGAAGGGCCCCGGAGACGGAGCGGGAGCTCGCCCTGGCCGGCCTGTGGCGGACGGTGCTGGGACGGCCGGTCCGGGCGGTGGAGGAGGAGTTCTTCGCCCTCGGCGGGGACTCGTTCCGCGCGGTCCAGCTGGCCGCCGCGATCTCCGCCGAGTTCGGCGTGGCGGCGCGCACGGCGCTGGTCTTCGAGCGCCCCTCGCTCCGCGCCCAGGCTGCCTGGCTGGAGCGGGCCGAAGCCTCGGCGGCCGGGCCGGTGGAGCGGTCCGGGGCCGAGGTGTCGGACTTCCTCCGCTCGCTGCGCGCACAGCCGCACGATCTGCCGCTCACCTCCCAGCAGGAGAACTTCCTGCGCTGGATGGCCGAGGCCCCGGGCCGCAACGTCGGCGCGGTGGCGGTGATGTTCCGGGTGACGGAGGCCCTGCGGACGGACGTCCTGGCCGACGCCCTGCACGAGGCGATCCGCCGCCATCCCGCGCTGCGGACCAGGTTCGTCCCGGTGCCCGGCGCCGAACCGGGGGTGCTGCGGGCCGTCCTGGACGACGAACCGCACGCGGACGTGGTGCTGGTGGAGGCGCCCGGCGCGAGCGACGACGAGGTGTCGGCGCGGCTGGTAGCCGTGCGCGACCGGCTGACGGACGTCGCCGCGGGGCCGATGACCAGGCTGGCCGTGGTGAGCCGCGGACCGGAGGACCACGTCGTCCTGCTGGCCGTCCACCACCTCGTCAGCGACGGCTGGTCGCTGGGCGTGCTCCTGCGCGAGCTGGGGGTGGCGTACTCGGCGCTGCGCCACGGGCGCCGGGTGCCGGCCGCCCGGCCCGGCCCGGAGTACCGCGAGCTGGTGGAGTGGTCGAACGCCCACTGGCCGGCGTCCCGGACGCACTTCGCGGCGGCGCTCGCGGACGCGCCCGCCGCGATCGACCCCTTCCCGGGGCGCCGGCACACCGAGGTGGTGCTGAGCGCCGCCCACGCGTTCACGGTGCCCCCGGAGGCGGCGGACGCGCTGCGGGCCCGGGCGGCGGAGCTGGGGGCCACGCCGTTCCTGGCGGTGGCGGCGGTCTGGAGCGGCCTGCTGGCCGCCCGCAGCGGACAGCCGGACCTCGTCCTCATGACGCCGGTGCCCGGCCGGACCAGGCCGGAGGCGGAGCGGGCGGTCGGCTGCTTCGTGCAGTCGCTGCTGGTGCGGGTGGACGTGTCGGGCGCGCCGGGCTTCGCCGAACTGCTCGACCGGGTCCGGTCCGCCGCCACCGCCGCGCTCGACCACCAGCTCTACCCGTTCGCGGAGTTCAGCCCGCTGGTGCCGTTCGCGGCCTGGCTGAGGTACGAGAGCTGGAGTGCGCCGGCCCAGCTGCCGGGGGTGGCCTGCGCGGCATGGGAGCTGCCCCGCAACGCCACGGTGCCGTACCCGCTGCCGGGCGGTGACCGGCACGTCCCCGAGCTGGCGGTCACCGAGCAGCCGGACGGCGCGCTGCGGTGCTGGCTGCGGTACAACGAGCACGCCTTCGAGGCGGCGGCGGTGTCGGCGCTGGCCGAGGACCTCGCCGCGGCGCTGGCCGGGGCGGCCGGTATCTGACACGAGGAAAGCGGGGGTGCGGCCATCACGGCCGCACCCCCGGAACGCCCCGGAGCGCCCCCGGAACTCCCTCGAAACGCCCCCGGAACGCCCTCGGGCCCGGCTTCCCCTGCGCGCGGAAGCCGGGCCCCGCCCGTTCAGCCGGAGAGGCGCCCGGCCGCCTCCTCCTCGGTGAGCGCGTCGATCTCGGCGATCAGCAGCGCCTCGATCCGGGCCGCGAGGGCGGCCGGTGTGCTGCTCTCGAACACATCGCGGATGGGGATGTCGAGTCCGATCCCGGCCCGGATCCGCGCGGCGACCCGGGTGACCAGGAGGGAGTCCCCGCCGAGCGCGAGGAAGTCGTCGAACACCCCGACCCGCGGGACTCCGAGGACCTCCTGCCACAGGTCGGTGACCAGCTGCTCGGCGTCGGTGCGCGGCGCGACGTAGCCCGCGCCGGCGGCCGGCCCGGGGTCGGGCAGGGCCGCGAGGTCGGGTTTGCCGTTCGGGGTCAGCGGCAGCCGGGCCAGGGTGAGCACGGTGTCCGGGACCATGTAGGCGGGAAGCCGCAGGGCGAGGTGCTCGCGCAGCTCGGCCGGTCCGGGCTCGGCGCCCGGGCACGGGACGGCGTACGCCAGCAGTCTCCGGCCGTCGCGGACCAGCACGGCGGCCTGGGCGACGGCCGGGTGCGCGGTCAGCGCGGACTCGATCTCCGCGGGCTCGATCCGGTAGCCGCGCAGCTTCAGCTGGGCGTCGCCGCGCCCCAGGAACTCCAGCCGGCCGTCCGCCCGCCACCGGGCGCGGTCCCCGGTGCGGTACATCACGCCGCCGAGGAACGGATCGGGCACGAAGGCGGTCGCGGTGAGGTCGGGCCGGCCCAGGTAGCCCCGGGCCAGGCCGCTGCCGCCGATGTACAGCTCGCCCTCGGCTCCCCGGGGCAGCAGCCCGCCGCGCTCGTCCAGCACGTGCAGCGCGACCCCGGGCAGCGGGCGGCCCAGCGAGGGCCGGCGCTCGGTGTCGGCGGCCGTCAGCTCGGCCGCGGTGACGATCACGGTGGCCTCGGTGGGGCCGTAGGTGTTCACGAGTCGGACGGCGTCCCCGTGCCGTCGGCGCCACCGGGCGACCGTGTCGGCGCGCGCCTCGGAACCGCCGATGACCACCAGGCGCAGTGCCTCCGGCCAGCGGGTCTGCTCGCCGAGGCCGACGAGTTCCTCCCAGTAGGCGGTCGGCAGGTCGAGCACGGTGACGGACCGGCCGGACGGGCCGTCCAGCAGGTCGGGCAGGGTCCGGCCGCCGCCGGGCAGCAGCACGACGCACGCCCCGGCCGCCAGGGCCGGCCAGAGCTCCTCCACGTGGGTGTCGAAGCCGAGGGAGGCGAACTGGACGATCCGGTCGGCGGGGCCCAGCGCGTAGCCGTCCGGGCCCGTCATCCAGTCGATCCGGGCGGACACCGCCGGGTGGTCGACGGCGACGGCCTTCGGTGTGCCGGTGGATCCGGAGGTGTAGAGGACGTAGGCCGGGCCCCGCGGGTCGGGCGGGGCGAGGTCGGCGGTACCGGCGCCCGGCAGGTCCGCACCGGTGAGGGTGAGGACGGCGTCGGCCTCGCGGACCATCAGGGCGCGGCGGTCCTCGGGGTGGGCCGGGTCGAGCGGGAGGTAGGCGGCGCCGGCCTTCCAGATCGCGGTCAGGGCGACGACCAGGTCGAAGGAGGGCGCCATCGACACCGCGACCACCCGGCCGGCCACCGGGCCGAGCCGGTGCGCCAGTTCGGTGGACCGCCGGTCGAGTTCGGCGTAGGACAGCGTCCGGCCGTCGCAGTCCAGGGCGGGCGCGTCCGGCCGCGCGGCGACCTGGTCCGCGAACCGCTCCAGCACCGTCCGCACGGTGGCGGGAGCCGTCGGCCCCGCGCCCAGGGCGAGCAGCGCCGCCCGCTCCCGCGCTCCGACGAACCAGTCGCCGTGCAGGGGGAGTTCCGGGTCCTCGACGATCCGCGTGTACAGCTCGTGGCACCGGCCGCCGAGCGCCTCGACGGTCTCCCGGTCGAAGAGCTCGCGGTCGTAGCAGAAGGAGAGCGTGATGCCGCCGTCGGCGGTGCGCCAGCTGTCGAGCAGCAGGTCGGTCTTGGCCTGCTCGAAGCCGGAGTCCATGCTCGTGGTGCGGACGCCCGCGGGCAGCGCGGGTCCGCCGGAGCCGTCCGCGAGGTCGTTCTGGCTCTGGTGGACGAAGACGGCCTGGTAGAGCGGTCCGGCTCCGGTGTCCGCGGGCAGGCCGAGGTGGGCGGCGAGCCGCTCGGCCGGGGCGTCGGGACGGCTCAGGGCGGCGAGCACGGCGGACCTGGTCCGCTTGAGCACCCCGCGGAAGTCGGGCTCCCCGGTCAGGTCGGACCTGATCACCGCGGTGCGGTTGAAGTAGCCGAGCAGCGCTTCGTGCGCCGCCTCGGTGCGGCCCGCCAGCGGGGTGCCGACCACGAAGTCCCGGCAGCCGGTCCAGCGGGCGAGCACGCACTGGTAGCCGGTGAGCAGCACCATGAACGGGGTGCACCGCTCCTGGCGGGCCAGCCGGTCGAGGGCGGCTGTCAGCTCGGGGCCGAGGTCGACGGTGACGAAGCCGGCGGGTCTGGTGGGGTCCGACGGTCTCGGCCGGTCGAACGGGAGACGCAGCGCTCCGGTGCCGGCGAGCCGGTCCGCCCAGAACCGGAACGCCTCCTCGCCCGCCTCCCCGCCGGTCCTGGCCTGTTCGGCGCGGGCGAAGTCGCCGTACTGCAAGGGTAGTTCGGGCAGCTCGGCCGGTGCCTCGCCGATCGCCTCGCGGTAGAGGGCCAGCAGTTCGCGCCACATCGTGCGGAAGGACCAGCCGTCGGCGACGATGTGGTGGACGACGACGCTGACCGCGTGTTCCCGCTCCCCCGCGCTGATCAGGGTCGCGCGCAGGGGCGGCGCGGCGGCGAGGTCGAACGGCGCGTTGACGTACGGGCGGCAGGCGTCGGTGAAGTCCGCCTCGGTGGCTCCCTCGGGCAGGCGGAGGGTGACCAGGTCGATCGCGGCGGGGGGCTGGACCAGCTGGACGGGCTCCGCGGCCTCGGGGTCGTCGTACCCGAAGCGGGTGCGGAGGATCTCGTGCCGTTCGGCCAGCCGGCCGAGGGCGGTGCGCAGGGCCCGCGGATCGATCGGCCCGGTCCAGCGCCGGTTGAGGTACATGTTGAAGCCGGCGTCGTCCGGGTGGAGCTGCTGGAGGAACCAGAGCCGGCGCTGTTCGGCGGTCAACGGGTGGGTGGCGGTGGTGGTCACCGGACGGTCACCTCGGTCTCGGAGCGGTGCGGGAGGGTGGGCGCGGCGGCGGCGTCGGCGTCGGCGTCGCCGGACGGCCGGGCGGTGCCGGCGGCCCGGTCCTGGATGGCCTTCAGGCCGACCAGGTCGTCGGGCTCGGCGTCGGGGACGTCCCGGTCGAAGTGCCGCAGCACCGGGACGGCCAGGCAGACCAGCGCGAGGGCGGCCATGGCGAGGCCGAACAGCAGGTAGAGCAGTCCGATGCCGCGGCCGTCGCCGGTGCCGATGAGCCGGCCGACGGTGGAGGCGAGCGCGCCGCCACGGTCCATCAGCGGTTGGAGGAGTCCGGGGCCGAAGGGGGCGACGACGGCGAACCCGACCGGCAGGGTCGACCAGGCGACCATGGTGTTGACCGCGATCACCCGGCCGTGGAAGCGCAGCGGCACCTTGGTCTGCACGATGGTCGCGTAGGCGCCGTTGAGCAGAGCGAGCGCGAAGGTCATGCCGAACGCGCCGAGGGCGACCGTCCAGATCGACGGGCGCAGCCCGGTGAGCAGGCAGGCCCCGGCGACCGCCAGGGTGGCGAGCAGCACCCCGCGCAGCTTCCGTCGGCGCGGTCCGCCCCAGGCCACCAGGGTGATCCCGCCGAGCACGGCGCCGAGGCCGGCCGCCGTGGACACCCAGCCGGCCGCGGAGAGCGGGGCGAAGGAGAGCACGAGCGGGGTGGTGAGCAGGAACAGCGGGGAGAGGAAGACGTTCAGGACCGCGAAGTACAGCAGCATCGCGCGGAAGTGGCTGCTGCCTAGGGCCCGTCGGAAGCCTTCGCGGATCTCGGCGGGAATGCTCTCCCGCCGGGTGGAGCCCATCACGTCCGGGAAGCGCACAGCGAGGGTGACGCCGATGGCGACCGCGTAGCCGGCCACGTCGAGGGCGAGGATGCCGCCGAGTCCGATGGCGGCGAGCAGGCCGACGGCGAACAGCGGGACGAGGAACTGGGCGAGGCCGAAGGCCATCTGGACCACGCCGTTGGCGCGGCCGAGGTAGCGCTTGGGGACGAGCTGCGGCACGGCCGCGTTCCAGGCGAGCCGTTGGAAGGAGAGGGCGGCGGACAGCACGGCGACGAGCGCGTAGGCGTGCCAGACCTCCAGTCCGCCGGTGGCGTACAGCAGGAGCAGGACGACCTGGGTGAGGCCGGCGGCGAAGTCGCCGAGGAGCATGGTCCGGCGCCGGTCGCCCCGGTCGACGATCGCTCCGGCGATCGGGGCGGCGAGGATGCCGGGCACCAGGCCGCAGGCGGCCAGCAGCCCGAACTGGGCGAGGGAGCCGGTGCGCAGGTAGATCCAGACCGGGAGGGCGAACTCGGTGAGCGCCGATCCGATCATCGACACCTGCTGCCCGGAGGCGACGGTGAGGAAGCGGCGCATGGTCGGGCGGACGGGCGCCTGCGCGTCCTGCGCGTCCTGCGCGACCGGCCGTTCGGCGTCCCGGGAGAGCCCGGCGAGCCACCAGGTGGCGCCCTCCGTCCGGCGGTGGCGGTCCTCCTCCCCCGCGGCGATCGACCGGTGGACGCCGGTGACGACGGCCGCGAGCTCGGCGGCCCGGTACTTGAGGTAGAAGTGGCCGGCCTCGTCGAGGACCACCACGGCGGTGGTGTCGGCGATCCGGTGCCACTCGCGGAAGCGCTCCTGGTAGAACTCGGTGGCCGGGTCGCGGTCGCCGCAGACCGCGATCACGGGGGCCTTGATCCGTCCGCCCTCGGTCCCGAACATCCGGGTGAAGTACCGTTCGACGTCCTTGGTGCCGGTACGGCGGTTGCGGACGATCAGCCGCAGCTGCTCCGGGTCCAGGTCGTCGGTGTCCATCCCGGCGGCGGCCAGACCGTTGATCATGTCCTGGTCGCTGCGCATCCGGTCGAGGAGTTCGGCCCAGCGCTCGCCGACGGCCGCGCCGCGTCCCCTGGGGCGGGCGAAGGGGAAGATGCCGCCGAGGTGGACGGCGTCGATCTCCCGGCCGGCGGCCTCGACCCGGCGGGCGATCTCGACGGCGAGGCGCACGCCCACCCCGCAGTGCCCGTACAGCACGATCCGGCCCTCGACGCCCTCGACGATCTCGCGCGCGCACCGGTCGGCGACCTCGTCGACGTCCATCGGTTCCTCGCCGAGTTCGTGGCCGGGGACGGCGATGGAGTGCAGCGCCCAGTCCTCGGGCAGGGCGTCGGCGAGCGGCTTGTAGATCAGCGCGCTGCCGCCGCCGTAGGGGGCGCAGACGACGCTCGCGGCGGTGCGGCGGCGTTCGGGGGTGAGCCGGTGCAGCAGCCCCTGCGGACCCCGGTCGGCGCCCGGGTCGGTGACGAGCCCGGCGAGCTGCCGGACGGTCGGAAAGCGGAAGAGGTCCATCACGCCGACCGGGGTCGGCAGGTCGGGAAAGGTGCGGCGCAGCCGGGCGACGACCTGGGTGGCGAGCAGCGAGTGCCCGCCGATCTCGAAGAAGTCGTCCAGGGCGCCGACCTTCGCGACGTCGAGCACCTCGGCCCAGATCGCGGCGATCAGCGTCTCGGTGTCGCCCTCGGGTTCGACGTGTCCGGCGGCCGGGGCGGTGTCCTCGGGTTCGGGCAGCGCCTTGCGGTCGACCTTGCCGTGGGCCAGCAGCGGCAAGCGGTCGAGGACGACGAACCGGGCGGGGACCATGTAGTCCGGCAGGACCTCGCCGAGCGTCACCCGCAGTTCGGCCGCGGCGGGGACGGCCGCACCGGCCGCGCGTTCGAGGTAGGCGACGAGGTTCTGCCGGATCCCCTCGCCGCGGACGGTGACGAAGGCCTGGGTGACGCCGGGCAGCGCGGTGAGCGCGGCCTCGATCTCGCCGGGCTCGACCCGGTAGCCGCGGACCTTGATCTGGTCGTCGGCGCGGCCCAGGTACTCCAGCACGCCTCCGCCGGCCTCCGGCCGCCAGCGGGCCAGGTCGCCGGTGCGGTACATCCGGCCGCCGGCGAAGGGGTCCTCGACGAAACGTTCCGCCGTCAGCTCGGGACGGCCCAGGTAGCCGCGGGCCAGCCGGTCCCCGCCGAGGTACAGCTCGCCGGTCACGCCGGGCGGCACCGGCCGCCGGGCCGCGTCCAGGACGTAGCAGCGCGCGCCGGCGAGCGGGGTGCCGATCGGGGTGTTCCCCGGGCCGTGCTCCCCCGGCAGGACCTCGTGGACGGTGACGCCGACCGTCGCCTCGGTGGGGCCGTAGTGGTTGAACACCGCGCAGTCGCCCCGGCCGGCCAGGTCGGCGGCCCAGGCCCAGGACGAGGCCTCCCCGCCGAGCACCAGGGCGCGGCGCGGCAGCAGGCGTTCGAGCGGGGCGTCGGCGGACAGCGCGGCCAGGTGGGAGGGCGTCATCTTGAGGTAGTCGAGCGCCGACGCCTCGATGTGCGCGGCGAGTTCGGCGCCGGCGATGCGCCGCGGCAGCAGGTGCACCCGGCCGCCGGTGGT
This sequence comes from Kitasatospora sp. NPDC058048, assembly GCF_042885555.1. Classification (NCBI taxonomy): domain Bacteria; kingdom Bacillati; phylum Actinomycetota; class Actinomycetes; order Kitasatosporales; family Streptomycetaceae; genus Kitasatospora; species Kitasatospora sp. NPDC058048. The sequence goes on along the minus strand of NZ_JBHVRT010000014.1, from coordinate 44,211 downwards.
GAGCGCCAGGTAGAGCATGGTGATGCTGAAGTCGAACGACAGGGACTGCAGCAGCCCGTAGCGGGCGCCGGGCTCGATCCTCAGCCGTTCCCGCACGCCGGCCAGGTAGTTGAGGATCTCGCGGTGCTGCACCGCGACGCCCTTGGGCTGTCCGGTGGAGCCGGAGGTGTAGATGACGTAGGCGAGGTCGTCCGGCCCGGACGCCTCGGCGAGCGGCGCGTCCTGCGGCACTCCGTCCGGCGCGGGGTCGGCGCGGTCCACCAGCAGCTCCGCGCCCCCGTACGCGGGGAACCGCTCCCGCAGCTCCGTGTCCGTCACCAGCACCCGCACGTCCGCGTCGGCCACCAGGTGGGAGAGCCGCGCGGGCGGCTGCTCCGGGTCCAGCGGCAGGTAGCAGCCGCCGGCCTTCAGCACGGCGACCAGGGCGACCGCCAGGTCCGGGGACTGTTCCAGGCACACCGCCACCCGGTCGTCCCGGCCGACGCCCAGGGCCCGCAGCCGCCGGGCCAGGGCCGTCGCCCGCGCGTCGAGTTCGCGGTGGGTGACGGTGGCGTCCTCGAAGACCAGCGCGGGGCGGTCGCCCGCCTGCCGGGCCGCCGCCGCGAGCAGCGCGGTCAGCGTTCCGGGCCCGTCCTCGGGGAGCTCCGGGCCGGCCGCCCACTCCTCGACCAGGTCGCGGTGCTCGGTGCGGGTCGTCACCGGCAGGTCCTCGACGGCCCGGTCCGGATCGGCCGTGGCCGCCGTCATCAGGACCTCGAAGCGCTCGGTGAGCCGTCGCACGGTGTCGGCGTCGAAGAGGTCGGTCCGGTAGGTGATCAGTCCGAAGAGCCCGCCGTCCTTCTTCTCCCGCAGGTAGAAGGCGAGGTCGGAGTGGCTCGTGGTGGCGGCGTGCCCGAAGCCCTCCGCGCCGGCGGCGGGTGCGGTGGGGGCGGCGCGGTCGCCGTAGTTCTGGAACGCGAAGGTGGCCTGGAACACCGCCGAGCGGCTGACGTCCCGCTCGATGTCCAGGTCGGCGACCATCTGCTCGAAGGGCACCTCCTGGTGGGTGTAGGCGTTCAGCGTGGTCTCCCGCACCCGGCCGACCAGCTGTCCGAAGGTGAGTCCCTCCTCCAGCCGGGCGCGGATCGGCAGCATGTTGACGAAGGCGCCGACCACCGCCTCCAGTTCCCGGTGGAGACGGCCGGCCACGGCCGAGCCGATCGCGAAGTCCCGCTGGCCGGTGTGCCGGCCGAGCAGCACCTGGAGCCCGGCCATCAGCACCATGTACGTCGAGGCGCCGCGGGCGCGGGCGCACTCGGCGACGGCGCGGGCGAGTTCCGGGCTCCAGTGCAGTTCCACGGCGGCGCCGTCGAAGGTGAGCAGCGGCGGCCGGGGCCGGTCGACGGGCAGTTCCAGGGCGGGGACGTCGGCGAGTTCGGTGCGCCAGTAGTCGCGGGAGGCGGCCAGGGCACCGCTGTCCAGCCGGTCCCGCTGCCAGCGTGCGTAGTCCCCGAACTGGACGGGGACGGGCGGGAGTTCGTGCTCCGCGCCGTGGGCGTACCGGGCGTGGAGCAGGTCCAGTTCGCGGTTGAGGATGTCGATCGACCAGCCGTCGCCGACGATGTGGTGCATGACCAGGGCGAGGACGTGGTCCTCGGCGGAGAGCCGGACGAGCAGGGCGCGCAGCAGCGGCCCGGTGGCGAGGTCGAAGGGTCTGGCGACCAGCGCCCCGATCTCGTCGGCGGCTCTTCGGCCGGGGTCGGGATCGTCCGAGGCGTCCACGAACGCGGCGGCGAAGGGGCCCGGTTCGGCGACCAGGACCTCGGCCCTGCCGTCCTCCGTGACCGGGAAGGTCATCCGCAGGCCCTCGTGCCGTGCCACCAGCGCGGCCAGCGCGGTGTCCAGCGCCGAGCGGTCCAGCGGGCCGCGCAGCCGCCGGGCCGGGGCGAGCGTGTAGGCCGTCCCGCCGGGCGAGAACTGGTCCATGAACCAGAGCCGTTCCTGTCCGCTGGACAGGGGCGGGGCGCTGCCCTCCGGGCGGGGCTCGACCATCCGCACCGGGGCCGCGGCGCCGCGCAGGCGCTGGGCGAGGAGGGATCGTTTGGTGGCGGACCAGCCCGCGGGCAGGTCCTGGGTGTCGGTCATCGGCAGTCCGTTCGGGCGTGGAGCGGGGAGGACGCGCAGGGGCGGTCGGCGGCGGTCAACGCCGCTCTCGCACGACGGCGGCCAGGGCGGCCGGGGTGGAGGCGTCGAAGATCAGGTCGAAGGCGAGCTCGACCCCGTAGGCGGCGCGGATCCGGGCGGTGATCTGGATGATCGTCAGCGAGTGTCCGCCGTGGTCGAAGAGGTCGTCCTCGGGGCCGAGGCCGGAGACGCCCAGGACCTCCTCCCAGATCGCCAGGACGCCCGCCGTGACGTCGTCGGCCTCCGCCGCTCCCGCGGCCCGCGCGCGCGGCGGGTCGGGCAGGGCGCGCCGGTCGAGCTTGCCGCTCGGGGTGAGCGGCAGGCGGTCGAGGGTGACGAACTGCCGGGGCACCATGATCGCGGGCAGGGTGCGCAGCAGGTGGTCCCGCAGGTCCGCGTCGGGCAGCGGTGCGCTGCCGGGAGCGGGCACCCGGTAGCCGACGAGGGCGGGCTCCCCCTCGGCCTGCTCGCGGACGGCGACGGCCGCCGCGGCGACGGCCGGGTGGTCGAGCAGCGCGGCCTCGATCTCGCCGAGTTCGATGCGGTGGCCGCGGATCTTCACCTGGTCGTCGATCCGGCCGTGGAACTCCAGTTCGCCGTCCCGCGTCCACGCCACGAGGTCGCCGGTGCGGTACATCCGGCCACCGGCGAACGGGTCACCGACGAAACGTTCCGCCGTCAGTTCGGGCCGCCCCCGGTAGCCGTCCGCGAGGCCGTCGCCGCCCAGGTGGAGCTCTCCGGGGATCCCGATCGGCACCGGGAGGCCGTCGGCGTCCAGGACGTACGCCCTGGTGTTGGCGACCGGCCGGCCGATCACCACGGCGTCCGGCTCCGCGGGGACGTCGGCGCAGGTGGCGTAGATCGTCGCCTCGGTCGGGCCGTACCCGTTGATCAGCCGGCCGAGGGAGCCCCGGAGCTCGCGGGCCAGCGGAAGCGGCAGCGCCTCCCCGCCCACGATCCCGGTCAGCCCGGCCGGCAGCGGCCCGGCGCTGAGCAGCACGCGCCAGCCCGAGGGGGTCGCCTGCAGATGGGTCACGCCCTCCCGCCGGATCAGCCCGACGGTGCCCGGCGCGTCCAGGGCGGCGCCGTCCGGCGCGAGGACCAGCCGGCCGCCGGTGACCAGCGGCAGCAGGATCTCCAGCCCGGATATGTCGAAGGAGAGCGAGGTCAGGCCGAGCCAGACGTCCTGCGGTCCCGAGCCCAGCCGCTCCGCGAAGGAGGTGAGGAGGTTCACCAGGGCCCGGTGCCCGATCTCCACGCCCTTGGGCCGCCCGGTCGAGCCGGAGGTGTACAGCACGTAGGCGAGGTCGCCGGGCGGGGCCGGCTCCGCCCCCGGGGCCGTCGGTTCCGTGCGGCCGCCGCCGAGGCGCAGGACGGCCGGTGCCGCCGCCACCACGTCGGCGGCGGGCTCCCGGTCGGCGACCAGCAGGGCGGCGCCCGAGTCGGCGAGCAGGAACGCGAGCCGCTCGGCGGGGTGGCCGGGGTCGAGCGGCAGGTAGGCGGCGCCGGCGGCGTGCACCGCGAGCAGGACGGCGGGCAGGTCGGCGGAGCGCTCCAGGTGCAGGGCGACGACGTCACCGCGGCGGACCCCGGCCCCGGCCAGGACGGCGGCCAGTTCGTCGATCCGCTCCACCAGCGCGCGGTAGGTCAGCCGCTCGGTGCCCGCGCCGACGGCGACGGCGTCCGGCGTCTCGGCGGCCCGCTCCCGCACCAGGTCCAGCGCCGTGCGCTCGCGCGGGTAGGCCCGGGCGGTGGCGTTCCACTCCTCGGTCACCAGGTGCCGCTCGCACTCGCCCAGCAGCGGCAGGGCGCTCAGCGCGGTGTCGGGCGCGGCCGTCGCGGCCTCCAGCAGCGCCGTCCAGTGCCCGGCGATCCGGTCCACGGCGTCCGGCGACAGGACCGCCGGAGCGTACTGGAGCGAGAACGCGATCCCGTCGGCGGTGTCGACCGCCTGGAGGTGCAGGGTGTTGCGGGCGGCGCCGTTGAACACCGCGCGGTCCACCCGGACGGTGCTTCCCGGGAACACCGGGTCCGCGGCCGCGCCGCGCCGGTAGCCGAACGACACGGGGGCCAGCCCGGCGCGCGGTGTGAGGCCGCCGACCGCCGCGCCGAAGGGCACCGGGCGGAACGGGTAGCCGCCACGGACCTCGGCCCGCACGGCCCGGGCGAAGGCGGCGAAGGACGTCCGGGCGGTCACCCCGGCCGGTGCGTGCACCGGCAGCTCGTTGACGAACAGCCCGATCTCCCCGGCCTGTTCGGGGGTCCGGACGGACAGCGGTACGGCGACCGGGACGGCCTCGCCGCCGTAGCGCAGCAGCAGGGCGTGCAGGGCGGCGAGCAGGAACTCGAAGACGGTGACGCCGCAGCGCTCGGCGGCCTCGGCCAGCTCCGCCCGGCCCCGCGCGTCGATCCGCCACGCGTCGGACCCGCCGGACGCCGGGGCCGTGACGGCGTGCGGCAGTCCCGGGAGGACGGGCTCCGTCGCCGCGGCCCACCGCGGGCCGTACCAGTCGGCGGCCCGGCGGACGAGGTCGGGGTCGGGCGGGGAGAGGGGCGCGGACGGGATCCGGTCGGCGGCCGGGGCGGCCTCGCCCACGGCCTGCGCGTAGGCCGCGGCGAGCTCCGCCACCAGGACGTCCTTCGACTCCCCGTCGAAGACCGCGTGGTGCGCGACGGCCAGCAGTTCCGCCGCCTCACCGCTGCCGCGGTAGAGGGTGAACCGGGCCAGGGGGCCCGCCTGGAGGTCGAACGGTCGTGCCGTCTCCTCGGCCAGCCGCTTCTCCCGGCCCCGCGCGCACTCCTCGGAGGCGTCGACCAGGTCGAGGACCGGGGCGGGGCCGGGCTCCAGCACGAGGCTGCCGTCGCGTTCCACGAACACCCGGGACAGGGCGGGGTGACGTGCCGTCACCGTCGACACGGCCCGGGCGAGGGCCTCGGCGTCGACCCGGTCGAAGGAGAGCAGGACGGGCATGTGGAACACCCCGTGCGCCTGGCCGAGGCGCTCGGTGAACCAGACGCCCCGCTGGAAGGGCGAGGCGGGCAGGGGGAGGGAGTGTGGCATGTGCGGCTCGATTCGGCAGTCGGTGAATGGCGCGTTCCCCGTGGCCGGGCGCCGACGTGGCCGGCGCCGCGGATGCTCTGGCGACCCGGCCGCCGGGTGGCGTCCGACCGGCCCCCGGCCGGCCGACGGGCCGCTCCGGCCTCGACCCTCCCGGCCCGCAGATCCCCCCTGCGCACGACCGGTTCGGAGCCGGTCCTCTCCCCCGATGAAAAAGACCGATCTTGGTCCAGACCTGCCGAGAGGTTGGCAGAGATGCCCACCGCCGTCAAGGGTCGTCCACCCCGCTGACAAAGGCGTCATGAACGCGTCCAGCCTGCGGGAATGCCGTCCCGGCAGGCCTTCTGATCGTTCGTCATCGTCGTACCGCCCGCCGACCGGACCACGGGGCACCGACGGCCCCGCACCCTCGCCCGGCCACGCCCGCCCGGGGCGCGCCGCCCCGGCGCCACCCCGGCGGGTCCGCGTGGCGCCGCGGAACCGCCCGGCACGGGCTCCGGATCAGGCGAGCGGGCGGCAGAGCAGGGCGGCCGGGGCCCCGTACTGGAGGCGCTGCCAGGTGGAGGCGACACCGGCCAGGTACTCGCCGTCCGCGCACTGGCCCTTGTAGCGGCCCGGCGCCCAGTCGCTCGCCACCGAGCCGCCGGCGGCGGGCCGGTTGTCGCCCCGGTCGAACCAGAGGGTGCGGCCGTTCAGCGGCAGCGGGGCGGCCGCGGGTGCGCACAGCAGGGCGGCCATGCCGTTGCCGCGCACGCCGTAGCCGACCGCGAAGGTGCGGTCGGGGCACTGGAGCTTGTCGTAGCCGGACGCCCAGTCGCCCCCGGTGACGTAGCGCTCGTCGGTGACGGTGGTCCAGTCGCCGCTGCCGGCGGCCGGTTCACCCGCGTCGGTGCACAGGGCCCGGCTGTCGCCGCGGGCGAGGGCGGTCAGCCGCTGGCCGTCCGGGCAGTTGCCCTTGCGGTTGCCCGGGCTCCAGTCCGCGCGGGCGAGCATCCGCCGGGAGAGGTCCTGGTCGCCGTGGTCGAGGGCGAGCATGTTCCAGTGGGTCACCGCGGGCACCGGGCCGCTCGCCGCCGGGGCGTCGATCAGCCTCGTCCAGTCGGCGGCCCGCCAGTCGCCGGGGTCGGTGAGGCCGGTGCGCCTGCCGTCGGGGCCGTAGGAGAGCAGCGCCCAGCTGTCCAGCGGGCGGCCGGTGGTGTCGGCCCAGCCGACCAGCGGCCAGACGGCGAAGTCGGTGTCCTCGCGGACCAGGATGTCGGTGAACGCGTGCAGCCAGGCCTGCTCCTTGGCGTCGGTCGAGCCGCGGCCGCCCGCGCCGAACTCGCTGATCCACACCGGGGCGGTGAAGTGCTGCCCGGCCCCGGTGACGAACAGCGCCTCGTCGTCCACCACCCGGGCGAGCTGCTCGGGGGTGAAGTCCTGGTAGCGCGGGTCGGCGGTGGATCCCGGACCGCTGCCCGCACCGGTGTTGGCCGGGCCGGTGTAGGCGTAGAAGTGCGCGGAGTAGACCAGCTTCCCGGAGTCGATCAGCGTGTTGGAGAGGTTGCGCACCGGGGTGAGCATCGGGCGGCCGTGGCTGAACCCCGCGGCGGGGACGCCGTACCAGTTGATGCCCTCCATGACGACCAGCAGGTCCGGGTCGGCCCGGAGGATGCGGTTGCCCGCCTCCTCGAAGGCGGCGTACTCGTCGTGGGCGTCGCCGAGGCCCCAGTTGGGGTCGTCCCAGACGTCCCGGCGGACCTCGTTGCGCAGGTCGGCGCCGACCACCCGCTTGTCGGCCTTGTAGCGGTTCACCATGAACAGCCAGTCGTCCTCCCACTGCGCGGTCGACTGGCCGCTGTTCCAGCGCTCGTTGCCGTCCAGGCCGCAGCAGAAGCGGTAGCTCGTGGTGTGGTTGTTGAGGATCACCGCGAAGCCGTCGGCGGTGAGCGCGGCCACCACGGCGTCGAAGACCTGGAGCGGGGTCCGGCCGCGCAGCTGGGGGTTGGCGGCGACGGCGGAGTCCGGGACGGGGACGGTGTCGTGGATCATCGCGTTGGCGAACGGCAGCCGGATGCTGTTGACGCCGAGCCCGTGGAAGTCGGCCAGCAGCCGGGCCACCGGCACCCGGTCCAGGCCCAGCGGGATGTTGTGCGACACCTGCCCGGCCTGGTTGTTCGCCGGATCGTCGGCGCTCCCGCTGCCCTGCCAGGTGCCCTGCGCGCCGGCCCAGTTGGCGGACTTCAGCTTGAAGCGCTCGCCGTTGGCGTCCACCACGTAGCGCCCGCGGGTGCTCAGCGGTCCGGTCCAGGACGCGGCCGGCCGGGCCCCGGGTCCGTCGTCCGGCGCCGCGACCCCGGGGCCCGCCGCCAGGACGGCGAGCACCGGCAGGGCCGCGGCCAGGGCGAGCAGGCGCGCCGCAAGACTCTTCATCATCGTCCCCGCTGTGGTGAGGTGGCTCGGGCCGTGACCGGGCGCACCGGCGCCGTCGACGGGGGACGACGATATGACGGAACCCCGGGCGCGGGAAGGGCGCGTGCCGTCCTCGCGGGGAAATCCGGGTGAACGTCAGCGGACGCGCCGCAGGACGCGGCGCACCCGGGGCCACCGCGACGCGGCGGCGAGGAAGCCGGCCGCCGTCAGCAGCCAGGCGCCCGCCGCGATCCACAGCAGCACCCGGCCGAGCGGGCGCAGCCAGTCCACCCCCGTCGCGGTCGCGGCGGTCAGGGCGGCGACGGCGGTCATGCCGAGCGGGAACACGGTGGCCCAGCGCCGGAGGTCGTAGTCCGGGCGCGGGTTGCGCAGCTCCGCCGCCAGGAGGACGGCGTAGCCGGCGAGGGCCAGGCCGAGCAGCACCCAGGTGGCGATGCGCAGGGCGTCGTGGAGGCCCGGCGTCCGGTCCGGCAGGGCGGTGAGCTTGCCGGCGGCGAGGGCCGAGATGGACAGCGCCCCGGCGATCACCCACTGGTCGCCGGCCCCGGTGAGGACCTGGCGGAGGTCGAAGCGGACCAGGGCCCCGAGGTAGAGCAGGAGGCCGAGGCAGAAGGCGGCGAGCGCGGCGGGCGCCAGCAGGTCGGGCCCGCCGGCCGGGGCGACGGTCGCGGCGAGGACGGCGAGCGACTGGGTGGAGACACAGACCAGGAAGACCGCCCCGGGCATGCCGCGGCGCCAGTGGCGCACGACGGAGGCCAGCAGGAACGGCCAGGCCAGGGTGGCGAGGGCGAGCAGCGCGAGGGCGGCGCCCTGTTCGCCGAGCAGCGAGATCCGGGTGCCGAGGACGCCGGTGGAGGCGACGGCGGTGAGGGCGGGCGGGGTGGCTGCCTTGAGGGTCCATTCGCCGCGGGCGTTCAGGAAGGTCAGGGCGAAGGCCGTGGCGAGCAGCGCCCAGAGGCCGGCGGCGAGGGCCAGCAGGACGTACGAGAGCACCTCCTGCCCGGTCAGGTGGAGGCCGACGGAGACGATCCCGGTGGCCATCACCGCTGCCCCGGCCGCGGGCGGGACGGTGCTCCACCACCCGTTCCGGGCGTCGGGGCGCGCGCTCCGGGGGCTGGTCGCAGAGTTCATGTGCCCATTCGAGCGGAACTCCGGGCGGGGAGGCCGGAGCCGCCACGCCGGTGCCGCCGTTGTGATGGTTCGTCCGCTTCGTCCGCATAGCTTGGTCCCCGGTCGATCCGTGGGCAGCAGTGGTCAGGAGTCCGTCATGGCTGAGTCGACGTCGGAACCGGGAGAGCTCCTGCTGCGGGCCGGGCGGTTCTTCCGCCCGGGCAGGGCCGCCGCCGACCTGCACCGGGTGGAGGTCGAGGGCGGCCGGGAGGGCGACGCCTTCTACCGCGACCGGTGGAGCCACGACAAGGTCGTGCACTCCACCCACGGGGTGAACTGCACCGGGTCGTGCCGCTGGAAGGTGTACGTCAAGGACGGCATCATCACCTGGGAGACCCAGGCGACGGACTACCCGTCGGTGGGCCCGGACCGCCCGGAGTACGAGCCGCGCGGCTGCCCGCGCGGGGCGGCGTTCTCCTGGTACACCTACTCGCCGACCCGGGTGCGCCACCCGTACGTCCGCGGGGTGCTGCTGGAGCTGTACCGCGAGGCGAAGGCCCGGCTCGGGGACCCGGTACTGGCCTGGGCGGACCTCCAGGCCGATCCGCGGCGCCGCCGCCGCTACCAGCGGGCCCGCGGCAAGGGCGGCCTGGTGCGGGCGACCTGGGACGAGGCGGTGGAGATCGTCGCCGCCGCCCAGGTGCACACCATCAAGGCGTACGGGCCGGACCGGATCGCCGGCTTCTCCCCGATCCCGGCGATGTCGATGGTCTCCCACGCGGCGGGCGCCCGCTACCACGCGCTGATCGGCGCGCCGATGCTGTCGTTCTACGACTGGTACGCGGACCTCCCGGTGGCCTCCCCGCAGGTGTTCGGCGACCAGACCGACGTGCCCGAGTCCGGCGACTGGTGGGACGCGGCGTACCTGCTGATGTGGGGCTCGAACGTGCCGGTCACCCGCACCCCCGACGCGCACTGGATGACCGAGGCCCGCTACCGCGGTCAGAAGGTCGTGGTGGTGGCGCCCGACTACGCCGACAACGCGAAGTTCGCCGACGAGTGGCTGCACCCCCACCCGGGCACCGACGCCGCGCTGGCGATCGGCATGGGGCACGTCCTGCTCAAGGAGTTCTTCGTCGACCGCGAGGTGCCCTTCTTCACCGACTACGTCCGGCGGTACACCGACCTGCCGTTCCTGGTCACGCTGGCCGAGCGGGACGGCGGGTACGTGCCGCACAAGTTCCTCCGGGCGGCCGACCTCGGCGACGGGGGCGAGGGCGCGGACTGGAAGACGGTGCTGCTGGACGAGGCCACCGGCGAACCCGCCGTCCCGGGCGGATCGCTCGGCTTCCGCTGGACACCGTCCGGCGAGGGCCGCTGGAACCTCGACCTCGGCGCGTTGCGGCCCGCCCTGTCCCTGCACGGACGCGCGGGCGAGGCCGTCGAGGTGCTGCTGCCGCGCTTCGACACCGAGGGCGGCGAGCACGGCCAGGGGCGCGGCGAGGTGCTGCGCCGGGGTGTGCCCGCCCGCCGCCTGGGCGGCGCGGACGGGCCGCTGGTGACCACGGTCTTCGACCTTCTGCTCGCCCAGTACGGGGTGGGCCGCCCCGGCCTGCCCGGTGACTGGCCCACCGGCTACGAGGACGCCGAGGCGCCCGGCACCCCCGCCTGGCAGCAGCGGCACACCTCGGTGCCGGCCTCGGCCTGCGCCCGGATCGCCCGCGAGTTCGCCACCACGGCGGAGAAGTCGCGGGGCCGCTGCGTGATCCTGATGGGCGCGGGCACCAACCACTGGTTCCACTCCGAGACGATCTACCGCTCCTTCCTGGCGCTGCTCCAGCTGACCGGCTGCCAGGGCCGCAACGGCGGCGGCTGGGCGCACTACGTCGGGCAGGAGAAGTGCCGCCCGTCCACCGGCTGGGCGACGCTGGCCGGGGCCGCCGACTGGGCCCGCCCCGCGCGGCAGGCCATCGGCACCGGCTGGTTCTTCCTCCACACCGACCAGTGGCGCTACGACCACTTTCGCGCCGAGGTGCTCGCCTCCCCGCTGGGCTCCGGGGCCTTCCGGGGGATGACCGCCGCCGACTGCCTGGCCCAGGCCGCCCGCACCGGCTGGATGCCCTCCTACCCGACCTTCGACCGCAACCCGCTGGACCTCGGGGACGCCGAGGACCCGGTGGCCTCCGCCGTGGCGGAGCTCGGGGCCGGGACGCTGCGCTTCGCCGGCGAGGACCCGGACGCCCCCGGGAACTGGCCGCGGGTGCTCACCCTGTGGCGCTCCAACCTGTTCGGCTCCTCCGCGAAGGGCGCCGAGTACTTCTCCCGGCACCTGCTCGGCACCCACTCCGGACTGCGCGCCGCCGAGGCCCCCGAGCCGGTCCGTCCGCGCGACGTGCGCTGGCGCGACGAGGCCCCGGAGGGCAAGCTCGACCTGCTGCTCTCGCTGGACTTCCGGATGACCTCCTCCACCCTGCTGTCGGACGTCACCCTGCCGGCCGCCACCTGGTACGAGAAGCACGACCTGTCCAGCACGGACATGCACCCGTTCGTCCACGCCTTCGCCCCCGCGATCGACCCGCCCTGGCAGGCCCGGACCGACTTCGACGCCTTCCACGCCATCGCGCAGCGGTTCAGCGAGCTCGCCGTCACCCACCTGGGCACCCGCCGCGACCTGGTCGCCACCGCGCTCCAGCACGACACCCCCGGCGAGACCGCCCAGCCCGGCGGCACCGCCCCGGACTGGCGGGCCGGCGACTGCGCACCCGTCCCCGGGCGGACCCTGCCCGGTCTCACCGTGGTCGAACGCGACTACACCGCGGTCGCCGCGAAGATGGCCGCCCTCGGGCCGCTCGCCGAACGGCTCGGCCTGCCCGCCAAGGGCATCGCGCTGCACCCGGACGCCGAGATCGCGGCCCTGGCCGCGTCCAACGGCACCGCCCGGGGCGGGGCGGCGGACGGCCGCCCGCTGCTGGACACCGCCGTGAAGGCCGCCGACGCGATCCTCGCACTGTCCGGCACCACCAACGGCCGCCTCGCCGTCCAGGGCTTCCACACCCTGGAGCGGCGCACCGGGCAGCCGATGGCGCGGCTCGCGGCCGAGCACGAGGGCAAGCGGGTCACCTACGCGGACACCCGGGCCGCGCCCGTCCCGGTGATCACCTCGCCGGAGTGGTCGGGCAGCGAGGCGGGCGGGCGGCGCTACACCGCGTTCACGCTCAACACCGAGCACCTCAAGCCCTGGCACACCCTGACCGGCCGCCAGCACTTCTTCCTCGACCACGACTGGATCCACGAGCTGGGCGAGGCCCTGCCGGTCTACCGTCCGCCGCTGGACATGCACCGGCTGTTCGGCGAACCCCGGCTCGGCCCGGACGGGCAGCGGGAGGTGACGGTCCGCTACCTGACCCCGCACAACAAGTGGTCCATCCACTCCGAGTACCAGGACAACTGGTTCATGCTCGCGCTCTCCCGCGGCGGCCAGCTGATCTGGATGAGCGACCGCGACGCCGCCGCCATCGGCGTCGCCGACAACGACTGGATCGAGGCGGTCAACCGCAACGGCACGGTCGTCGCCCGCGCCGTGGTCTCGCACCGGATGCCGCCCGGCACCGTCTACCTGCACCACGCCCAGGACCGCACCGTCAACGTGCCCCGGACGGAGCGGGAGGGCCGGCGCGGCGGCGTCCACAACTCGCTCACCCGGATCCTCCTCAAGCCCAGCCACCTGATCGGCGGCTACGCCCAGCTGTCCTGGGGCTTCAACTACCTGGGGCCGACCGGAAACCAGCGCGACGAGGTCACGGTGATCCGCCGCCGCTCCCAGGAGGTGCAGTACTGATGCGCGTGATGGCACAGGTCGCGATGGTGATGAACCTCGACAAGTGCATCGGCTGCCACACCTGTTCGGTCACCTGCAAACAGACCTGGACCACCCGGGCCGGCGTCGAGTACGTCTGGTTCAACAACGTCGAGACCCGGCCCGGCCAGGGCTACCCGCGCCGCTGGCAGGACCAGGAGCGGTGGCGGGGCGGCTGGAGCCTCAACCGCCGGGGCCGGCTCACCCTCACCTCCGGCGGCCGGGTCGAACGGCTGGCCAGGATCTTCGCCAACCCGGTGCTCCCCACGATCAAGGACTACTACGAGCCCTGGACGTACGACTACAACAGGCTCACCGACGCCCCGCTCGGCGACGACTACCCGGTGGCCACCCCGCGCTCGATGCTCACCGCCAAGCCGATGAAGATCGAGTGGAGCTCCAACTGGGACGACAACCTCGGCGGCCTGCCCGAGCACGCCGACGCCGACCCGATGGTCGCCCGGGTCCGCCGGCAGGCCGAGGAGAAGGTCCGGTTCGCCTTCGAGGAGAGCTTCATGTTCTACCTCCCGCGGATCTGCGAACACTGCCTCAACCCCTCCTGCGTCGCCGCCTGCCCCTCCGGGGCGATGTACAAGCGCGCCGAGGACGGCATCGTCCTGGTCGACCAGGACCAGTGCCGGGGCTGGCGGCAGTGCGTCACCGCCTGCCCGTACAAGAAGGTCTACTTCAACCACCGCACCGGCAAGGCCGAGAAGTGCACCTTCTGCTACCCGCGGATCGAGGTCGGCCTGCCCACCGTCTGCTCGGAGACCTGCGTCGGCCGGCTGCGTCACCTCGGGGTCCTGCTGTACGACGCCGACAAGGTCACCGCCGCCGCCTCGGTGAAGAACGAACAGGACCTCTACGAGGCCCAGTTGGGCGTCTTCCTGGACCCGGCCGACCCCGCGGTGCGGGCCGCAGCCGAACGCGACGGCATCACCCACGACTGGATCGAGGCCGCCCGGCGCTCCCCGGTGCACGCCCTGATCGCCCGCCACCGGGTCGCCCTGCCGCTGCACCCGGAGTTCCGCACCCTGCCGATGGTCTGGTACGTCCCACCGCTCTCCCCCGTCGTCGAGGCGCTCACCGCGACCGGCTTCGACGGCGAGGACGCCGGCAACCTCTTCGGCGCCATCGACGCGCTGCGCATCCCCGTCGAGTACCTGGCCGGGCTGTTCACCGCCGGTGACCCCGGGCCCGTCCGCACGGCCCTCGGCCGGCTCGCCGCCATGCGCACCCACCTGCGCGCCCGCAACCTCGGCGAGGAACCCGACCCGGCCGTGCCCGCCGCCGTCGGGCTCACGGCACCGGACATCGAGGAGCTGTACCGGCTGCTGGCCATCGCCAAGTACGAGGAGCGGTACGTCGTCCCCACCGCCGCCCTCGCCGACGCCCGCGCGCTGGAGGAGTCGGCCGTCCCCTCCGAATGCGCCGTCGAGCACCAGGACGCACCGGGCGGCAGCGGCCCGTTCGGGGAGAACTCCGGCCGCCGGGCCCTGCCGATGGTCTCCCTGGAGTCCTTCCACGCGCTGCGCCGCCGCCAGCGCGCCGACCGCGAGGAGGACACCCGATGACCGGCCGAGGACTCCGGATCACCCGCCGGGGAGGCCCGAACAGCCGCGGCGCCCACCGCCGCGCCGTGGTCCGCCAGGCCGCCGCGCTCTGCCTCGTCCACCCGGACGCCGAGCTGTACGAGCGGCTGCCGCTGCTGCGCGAGGCCCTCGCCCTCCCGGGGGTCTTCGCCGGAACCCTCCCCGGGGCCGACGGGCTGCTGCGCTTCCTCGACCACGCCGAACGCATCGGCCCGGCCGCCCTGGCCGAGCACTACGTCGAGGTCTTCGACTTCACCGAGCGCCACAGCCTCCACCTCAGCTGGTGGACCGACGGCGACACCCGGCGGCGCGGCGCCGCCCTGCTCCGGTTCCGCGACACCTACCGGCGCCACGGCCTGGACCAGCTCGACGGCGAACTGCCGGACTTCCTCCCGGTCGTCCTGGAGTTCGCCGCCGCCACCCGCACCGACGACCTGCTGCGCGACCACCGGCCCGGACTGGAACTGCTGCGCCTGGCCCTGCTGGAGGCCGGCACCCCCTACGCCGGCCCGCTCGAAGCCGTCTGCGCCACCCTGCCGGGCCCGAGCCCCGCCGACCGCGCCCAGGCCCTCGCCCTCGCCCGCTCAGGCCCGCCCCGCGAAGAGGTCGGCGCCGGGAGCGGCCTTCCGCCGCACGGGCAGCCGCCGGCGGACGGACCGCTCGCGCCCTACGGACACCTGCACCAGCTCCCCGTGATCACCGGAGACCGCTGATGGACGCCTTCCTGTGGGGCGTGCTGCCCTACCTCGCCTTCGCCTCCCTCGTCCTCGGACTGCTCTGGCGGCACCGCTACGACCGGTTCGGCTGGACCACCCGCTCCAGCGAGGTGTACGAGTCCCGGCTGCTCAACCTGGCCTCGCCCGCCTTCCACTACGGCATCCTCCTCGTCCTCGCCGGACACCTGCTCGGCCTGTTCGTCCCCGCGGGCTGGACGGACGCCCTCGGCATCGACGAGCACGCCTACCACCTGCTCTCGCTGATCGGCGGTACCGCCGCCGGCGTCCTGGCGGTGGCCGGGCTCGCCACCCTGCTCTACCGGCGGCGCACCAACACGCCCGTCTTCCGCGGCACCACGCGCAACGACAAGGCGATGTACCTGCTGCTCTTCGGCGAGATCTGCCTCGGCCTGTACAGCAAACTCACCAACTCCGGCCCGAGCGGGGGCTACGACTACCGCTCCACCATCGCCCCCTGGGCCCGCAGCCTGTTCACCCTGCGGCCCGACACCGGCCTGTGGGCCGGCGTCCCCACCACCTACCAGGCCCACGCCGTGCTCGGCATGCTGGTGATCGCCGTCGTGCCGTACACCCGGCTGGTGCACATGTTCAGCGCGCCGTGGTTCTACCTGTTCCGCCCGTACCTGGTCTACCGCAGCCGCCCCGCCGGGCAGCCGGCCGAGCGCGCGCCGCGCCGCGGCTGGGAGGGCATCGACACCTGAGCCGGCGTCCGGCCGGGCCCAGCAGGCCCAGCAGGCTCCGGCGGGCCCCGGTGGGCCCCGGCGGGCCCCGGCGGGCCGAAATCCCCCAACGGGCTCCGGACGGCCGGCGGGCTCCGTACCATCGAGCCCACGCCCGTACGGCGACACCAGTGGGGGGATCGTGCCGTCAACAGCACTGCGCGCCCTGGCCCGGCTGATCGACCGCACGTTCGCCCGGGTCGCCGCCGCCGCCGTCGACGCCCGCACCTTCGACCGGGCCCTGATCGCCCGGGAGACGAGCTTCTGGAGCGATGTCGAACCGGCCGTCGCCGCCCTCGCCGCCCGCCCCGGGACGGGGCGGGAGCTGCTCGCCCGGCGGACGCTGCGGTGGATCGCCGGCCACGGCGAGGACCGCCACGCCTGGGCGGCGGAGGACCCGGGCACGGCGGGGCTGCTGCTCCCCCCGCGGCCCGAGGATCCGGCCCTGCCCTCCTGGGACACCTGGGGCCACATCGCGCCGCCCTGGAGCCAGCCCCTCGGCGAGGACGCCCGAGCCGCCCTCTCCCCGTACGATCCGGCGGACTGCCGGTTCCTCGGCCTCGAAGCGGAGTTCCGCCGGGACCGGCTCGACGCGGCCCTGACGGTTCAGCTGCCGCGCCGGTACGACGCCGGCGAACGCGTCCGTGCCGGGGCCCGGCTGGGCATCGAACTCGAAGCCGTCTCCGAGCTCTCCTTCACCAGCGGCAGCGGCCCCACCGGCGCCCTCACCTGGCACACCGGGAACGGCCGGGTCGAGGTGCTGGCCGGCGAGCACGGCCGGCTGGTCGCCGAGCGCGCCGTCCTGCGGATCGGTGACGCCTTCTGGCACCTCAGCGAACCCGGCCGGGCCGCCGCCGCCGTGACACCTCGCCACCACCGCGGGCGCCGCCCCGAGGAGTGGCCGCTCGGCCCGGCCTTCGCCCTCGGCGTCCCCCACCACGCGAGCAGCCGGCTGGCCTCCGCGCTGGTACGGCAGGCGCTGGCCGGCATCTCCCGCGCCCGCGGGGTGGAACGGGTCGACCAGCGGCACATCCTCACGCTCTGCCGGGTCTTCGAAGGCGCCGGAACGGAACTGCTCGCCGCCGGCGCGCAGGGCGGACGGGCGTTCCGCCGGCTGATCCTGCGCTGGGTGGAACGCGGCGGGGAGCCGCTGACCGACTGGTTCGCCGGGATCCTCCACGTGAACAGCCGCCGCGGCCCGACCGGCGCCTGGGCCCGGAAGCTGGCCGTCGAACTGACCCGGCGCTCCGGCCCGCGACCGCCCGGGCCCTGGACCCCACCGCCCGAGTCGCCACCGAAGCTGCCCCGGACGGCCGTCCTGCGGCTGCTGTCGGTCGACTTCGACGAGCACCAGCACGAGCGCTCGACCGCCGGGGCCACCGTCCAGTTCGCCGTACCGCCCACCGACGGCGGCGGGCGCAGGGACGGCTGGGACCTGGTCTCGGTCGGCATCGACGGCCTCGACCGGCTCCGCCTCTCCCCCGGAGCCTTCGCCGGCCCCGACCGCCTCGAACCGCTCCGCCGACGGAAGGTGTCGCTGGAGTCGGGCTCCGCGCTCGCCCTGTCCTGGCACGACGGACGGGTTCCGGTGGCGTGGACGGGGTGGCCGACGGCGGTCGGACGGATCCGCGCGGTCGGCCCGGAACCGGTCGTCCCGATCGTGCCGCTGCCGGAGGAGCGGCGGCGCGGCGCCACCGGCTGACGCCTCCGGACCGCTCCCTGCCGAACCGGCCCTACGCCTCCTCCTCCGGGCCGTCCTCGCCGCGCTGGTCCTCGGTGCGCCCGGCCCGCCAGTACCCCATGAAGCAGACCGCGCGCCGGTCCATCCCCCGCTCGCCGACCAGGTGGCGGCGCAGCTCGCGGACCCCGGCCGCCTCCCCGGCGATCCAGGCGTACGGCCGGCCGCCCGGCAGTTCGGCGGCGCGCACCGCCCCGGTCAGGCCCGGCGCGCCGTCCCGGCGGTAAATCCAGACGGTCTCGACGCCGGCGCGGCCAGGCGACAGGTAGGCCTCCTCCCCCGGCCCGTCCACCTCGGCGAAGACCCGGACGGGAAGGTCCCCGGGCAGCTCCTCCAGGATGGCGGCGATGGCCGGCAGCGCCGACTCGTCCCCGGCCAGCAGCACCCAGTCCGGGTCGGCGGGCAGGGTGAACTCCACCCCGCCGGCCCGCTCGACGGCCGGCCCGTACACCGCCACCCGATCGCCCGGGGCGGCCCTGACGGCCCATCGGGAGCCCGGGCCGGCGTCCCCGTGCACGGCGATGTCGATGTCGATCTCGTCGGGCTCGCGGCGCCGGCCGCGGACGGTGTAGGTCCGCAGCACCGGGCGCACCTCCGGGGACATCTCCCGCCAGCTGTGGTACCAGCCGAAGTCGCCGTCGCCGGGCGGGATCAGCGGCTCGGTCTGGCCGGCGAGCGGCAGCAGCAGCTTGATCCGCTGGTCGAGGCCGCCGTTGACGAACCCGGTGAGGCTCTCCCCGGTGAGCGTGATCCGGACCAGGTGCGGCGTGAGGCGCGCGGTGCGGGCGACGCGCAGGGGGAAGAGCGCGAAGCGGGCGGGAGCGGTGACGGTGGACAGGGCGGGCTCCTTCCATCGGTACGGGCGGACGCCGCGGCCGCGCCGGTTCGTACTCTCCCGACGCACATCGCAGCTTAGGTGAGGCTAACCTAATATTTCTGCCGCGAACACCCGCCCGCGGCGGTCCGTGCGAGCACGGGGCCGGACCGTCCCCGGGTCCCGACCTCCGTTCCGGACGGGCCGGACGGGCGGACTCCTGTCGGTGTTCCTCGTCGCGCTCGCCCCCGACCTGGACGCCGCTTCGAACGGTTCTACGCCTGCCTCAACGACGACCCGACGCTTCCGCACGCGACCGTCGCCCTCACCCTCACCCTCAGCGGTGTGTCCCCCTTCTCGACCACCGCGAGGGCCGTCGTCTCGCCCACCGGGCCGTTGCGCTCCGGCGGGCTGCCGGCCGTGGAGGACTCCGGACGCCCTTTCCTGTCCAGAGCCCTGTGCGTTCCCGACCGGGCCGCCGACCACCTCCTCGTCCACGACGCGTTCCCTCGTCGGCTGCGCCCGTTCCTGAACCCCCTCCCGACGCCGCCACCGCTTCCGGGCCCGGCCCAGGCGACCGCCGACCGCCTCGCGGCGATCCTGGGCGCACCCGATCGCTGCCCCG
This sequence comes from Kitasatospora sp. NPDC058048, assembly GCF_042885555.1. Taxonomy (NCBI): domain Bacteria; kingdom Bacillati; phylum Actinomycetota; class Actinomycetes; order Kitasatosporales; family Streptomycetaceae; genus Kitasatospora; species Kitasatospora sp. NPDC058048. Next base: position 25,387 of record NZ_JBHVRT010000014.1, on the reverse strand, counting down.
TCCACGTCCGCCACCGGCCCGGGCACGTCGGCGGGGAAGCCGAGACCGTCGCCGCGGCGACCGCGCACGCGCTCGGCCGCCCCCTCCTGCGCCTGGACTGGGACGGCCTCAGCGCCCTTTCCGACGCGGACGCCCTGCTGGCCGAAGCCGTCCTGGAAGCCCGACTGCGCGAGGCTCGCCGGTGTGCCTCGGGCGGAATGCGTGGGATTCTCCGTATTCCAAGGGGAGGGCGGCCGGGTCAAGTCCTTCAACTGGACCTCAAACTCGTCCAATTCCTCGCAATTCTTCGTGACCAACCTGCTCGGAAAGGAGGAGGGCACTTCTCAGGTCTCCCGGAGCTGGGCAGAAGCGATCATGGAAACCTCAACTGCGACTTCGGCGCGTTGACCCGCCGTCGGCGCCTGCTCGAAGCTTTGACCGATCACTTCCACACGCGCACGCTGCTCCGACTCGCGGACGGAATCAGAGGCGACGATATGCCGGAGCCTTCTCCGGCACCGCCGAGAGTCTCGGGGACGGCCGGAAGCTGCGCCGGGCGACGGCGAGGCGCCGATCGGCAGCCAAGTTGTCTGCACGGGATCCGTCTCGTTGTTGATCCCAGTAGGAGTAGTCGGGGCCGCCAATGAGGTCGACCGCGGCCTGCATTGTGTTGCGGCGAAGGTCCTCGGCACCGATCAGTTGCCGCTCCCACAGTTGTACAACTGCCAGGAAGGCCCGGGCGCCGCGGACGCCAACACTGTGAGTGGCGCGGCCGGGCACCGGGCACTGGGGGATTTCCGTCAGCATCCCGTCAACGCGGCCGATGTTGTCGACCGTGACCGAGAACATCTCCTGTATGACCTGATCCGTCTCCCTGTGGAGCCACTGGAGTTCCTCCAGGTCGGCCGGCGAGACTGTGATACGGCGATAGAGCAGGTTGAATGCAATCGCGGTCGGAGGACCAATCCTGTCCAGGAGGCTGTTCCCGGTCGAGATATCCGTCGCGGTCGGGACTGTGAACGAGGTTGCGAGTCGGTGGAACCCACCGCCGGACCACATGGCGACGCAGTCGTTCCAGCCGAGGTCCACGGCCTTGCTCAGGTGCCTGAGCGCGCTGCTCTCGTCGTACGCCGCCTCGACATCAGCCAGCATGGCGTGCAAGTGAGCTTCCATCCACGCCGGCCCGAACTCGGACGCGCGTGTCAACAGCCGTTGCAGGGCGCCGCCTCGCTGCCTCTCGTCACCACTGATGGCCGTCCTGACCGTGTCATAGAACTGCCTGAACGTGACTTCCATGTCCCCATTGCTCCACGTCATGGTCGACGGCCGGTCAGCCGCGCCCGGACGGCGAAAGTCTGACGGGCTCAGCCGGTTCCGTCCAGAGAGAGGATCCGCCAACTTCGGAGTTGGTGATGACACGCTGCCACCGGACCACCAGCGCATCCTCGCGATCGTGCGCGACGCGGGCGGGCCGGTGGCGGTCAAGCAGGTCGGCGAGGAACTCGGGCTGGAGGTAGCGGTGTGGGGCAAGCTGGAGCCGCTGCGCGGGAAGCTGTCCAAGCTCGCCGGGCCGGCTGCGCAAGCTGCCCGACGGCAAATTCACCACGCGCCTGTGACCTGCGGCGCCGCGGAGTGTCGGCCGTAACCACGTTGCCCCCGGCGGCCGTTGGAGTAGTGCGACGAATACCGACGAGCCCGCCGAGGGCAACTCCCTTGTCCACCAATGCCGCCTGGACCTGTCCACGAGCACCAACGTCTACTCCGTGACCTGCTGCGATCCTCGCCTGAAGGCGATCCGATCCCCGTTCCGGTCGCAGCCTGCGGGCCGGACAGCGGTGCTGGTGCCGGCGATGCTGCGGCATGACCAGCGCCTGCTGGACCTGGCCGGCGGCAACAGCGTGCCCGAGTCGACCCTGCGGCGCTGGCGCGACGAGATGATCGACCTGCTCGCCGCGAAGGCTCCGCGCCTGGACCGGGCGCTTCGCAGGATCGCCGCGCGGGGCGAAGGGGTCGTGCTGATCGACGGCACCTTGATCCCCACCCAGCGCCGCACCGGGAAGGCGAATCGGCCTAACTACTCCGGCAAGCACCGCCGACGGGAGACCGGCGACCGCTACTACGCGGCCCTGCGAAACCTGTTCAACCGCACGCTCGGCCGGCTCCGCCACTGCCTGACCAGCCGCCAGAAGTTCGATGAGACGTTTGCGTTCACCCCACCAAAGCCGTCACCGCTCGCCGCAGCTGCTTGACCCCGTAGCCGCCTGGGGTGTCTTGTCGGCACTGACGCTGTCAGGCGTGGTGCGAGGGCGGCCGGTCGTGAGACGCGGAACCCGGATCTTGTCCATGACGGGCTCGAACTGGGTGCAGTCGGCGCATTGTCCCGGCGCGATGGCCAGGGCCAACGCCCGGCAGCGGCCCCCCGCGCCCAGGTGGATCTTGGTGCTGCGACCGCCTAGGGACCGCCCGAGGGCCTCGCCGGCCGCCCGGGCGGCGGGCGAGCCGGGGCTCGGCCCGTGGGTGATGCTCGGCAAGACCTTCAAGGGGCCGACCGACCGGACGCTCGCCCGGCAGACCGCCGAGTTGCTCGCCCGGGAGACCGGGCGGGACGCCCGGGACGGTGCCGGTCCGGCCGGAACCGGTCGTCGAGGTCGCCTTCGACGGCCTCCGGCGCAGCCGCCGCCACCCCGCCGGGCCGGCCCTGCGGTGCGCCCGGGTGGTGCGCTACCGGCCGGACGAGAGCGCCGCCGAGGCCGACACGGTGGCCTCCGTACGGGAGTTGGCCACCGCCGAAGGCTTGTGAGGCCGTCCGTGTGGACGGGTCCGCCGACCCGCCCGGCGAAGTACCGCGGGTTGAACGCATTGTGCCGCCATGGGGGTTCACCCACAGGGGCCGAATCAGCCGTTCTCGGTCCGGCCACCGTACCCGTCCGTAAACGGACCGGCGACGGCTAGTTTGACCGTGACAACGAGAGGCGGCCGCCGGGCAGCCGGCGCCGCCCTGGCGAAAGGTGCCCGACATGCAGGTGAGCGTCGACCGGGACCGTTGCTGCAGCTCCGGCTTGTGCGTGACGAACGCCCCCGCGGTCTTCGACCAGGACGACCGGGACAGTCTGGTGATGCTCCGTCAAATCGTCCTGCTGCCCGAGCAGTTCGACGACGTCAGACTCGCCTCCGAGCTCTGCCCGGGCCGGGCGATCACCGTCACCGGGGACGAGCCCGCGCGGACCGGGGCCTGACGGACCCCCGCCGCCGGCCCCGCAGGCCGCCGGGAACCTTCCCGGGCCCCGAACCCCACGAGAACACCCGCGACGTGAGGAGACCCCCGCCTTGACCACCGCACCCACCACCCCCGTCCTCCCAGTGCCGGCCCGGCACTCCGGCGGCTGCCCGTTCGGCCCGCCGCCCGCGTACTCCGAGGCCGCCGCCACCGGGCCGGTGACCAGGGCCAAGCTGCCCGACGGCGACCTCTGCTGGCTGGTCACCGGCCTCGCCGAGGTCCGCACCGTGCTGTCCGACCGCCGGTTCAGTGCCGACATACGCCACCCGGCCTTCCCGCTGCTGGTCGCCGGCGCTCGCGAGCTGATCACCGACAATCCGGACTTCCTGCGGCTCGACGACCCCGAGCACGCCCGCCAGCGCCGCATGCTCACCGGGGAATTCCTGGTCAAGCGGGTGGAGGTGCTGCGCCCGGAGATCCAGCGGATCGTGGACGAGGCACTGGACCGGATGACCGCGGGCCGGACCACGGCCGACCTGGTCACCGACTTCGCGCTGCCGGTGCCCTCGCTGGTGATCTGCCTGCTGCTCGGCGTGCCGTACGAGGACCACGACCGCTTCCAGAGCCTGAGCCGCACGATGCTCAACCAGGAGAGCACCGTGGAGCAGCTCCGGGAGGCCCAGGAGGAGGTCCTGGACTACCTGCGCGACCTGACGGCCCGCAAGCGCGCACAGCCGGAGGACGACGTCCTCAGCCGACTCGCGGCGCGGGACGACCTGACCCCGGACGACGCGGCCGCCATGGGCGTGCTGCTGCTGATCGCCGGGCACGAGACGACCGCGAACATGATCGCGCTGTCGACCGCGCTGCTGCTGGAGCACCCCGAGCAGATCCCCGGCCTGGCCGACCCGGCCACCCTGCCGGGCGCGGTGGAGGAGCTGTTGCGGCTGCTGACCATCGTGCACACCGGCCTGCCCCGGGTGGCGCTGGAGGACGTGGAGCTGGGCGGCGTCACCGTCCGGGCCGGGGAGGGCGTGATGGCGATGCTCTCCACCGCCAACCGGGACGAGGCGGCGTTCGGCGGCGCCGGCCATCGGGCGACGGACGAGCTGGACCTGTACCGGGACGCCCGGCGGCACCTGGCGTTCGGCTTCGGCGTGCACCAGTGCCTGGGCCAGCCGCTGGCCCGCGCCGAACTCCAGATCGCCCTGGAGACGCTGTTCCGCCGGCTGCCGGGGCTGCGGCCTGCCGGCGAGCGCGAATTCCGTACCGAGTCGTTCATCTACGGGATGCGGTCACTGCCCGTGACCTGGTGAGCGGGGCCCATTGGAGAACTCTCACCGGAGTACCGGGCGGAGCTGTCCGGGCGATCATGTGCGGAGCCGGATGACGAGAGCGGCTGCGGTGACGGCGTGCGCGCGAGGGGCGGGGTCCGAAACCGCCCCGATCGGACCCCGCCCCTCGTTGAAGTTCCGCGCAGAACCGTTCAGTCGAGGGCCTCCCGCTGCCCCCGGGCCCTGCTCCAGGCGCTCTCGCGCAGCAGTCGCAGGCCGTTGAGGCCGACGATGACGGTCGAGCCCTCGTGGCCGAGCACGCCCAGCGGCAGCGGGAGGGTGGCGACCAGGTCCCAGACGACCAGGACGGTGATGAACACCGAGGCGATCACCAGGTTCTGCACCACGAAGGAGCGGGCCCGCCGGGAGAGCGCCACCACGGCCGGGACGGTGGCGAGTTCGTCGCGGACGATCACCGCGTCGGCGGTCTCCAGGGCGAGGTCGGAGCCGGCCCGGCCCATCGCGAGGCCGGCGTGGGCGGCGGCCAGCGCGGGCGCGTCGTTGACGCCGTCGCCGACCACCAGCACCTTGCCTCCGGCCGCCTCCCGCTCCCGGACGGCGGCGACCTTGTCCTGCGGCAGCAGTCCGGCCCGGACGTCGGTGATGCCGACCTCGGCGGCCAAGTGGGCGGCGGCGCGCGGGTTGTCGCCGGTGAGCAGCATCGGCGCGGTGCCGGTCAGCGCCCGCAGGGACGCGACGGTGGCGGCGGCGTCCGGGCGCAGCCGGTCGGCGAGGCCGAGCACGCCGACCGGTACGCCGTCCGCCTCGACCAGGACGGCGGTGCGCCCGCCCTCCTCCAACTCCGCTGCCAGCGCGGCGGCTTCGGCGGAGGCGGCGTCGGTGCGCCCCAGGATCAGCCGGGCCGGCGCGCCGACGGCGAGGACCCGGCCGTCGACGGTGGCGGTGACGCCGACGCCGGGGGTGGAGGTGAAGTCCTCGGCGGCGGCCGGGGTCAGGCCGCGGGTGCGGGCGGCGTCGACGACGGCGCGGGCCAGCGGGTGCTCGCTGGGGTGCTCGGCCGCGGCCGCCAGCGCCAGCAGCCGTTCCTCGGAGAGGCCGGAGCCGGTGAGCGGCCGGAGGTCGGTGAGGCGCGGGGTGCCCTCGGTGAGGGTGCCGGTCTTGTCCAGTGCGACGGCGTCGACCTGGCCCAGACGCTCCATCACGACGGCGGACTTGACCAGGACGCCGTGCCGTCCGGCGTTGGCGATGGCGGAGAGCAGGGGCGGCATGGTGGCCAGCACCACCGCGCACGGGGAGGCGACGATCATGAAGGTCATCGCCCGGAGCAGCGAGCCGGTGAAGGCCGCACCGAAGGCCAGCGGGACCGCGAAGACCGCGAGGGTGGCGGCCACCATGCCGAGCGAGTAGCGCTGCTCGACCTTCTCGATGAACAGCTGGGTGGGTGCCTTGGTCCCGGAGGCCTCCTCGACCAGCTGGACGATCCGGGCGATCACGGTGTCCGAGGCGTCCCGCTCGACCCGCAGCCGCAGCGCCCCGGTGCCGTTGAGGGTCCCGGCGAACACCTCGTCGCCGGTCTCCTTGACGACGGGCAGCGGCTCGCCGGTGATGGTGGCCTGGTCGACCTCGCTCGCGCCGTCGAGCACCCGCCCGTCGGCGCCGATCCGTTCACCGGGCCGCACCAGCACGGTGTCGCCGATGGCGAGCTCCTCCGTGGGCACGGTCTCCTCGCCGCCGTCGGGCAGCAGCCGGGTGGCGGTGGCCGGGGCGAGGTCGAGCAGTCCGCGCACCGAGTCGGCGGTACGGGCGGTGGCCAGCGCCTCCAGGGCGCCGGAGGTGGCGAAGATGACGATCAGCAGCGCGCCGTCCATGACCTGCCCGACGGCGGCGGCGCCGAGCGCGGCCACGATCATCAGCAGGTCGACGTCGAGGGTCTTCTCCCGCAGTGCCTGGAGCCCGGCCCAGGCGGGCTCCCAGCCGCCGGTGGCGTACGCGAGGGCGTACAGCGGGCCCCAGGCCCAGGCGGGGGCGCCGGTCAGCTGGAGCGGCAGGGCGATCAGGAAGAGCACGGTCGCGGCGGCGGCCCAGCGGGCCTCGGGCAGCGACAGCACCCGGGTGCGCCGTGCGGGCACGGTGTCCGGGCGTGGCGCGGCCGGGGGCGCGGAACGCCCGGTCAGGGTGGTGGTGGACATGGCGGGGGGACCCTTCGGGCAGGCCTGGGCAGGGCGGGGCCGTTGACTCGTTCACGATACATGAACATATGAAGGCTCGTTCATCTATGAGTTGTAGGATGGCCCGCATGGGTCATGGAGCCACCCCCGCCACCGCCGTCCCGCACACGCGCCTGGACGCGACCAGCGCTGCCCGGGTGGCCACCACCCTGCAAGCCCTCGCCACGCCCTCCCGGCTGCTGATCCTCTCCCGGCTGCGCGAGGGCCCCTGCGCGGCCACCGAACTCGCCGCCGAGGTCGGCCTGGAGCAGTCCGCCTGCTCCCACCAGCTGCGCCTGCTGCGCAACCTCGGCCTGGTCATCGGCCGCCGCAACGGCCGGCAGGTCGTCTACGCGCTCTACGACAACCACGTCGCCGCACTGCTCGACCAGGCCGTCTACCACATCGAGCACCTGCGGCTGGGCCTCAGCGACGCCGTCGACCCGCAGGACGCGGACGACGAGCACGAGCCGGTCGGCGGCGCCGCGCGCTGACGCGCCACGGCGCCCGATCGGACCTCAGGCGCGGTGTCCTCGGGGCCTCGCACGAGTGTCCCTTCGGACCTCAGGCGCGCGTTCCGCCGCCGGGCCCGGACCCGGCCGACCGGTCGGAGACCCCGGGGCCGAGCCGGGCCTGACGGGCCAGCAGGTCGGCGAACGCCACGGTGAGCGGATCGGGGCGGGTGCGGGTGTAGGCGGTGAGGGTGCGCAGGATCGGGGGGTCCGGGCGCAGCAGGGCGCCCTCGAAGTGGGCCGGGACGATGTTGGCGGGCACCAGGGCGGGGCCGAGCCCGGCCGCGGCCAGCAGCGGGGCGGCCGAGGTCTGTTCGGCGCGGATCGCCGCGCGGGGGTGGAAGCCCGCCCGGGCGCAGACCTGGTCGAGCAGGTCGGCGAGGCCGTTGTCGGGGGCGTAGTGGACCCAGTCGCGGTCGGCGAGTTCGGCGAGGGCGACGGTGCCGGCCGGACGGTCGGCCAGCGGGTCGTCGGCGGGCAGGACGACGGTGAACTCCTCGACGCCGAGCTCCCGGATCGGCCCCTCCCAGCCGCTCGGCGCCGGGCCGATGGCGAGGTCGGCGCGGCCCGCCGCCATGGCCTCCCGGAGCGCTTCGGTGTGCGGGTACTCGCGCAGCCGGATCCGCACGCCGGGGTGGCGGCGGCGCCACTCCCGCAGCACGGGCGGCAGGATCCCGAGGCTGACGGAGTAGACGACGGCGACCTCCAGTTCGCCCTCCTCCAGGCCGGCCGACCGGCGGGCCGCCGCCTGCAGCCGTTCGGCCTCGGCGAGCGCGGCGCGGGCGTGCGGCAGGACCGCCCGGCCCATCGGGGTGAGCCGCACCGAGCGCGGCAGGCGCTCCAGCAGCGGGCCGCCGAGGGCGCCCTCCAGGGCACGGATCTGGTGGGACAGCGCGGGCTGGGTGACGTGCAGCTGTTCCGCCGCACGGGTGAACGATCCGGTGTCGACCACGGTGGCCAGGTATTCGAGCTGTCTGAGCGTCGGCGTTGCCATGAACAGATTTTATCGTCGGGGTAGAAAACAAGCCTTGGACTCATCAGCACTGGTCGGGAGAGGGTCGAGGTGCGGCCGCCGCGGGAAGCAGCGGGCGGCCGGTTCCCCAATCGTCCGAAGGAGTTCCACCATGTCCGACACCACCTCCCTCCAGGGTCAGCGGCTCGTCGTGGTCGGTGCGGGTTCACGCACCGGGCAGGCCGTCGCCAAGTCCGCCTCGGCGGCCGGCGCCGCCCTGGTGCTGGCCGGCCCCGACCCTCGCAAGCTCGAGTGGACGGCCGGCGAGCTGTCCGGACCGTCCGAGGTGATCGCCCTGGACATCGCCGACGAGGCGTCGATCGCCGCCTTCGCCGCCCGGGCCGGCCGCTTCGACCACCTGGTCTCGACCGCCGCGATGCCCGCCAACGGCCCGCTGCGGGAGCTCGAAGCGGCCGACGTGCAGCGGGCGTTCGCGGCGAAGGTGATCGGCCCGCTGCTGCTGGCCAAGCACCTGGTCGGGCAGGTCTCCGAGCGCGGCTCGTTCACCTTCTTCTCCGGTGTGGCCGCGTGGCGCCCGGCGCCCGCGCGCACGGTGATGGCCACCACCAACGGCGCGCTGGCCTTCCTGGTGCAGGCGCTGGCGGTGGAGATCGCGCCGGTCCGGGTCAACGCCGTCTCCCCCGGCATCGTCGACACCGGCTCCTGGGACGGCCTGGGTGCCGACAAGGACGCGTTCCTGCGCGGGGTCGCCGAGCGCAACCCGGCCCGGCGCGTCGGCACGCCGGAGGACCTGGTCAAGGCCGTTCGCTACGCCATCGACAACCCGTACGTCACCGGCACGGTGCTGCACGTCGACGGCGGCGGCCGGCTCGCCTGACCGCCTGACCCGCCGGTCCGCCGGTCCGCCGGTCCGCCGGTCCGCCTCCGGCGGCATGGTTCCCCCGCCCCGGCCGGCCGGAGCTTCCGACCGGCCGACCACCCCCGCACGCCCCGATCCGCCGGCGTGCCCCCGAACCGAGGAGCTGTTCCCATGCGCTCGCGCACCCTGATCCGTACCGCCGCCGTCCTCGCGGCGGCGGCCGGTCTGGCGGGCGGCACCGCCGCGGCCGCCCCCGTCCACGACAGCGGCCACCACGACTCCGCACGCGACTGGCCGCAGCGCCTGATCGACCGTTCGCCCGGCCTCGTCCAGCCGAAGGCGCTCACCGCGGACCGCTCGATCGGCGCCCGGCGCGCCGCCCAGGAGGTCCACCTGGCACAGCAGCTGTACACGTTCTGGAACACCGGGCAGCAGCGGTACCTGGACGCGGCGATCAGCCCGCGGTTCCGGGACAACACGCTGCCGCCGGGCCGCCCGCAGGGCCCCGCCGGACCGGCCTTCGCCTCGAAGAACTTCCGCGCCGCGGTGCCGGACCTGACCTGCGAGCTGTCCGACGTCCTGATCAGCGGCGACAGGATCACCGCCCGACTGGTCTTCCGCGGCCACTTCACCGGTACCTTCGACGGCGTGCGGGGACAGGGCCAGAACATCGAGTTCAATGCCATCGACATCCAGCACGTCGGGGCCGACCGGATCACCGAGGACTGGCACATCGAGGACAACGCGACCCTGCTGGCCCAGCTGGGCGTCCGGGCCTGAGGCCGTGCCGGGCGCACGCGGGCCTGCGGGTGGTCACCGGGCGAAGGCCGTCACCACGTCGGTGTACTCGACCTGCGGCTCGTCCGCCAGGAGTTCCGGGAAGCGCGCCAGCAGGTCGGTCACGTAGGAGGAGGCGAAGTGGGCCTCGCGCGCCGGGCGGTCGGCGTACCGCTCCGTGACCACGAACCGGCCGCCCTCCTGGCGGCCCACCGCGTAGGCAAGCGCCCCCGGCTCCTCCCGGGTGCGCTCCGCGACCTCGCGCAGGGCTGCCGCGAGGGCATCCTCCCGTCCGATCCTGGCCTGCAGGATCGCCACCACCATGGTCATCGCACGTCCGCTCTCCGTCGGTTCCTTCGGTCAGGGCCCAGCCTGGCGGGGAGCGGGCAGCCGCTCATAGTAGAAATGCGACAGGCCCTGACCCAGCAGGGCCATCGGGGGCCGACCGGTGAAATGCCGGAACTCCCGGACGACATGCGCCTGGTCGTAGTAGCCCGCCTCCAACGCCCTTGGCAGGTAACGGCGTTCGCCGGACAGCAGCAGCGCACGGGTGAGCCGCTGGAACCGGGCCACCCGCTGGAACGCCTTCGGACCCGCGCCCACCGCCGCCGGAAACGCCCGCTGCAACCGGCGGACGGTGACCCCGAGGTGCTCGGCCAGCGCGTCCACCCGCACCTCGCCGGGACGCCGGTGGACGAGCCGCACCGCGGCGTCCAGCCACGGGTCGGCCCGGTGGTGGGCGGCGAGCAGCTCGGCGAGCGCCCGGTCGAGGACCGCCGCCTGCTCCGCCGGCCCGGACGCCAGGCACACCTGCTCGGCCGTCCGCCGGGCCCACGGCCCCCAGACCTCGGCGGCACTCACCACCCGGTCGGCCACCTCGTCGACCCCCGGCGCCAGGAAGTGCCGCAGGGCGCCGGCCCGGAACCGCACCGCCACGAAGCCGCCCGCCTCCCGCGAGACCGGCTCCCAGCGGGCCCCGCGGAGGCAGACCAGGTGCGCGGCGGGCAGCGGCACCGGCCCGGCCCCGTCGTCCAGGTGGACCCCGCCGGCCCAGTGGATCCACAGCTCGGCACCCGTTCCGGGCAGCAGCCGGGGCAGGTCGCCGGGGCCTGCCCGGTACCACCAGTAGCGGTCGATCCAGGGCCTCAGCGCCGGGCCCGGCACCGCGTGTTCGACTCGCACCCGTCCTCCCCCCGTTCCGGTGACGGCCGCGCCCCGGTCACGGGCGCTCGGCGGCCACCGACGGTACCCGCCCGGCCGTCGGCCGTCACCCGGGTGGCGGGCCGTGGTGGCGGCGCCGTCCGGCGGCCAGCACCGTGGTCGGGGGGCGACGATCCGCAGGACGGTCAGCCAGGGACGGTGCAGATGAACGCGAACGACTCCGCTCCCCGCGTCGTGGTCGGCGTCGACGGCTCGCCGTCGTCGTACGCCGCACTGCGCTGGGCGGCCCGGCACGCCACGCTGATCGGCGGCGTGGTGGACGCGGTCGGCGCCTGGGAACCCCCCAGCCACTTCGGCTGGTCGGCGCCCGTGGTCGACAGCACCTTCGACCGGGAGCTGGCCGAGCGGCGGTTCGCCGAGGAACTGCACACCGTGCTCGGCGACGACTCCCCGGTGAACGTCCGCCAGACGATGGTCATGGGCGACCCCGCCGAGATCCTCCTGGACGCGGCCCGGGGTGCCGAGCTGCTGGTGGTCGGCAGCCACGGCCGCGGCGGCTTCACCCGCACCCTGCTCGGCTCGGTGAGCATCCACTGCGCGCAGCACGCCGCCTGCCCCGTGGTCATCGTCCGGGCCCCATGACGAGAGGAACACCGGACACCATGCCGTACATCACCGTCGGCCAGGAGAACTCCACCCCCATCGACCTCTACTACGAGGACCACGGCTCCGGGCAGCCCGTCGTCCTCATCCACGGGTTCCCGCTCGACGGGCACTCCTGGGAGCGGCAGAGCGCCGCCCTGCTGGACGCGGGCCACCGGGTGATCACCTACGACCGCCGCGGCTTCGGACAGTCCTCCCAGCCCACCACCGGCTACGACTACGACACCTTCGCCGCCGACCTCCACACCGTGCTGGAGACCCTCGACCTGCGGGACGCCGTGCTGGTCGGCTTCTCGATGGGCACCGGGGAGGTCGCCCGCTACGTGTCCCGGTACGGCTCCGGCCGCATCGCCAAGGCCGCCTTTCTGGGCTCCCTGGAGCCCTGCCTGCTGAAGACCGACGACAACCCGGAGGGGGCCGGTCCGAAGGACTTCTTCGACGGCATCGTCGCCGCCGTCAAGGCCGACCGGTACGCCTACTACACCGCCTTCTACCGGGACTTCTACAACCTCGACGAGAACCTCGGGAGCCGGATCAGCGAGGAGGCCGTCCGCAACAGCTGGAACGTCGCGGCGAGCGGCGGCTTCTTCGCCGCCGCGGCGGCGCCGTCCACCTGGTACACGGACTTCCGGGCCGACATCCCGCGCATCGACGTGCCCGCCCTGATCCTGCACGGGACCGCCGACCGCATCCTGCCGATCGACAGCACCGGGCGCCCCTTCCACCGGGCGCTGCCCTCCGCCGAGTACGTGGAGGTCGAGGGCGCGCCGCACGGCCTGCTCTGGACCCATGCCGAGGAGGTCAACGCGGCGCTGCTCGCCTTCCTGGCGAATTAGTGGCACCGCACGCACCGCCACGGCGCGCACCGCGGGTGCGACCGTCCCTACCGGCAGCGCCCGCCGGGGCATCGGGAGCGGGCCGTGGAGGCCGACAGGGCCGGTCGTCGTGCGCGCGGGCCTCCTGTCACGCATCCGCTGCCTGGTGGAGACCGAGGACGCCGACGAGATCCGCACCCCGGGCGGGGGCGGCTACGGTGGGTAACGCCGTCCGCCCTTCCGCGCTCCGCCCTTGTCCGCCGTACGCCCTGGCCCTGGCCCTGGCCCCGTCACCCCGTCCGGTCCGCCCCCGAGGAGCACGCCGATGACCGACCTCACCCGCCCGCACCTGCTCGCGGCCATCGAACTCGCCGCCTCCGCCCGCGCCCACGGCAACCACCCCTTCGGCGCGCTGCTGACCGACGAGTCCGGAGGCGTCCTGCTCACGGCCGAGAACACCGTGCTGACCGACCACGACGTCACGGCGCACGCGGAGACCAACCTGGTCCGCCAGGCCTGCCGCACCCTGGCCCCGCACCAGCTCTCCGCGACCGTCCTGTACAGCAGCACCGAGCCGTGCGCGATGTGCGCCGGCGCGATCCACTGGAGCGGCATCCGGAAGGTCGTCTACGCGCTCGCCGCCACCGAGCTGAACGCCATCGCGGGAGTGGACCCGGACGAGCCGGTGCTCGACCTGCCCTGCCGCCAGGTCTTCGCGGCCGGCGGCGGCACCGTGGAGGTCTCCGGCCCGCACCTCTTCGAGGAGGCCACCGCCGTGCACACGGGGTACTGGGGCTGACCGGATCGCCACCCTCCCCGGACGGCTTCTCCGCCGTCGAGCACGCGGTGGCCGCCGCGGAGCGGGAAACTGGACCCCGGGCGCGCACCGACCCCGCAGGCCGAGCGGCAGGAGACGGCGATGAGCAGCACGCAACCCCTACCGGCGGAGACCTGGGCCTGGGCGGTGGAGCACCCCGGGCCGGTCGGTGGGCCGGGGCCGGGGCCACTGGTCCGGGAGCGGCGGCCGCTGGACGCGCCCGGCCCCCAGGAGGTCCTGGTCGAGGTGGAGGCCTGCGGGGTGTGCCGCACCGACCTGCATCTCGCGGAGGGGGACCTCTCCCCCAGGCTGGCCCGGTGCACGCCCGGGCACGAGGTGGTCGGGGGCGTGCTGGCGACGGGGGCCGGGGTCGAGGGTTTCGCCATCGGGGACCGGGCCGGGGTGGCCTGGCTGGCCCGGACCTGCGGCGACTGCGGGTACTGCCGCAGCGGGCGGGAGAACCTCTGCCCCGCGTCGCGCTACACCGGCTGGGACCGGCACGGCGGCTACGCCGGGCACCTCACCGCGGACGCCCGCTTCGCCTACCGGCTGCCCGAGGGCCCGCCCGCCGAGGAGCTGGCCCCGCTGCTGTGCGCCGGGATCATCGGCTACCGAGCCCTGGAACGGGCCGAACTCCCGGCGGGCGGGCTGCTCGGCATCTACGGCTTCGGCGCGTCCGCGCACCTGACCGCCCAACTCGCCCTCGCCCGGGGCGCCCGGGTGGCCGTGTTCACCCGGGCCGCGGCGGCCCGCCGGCTGGCGCTGGACCTCGGCGCCGACTTCGCCGGCGACTCCTACGACCCGCCCCCGCAGCCGCTGGACGCCGCCATTCTGTTCGCCCCGGTCGGCGAGCTCGTGCCCGTCGCCCTCACCGCGCTGGACCGCGGCGGCACGCTCGCCGTGGCCGGCATCCACCTCACCGACATCCCGGCGCTGGACTACCGGCGGCACCTCTTCCAGGAGCGCACCCTGCGCAGCGTCACCGCCAATACCCGGGCAGACGGACGCGCCTACCTCGCCGAGGCCGCCCACACCCGCCCGGTCGTCCACGTCACCCGCTACCCCCTGCGCCGTGCGGACGCGGCACTCGCGGACCTCGCCGCGGACCGGGTGACGGGTGTCGCGGTGCTCGTCGCGGAGTAGCGCACGGTGGTCGGCGTCCCGCACGCGATCCGGCCGCCCGACGCGCTCGGGCGTCGGGCGGCCGGGGGGAACGGCGGGGTCAAGGGGTTCAGCAGGTTCAGACGGTTCAGACGGTTCAGAAAGTGAGGTTCCAGGCGTCGATCGTGCCGGTGTCGCCGGAGGCGCCGTCCTTCACCCGGAGCTTCCAGGTGCCGTTCGCCGCACTCGCGGCGGCGTTGACGGTGTAGGTCTTGGCGACGTTGTCGGTGCTGTCGCTGTTCGGGAAGTCCTCCAGGAGATAGACCGTGCCGTCGGGCGCGACCAGGGAGAGGACGAGGTCGCCGCGGTAGGTGTGCTTGATGTCCACGCCGACCTTGAGCGCCGCCGGGGCGTTGCCGCTGACGCCGGTGACGGTGATCGGGCTCTCCACCGTGGTGTTGTCGGGGATCGCCACGTCGGCGGTGTTCTCGAAGTACGTGCCGGTGGGCGGGGTGGCGCCACCGACCGCCTTCAGCGCGTCGACCTGGCCCTCGCCGAAGAAGCCGTTGACGGCGGTGGTGCCGGTGCAGCGGCTGTCGGAGGCGGGGCAGGCCAGGTCGTTGGCCTGGCTCGCCAGCCGGGCCCGGATGTCCGCCGGGGTGAGCGACGGGTTGGTGCTCGCGATCAGCGCGGCCACTCCGGTGACGTGCGGGGAGGCCATCGAGGTGCCGCTCTTGGTGCCGTACTTGCCGCCGGGCAGGGTCGAGTAGACGCCGGTGGCGCCGTCGCCGCCGGGCGCCGCGACGTCGATGACGCCCCGGCCGAAGTTGGAGTAGGAGGCCTTGCCGCTGCCGCTGCCCGTGGCAGCGACGGTCACCACGCCGGGGAGTTCGGTGGGGATGTCGACGCAGGCGTTGGTGATGGTCCGGGTGACCTTGGTGGAGTCGTTCGGGCTCTCGCTGTCGGTGGTCTTGTTGGCCAGGTCGTAGTTGGAGTTGCCGGCCGCCGCGACCTGCAGCGAGCCCTTGCCCTCGGCGTACTCCTGGGCGCGCTTGACGCCCTCGATGATGGCCGCCTGGTCGAGGTCGTTCGGGCAGTTGAACTGCCAGGGGTCGGTGTAGTAGCTGTTGTTGGTGACCTTGAAGCCGTGGTCGCCGGCCCAGACGAAGCCGCAGACGGTGTTCTCGGCGTAGAAGAGGGTGCTGGTCGGCTCGGCGATCCGGACCGAGGCGATCTTCACGCCCGGTGCGACGCCGATGACGCCCTTGCCGTTCTTCGCGGCCGCGATGGTGCCGGCGACGTGGGTGCCGTGGGTGTCCACGTCGCGCCAGGCGCCGGTGCGGGTGTCGGGCTTGCCGTAGGCGCAGGAGGCCGAGTCGGCGGCGTCGAAGTTCGGTGCGAGGTCCTGGTGCTGGTCGTCGACACCCGTGTCGAGCACGCCGACCTTGACGGACGGGGAGCCGGTGGTGACGTTCCAGGCCTGGTCGGCCTTGATCTGGGTCATGTCCCAGCGGTTGGACTCGGTGAGCGTGGTGGCCGCCTGGGCGGGGTTGGCGGGCAGGGCCGGGTTGTAGGCGTCGGCCGGCACGTCGGAGGTGCGGGTCGCGCCGACCTGCTGGATGCCGGTGACGGTCCGCAGCGCGGCGGCGAAGCCGGCGCTGGTGGAGTGGGCGACGATGACGCCGATCGCGTCGTAACTCGCGAAGACCGTACCGCCCTTGGCGGCGACGGCGGTCTTGGCGGCGGCGATGTCGGCGGGGGCGCTGATCACCAGGTAGGCGCGGGTGCCGGCGGCCCAGCCGGCCGCGGCGCCCGCGACGGCGGGGGCCTGGGCGACGGGAGCCTGGGCGGCGGGCGCGGAGACGGCGCCGGGGACGGTGGGGGTGGTGGCCGTGGTGGCGGCGGTCGCGAACGCGGTGGGGGTGGCGAGCGCCATGGCCGAGAGCACGGCGAGGGCTGCGGCCGGGCGGCCGAGCCGCCGGGATATCAGGGGTGACACGTGTCCTCCTGTTCGGCCCGTGCGTGAGGGGGATCGCACGGGAATTGAAGGAAACATGCCAGATTGGGCAGGACTTGGGGAAGACTTTACGCCCGACGACTTCTCACGGAGACGTTACGTTTTGATGTCGCGGGGTCTGCGGCACCCCGGACGGGGTGCGCACGGCCGGCCGCGGGGCCCGCGGCCGCACCTCCGTCGCGGTGGGTCCGGCGGGGCCGATGAACGGCCGGGCGGCATCGGTCAGTTCACGGAGCGACGCCGCATCGTGGCGCCGAACTCGGGACGGACCGACCGGCCCGCCCGCGAGGGAAGAGGATCGCGCAGCCTGGCCACATACCGCTGGTACGCCCGCGCCTCGGCCGAGACGCCCTCGACGGCGGCCAGGCGGTCGGGGAACAGCACTCCCCCCGCGTGCAGTTGGGCATTCGTCCCGAACTGGTTCCCGTGCAGACGGCCGGTGACCAACCGGCCCCGGTTCCGGGAAATCAACCTCGACCCGCCGGCCACCACCGGCCCGCGGTTGACCTGGAACCAGACCTCGCGCCGATTGCCGAACAGCACGACACTCTCGCGGAGATCACGCACGTCGGTGTACACGTCGAAGTCCCAGTCACCCGGGGCTCCGCCCGAGCCGTAGCACCCACGAAGGTGGTGCATGAACCGGGGCAGGCCGACAGGGGCACCGAACGGAATCACCGCGTCGGCACAGGGCTCACCGGCGATGAAATAGACCCTGAACTCCAAGCCGTACAGCCGTCCCCGGACCTTCTTCCTGATCCAGAGCGAGAACAGGTCCGCGTCGCCATGGCTGGAGCGGCTCTCGGTACGGACATGCCGACTCAGGTACTCGAACGACAGCGTCTCCCGATCGACCAACAGGCCGGGGATCCGTTCGACCGAGCCGTGCAGCAGATAGAGGCACATCAGGTCCACCAGATGCCTGTCGTGTGCCAGCCGCGTAAGGAATCCATCGGAAAAACTGTCCCGCAAAAGTGTCTCCAGCCGTCCCATCCACCCTGCGCCCGCATCCTGGGCACGGGTAAATCTACGGCCTTCGGGACGGTTTTCGGCGCCCCATCGAACCGGGGCGGAGACGACCGTGCTCACGTCGTCGGTCGCTCGGTCGGCCGAGGCTCAGGGATCCGTCGGGGGCAGCCTTCAACCTGAGGTGGACTTCGACGGGCGAGAAGATGGGCCCCGGGGCGGACATGCTCCGGACCTCAGACGGACGCCTCGCGTCCCGGCGACCTGGCACAGTGTCAACTGTCTTTGTTGTGACGGATGTTGACGGCATCCGTCGGTCGATTTCGGGAGGACGGCATGGCGGACGGGGCGGCGGATCCGAGGCTCGGGAGGATCGGTTCGAAGGGTCGGCGGTGGCGGGGCACGGCCGGGCGGTCAGCGGTCGTCGTACTCGCCGGCGCGGGCCTGCTGGCGGCCTTGGCTCCGGCCGCCGGTGCGACGGACGCCCCGGCGGCGCCCTACCGGGTGGCGGCGGGCGGGGCGCGGAAAGCGGACGGGGCGGCCCTGGACGCGGTGGTCCGGGCCATGGTGCGGGAGGGCGGCGCAGCGGCGACGCTGGCCCGTGTCCGGGAGAACGGCGCCACGGTCTGGAAGGGTGCGGCCGGCGTGGCCGACCTGGCCACCGGTGCCCCCGCCGATCCGGACGGCCGGTTCCGGATCGGCAGCGTCACCAAGACCTTCGTCGCGACGGTGGTCCTCCAGCTCGTCGCGGAACACCGCCTCGGCCTCGACGACTCCGTCGAGAGCCGCCTGCCGGGCGTGGTGCCGAACGGCGCCGGCATCACCGTGCGCCAACTGCTCAACCACACCAGCGGCATCCACGACTTCACCGAGGACCCGGCGTTCGACGTCGGCAACGAGGCGACGCTGCGGCAGTGGCTGGCGGGTGGGCGCTGGACGTCCTACCGACCGCAGCAGCTCGTGGACATCGCGAACAAGTACCCGCCGTACTTCGCCCCCGGACAGGGCTGGCACTACTCCAACACCAACTACGTGCTCGTCGGCATGATCATCGAGCGCCTCACCGGTCGCAGTTGGGCGCAGGAGGTGAACCGCCGCATCATCCGGCCGCTGGGCCTGACGAGCACCTCGATGCCCATCGACTCGCCCTTCATTCCCGGCTCGCACGCGCACGGCTACTACAAGCTCGCCACCGGCCCCGCCGACGTGACGCTGCTCAACCCGTCGATGGCGTCCTCGGCCGGGGCGGGCATCTCCACCACCGCGGATCTCACCCGTTTCATCTCCGCCCTGCTCGGCGGGCAACTGCTCGGCCCGGCCGAACTCGCCGAGATGAAGCGCACCAGCGGCCCGGGCGAGGCCGTCGGCTACGGCCTCGGACTCCAGCGGATGGCCACGCCCTGCGGCGAGTTCTGGGGACACGACGGCGGCATCCCCGGCTACAACACCCTGATGGTCGGCGAGGTCACCGGAAAGCGGCAGTTCGCCACCTCGATCAACCGGTACGACCTGTCCGACCATGCCGCGATGCAGCGGACCTCCAACGACCTGTACTCCACAGGCACCTGCGGCGGCCGCCCGCCGGCCTCCTCGCCGCCGGTCCTCCCGCCCGCCTCCGCGACACCGCGGTCCGCCGGACCGCTCACCTGATCCGGGGCCCCGGATCCGTGCGCCGCCCGTACGGCCACGGACGCGCGGATCGCCGCCCTCCCGGCGGCCCGAGCCACCAGTGGAGTCCGGGCCGAAGCCGGTCAGGTGCGGGCGGCGCCCTTGCGCAGGCCGTAGGCGGCGGCTCCGGCGGCGATCACCGCGGCCCCGGACAGGACCGAGGCGAGCGGCAGGGCGAACGCGAGGACCACACAGCCTGCGGCGCCGACGACGGGGACGATCCGGGCGGGGCGGCCCTCGGCGGGGGTGAGGGTCCAGGCGGAGACATTGGCGACGGCGTAGTAGGCCAGGACGCCGAAGGAGGAGAAGCCGATCGCGCCGCGCACGTCCCCGGTGGCGGCCAGTATCGCGACCACCGCGCCGACCGCGAGTTCGGCGCGGTGCGGGACCTGGAAGCGCGGGTGGACGGCGGCCAGGGCGTGGGGCAGGTGCCGGTCGCGGGCCATCGCCAGGATGGTGCGCGAGACCCCGAGGATCAGCGCGAGCAGGGACCCGATCGCCGCGACGGCCGCCCCCGCACGCACCACGGGGGCGAGTCCCGGGACGCCGGCGGCACGCACGGCCTCTGCCAGCGGTGCGGTGGCGTGGGCGAGCCGGTCCGGCCCCAGCACCACGAGGACGGCCACCCCGGCGGCCGCGTAGACGATCAGGGTGATGCCCAGCGCGAGCGGGATCGCGCGGGGGATGGTGCGCTCGGGGTCGCGGACCTCCTCTCCGAGGGTGGCGATGCGCGCGTAGCCCGCGAAGGCGAAGAACAGCAGCCCAGCTGCCTGGAGCACCCCACCGGGGGTGGCGTCCGCGCCGATGGCCAGGCGCGCGGTGTCGGTGGCGTCGCCGGTGAGGCAGGCGGTGACCACGGCGGCGAGGACCGCCAGGACGACGGTGACGATGCCCCTGGTCAGCCACGCGGACTTCTGCACGCCGACGTAGTTCACGGCCGTCAGCGCCACCACGGCGGCGACCGCCACGGCGTGGGCCTGGGCGGGCCACACGTAGGAGCCCACGGTGAGGGCCATCGCCGCGCAGGAGGCGGTCTTGCCGACCACGAAGCCCCAGCCCGCGAGGTAGCCCCAGAAGGGCCCGAGGCGCTCGCGGCCGTAGACGTAGGTGCCGCCGGACTGCGGGTAGCGGGCGGCCAGCCGGGCGGAGGAGGTGGCGTTGCAGTACGCCACCACCGCGGCTGCGGCGAGCGCGGGCAGCAGGGCGGAGCCGGCGGCGGCCGCGGCGGGGGCGAGGGCGGCGAAGATCCCCGCGCCGATCATCGAGCCGAGCCCGATCACCACGGCGTCGAACACGCCCAGATGGCGCTTCAGCTCCCCGCCCCGGGCGGATGCCGACGTCCCCATGCCCACTCCTCAGCCTCCCGGCCCGCCACTGTGTCGGCCTCCGGTCCCGGCGCAGGATAGAGGAGCGAGGTGTCCCGCGAACGTGGGCCGGGCGCGTTCTCCGGCCGCGGTCGGGCCTACGACCCCCTGCGCGCGCTCACCCGGACCGGTCCCCGGACACACCCCGCCGTCCGGGTTTGCCGGTCCGCTGCCCGGCTAGCCGCTCTGGTATGGAAACCACACCACTGCACACCCGCCGGTGGTCCCGCCGACTGCGCCGAGCCATGGACGCACCGGAGCGCTGGGACCTCCTCGACGCCCCGGCCCGCCCTCTCGCCAAGGCGGTCGAGGCCCTCCCGCTCGGGCCGTACCGAGACGCGCTGCACGGCGTGTGGCTCGGCCACCCGCTCCACCCCGCGATGGTCCAACTGCCGATCGGCTGCTGGATCTCCGCCGCCCTGCTGGACTACCTCCCGGGCGGACACCGGTCCGCCGACGCCCTGGTGGCGGCCGGACTGCTGACCGCCGGGCCCACCGCCCTCACCGGCTGGGTGGACTGGGCCCGGCTCGACCCGCCGCGCCGCCGCACCGGCCTGGTGCACGCGCTCGGCAACACCACCGGCGTGCTGCTGTACGCCGGCTCGCTCCTCGCGCGCTGCCGGGGGCACCGGACCCGCGGCCGGCTGCTCGGCCTGGCCGGGGCGACCGCCGTCTCGGCCGCGGCCGCGCTCGGCGGGCACCTGTCCTACCGGCAGGCCGCCGGGCCGAACC
The DNA here is from genome assembly GCF_042885555.1 of Kitasatospora sp. NPDC058048. Taxonomy (NCBI): domain Bacteria; kingdom Bacillati; phylum Actinomycetota; class Actinomycetes; order Kitasatosporales; family Streptomycetaceae; genus Kitasatospora; species Kitasatospora sp. NPDC058048. The sequence continues at coordinate 4,264 of NZ_JBHVRT010000014.1, read as the reverse complement.
GGGCCGCCGCCGTACCGCGCCTGGCACCGGCCGACTGGGTCCCCCTCGGCCCCGTCGAGGACTTCCCGGACGGGAAGCCCGTACGGGCGACGGCCGGCGAACTGGCCGTGGTCGTGGTCCGCGAGGGCGAGCACTGCCACGCACTGGCCGAGCACTGCGCCCACCTGTCCGGGCCGCTGTCCGAGGGCACCCTCGTGGAGGGCTGCCTGCGCTGCCCGTGGCACGGCAGCACGTTCCGGCTCCGGGACGGCGAAGTCGTGCACGGCCCGGCCACCGCACCCCAGCCGGTGCTGGAGACCCGGGTGCTCTCCGGGCACCTGGAGATCCGGCTCCCCGCGGCCAACTGATCGTCCTTCCGGGCCGTGGGCCCGCTCCGGCCCGCCGCTGCGGACGGCTTCGGCGCGCACACCCCCGTCCCGGCCTGGTTGCGGCCGTGGACGAGGACCGTGTCGATCGGGCGGAGCCTGGCCGGCCATTCGACCCGGAGGCGGGCCTGTTCCCCGGTGCCGAACACGGCCAGGGTGGCGGCGTCGGGCCGGGCCATGGCGTGGGTCGCCAGGGCGCCGGCGGCGGCGGTGCGCCAGGCGGTGAGCAGGCCGCGGTCGTCGAGGATCGCCCGGATCCGGCCGGTTCGGGCGCTGACGACGCAGACCGATGAAGAAGGCGTCGAAGAGCGGCAGGTTGCGGGCGATGAGGACGCGGTTGCGGTCCAGGATCGTGGCGCGGGCCTTGAGCGCGACGCGGGCCTGGTCGTCGGCCAGGGCGAGCCGCCGTTCGACGTACGTCACCCCGTGTCGATGCGGCGCCCGGTGACGGCGGCCGGGCGGATGCGCACCCAGAGCGGGCGGGCGCCGCCGGCCCAGGGGGTGGTGCCGGGGAGTGCCGCGAGGTGCTGTTCCTCGTCCGAGGTGTCGACCAGATGAGCCTGGCCGAGGATCAGGACACTCCAGCCCGCGCTCCGGTGCTCGTCGATCCGGTCCACCTCGAACGAGACGGGCGAGCCGTCGGCCGGGGCGGCGGCTCCCCTGGGGGCCGTGCGGTAGGCGATCGTCCGGTCGTCCACCGCGAAGTTGACCGGGAGCACGACGGGCGCCGAGGAGCCGGGCAGGCCGACCCGGCCGACGCCGCGGGTGCCGAGCAGTTCCCAGCACTGCGGTTCGGTGAGACGCAGGAGCTGACCGCGGCGGCCGGTGTCGGTCTGCCCCGGCGGGGCGTCCGGACGGTTCCCCGACAGCAGCTCCGGCCAGGCCATCCCCAGCACGGCAGCGATCCGGACGAACCCGGGTGGATCGAACTCCGGCCCCGAGTGGAGGAGTTGTCGCAAGTAGGCAGGGGACATCGAGGCCCGGTGGGCCAGCATGCCTTCGCTCAGACCGAGCTGATCGCTCCGTCGGAGGATCCGGCGGGCGATGTCGCCGCAGTCGGGATGCGCGGTCATGGTGTCGGCTCCTCCGTACACGGCGTTCAGGTCCGGAACACCGCGACCTTGAGCGCGCCGGTGTCGGCCGCGTCGGCGAAGACGTCGTAGGCCTCCTGCATCTCGTCCAGGCCGAAGCGGTGGGTGACCAGCCCACCGGTGTCGAGCCGGCCGGCGGCCAGCATGTCCAGCAGCATCGGGGTGCTGCTGGTGTCCACCAGGCCGGTGGTGATGGTGACGTTGCGGATCCAGAGGTCCTCCAGGTGCAGCACCGCCGGTCTGCCGTGCACGCCCACGTTGGCCACCCGGCCGCCGGGGCGCACCAGGCGGGTGCAGAGCTCGAAGGTCTCGGGCACGCCGACGGCCTCGATCGCGACGTCCACGCCGAGGCCGTCGCGGCTCAGCTGCCGGACGGCCTCGGGGGTGGCCTCGGCGGAGGTGAGCACGGTGTCGGCACCGAAGCGCTTCGCTGCGTCGAGGCGGCTGCGGGCGAGGTCGACGGCGATGATCCGGGCCGGGCTGTAGAGGCGCGCGGTGAGGACGGCGGCGAGTCCGATCGGTCCGGCGCCGACGATCGCGACGGTGTCGCCCGGGCCGACGCCGCCGTTGCGGACGCCGACCTCGTAGGAGGTGGGCAGGATGTCGGCGAGCAGCAGCGCGTCCTCGTCCCGGACGCCTTCGGGCAGCCGGTGCAGGGAGGTGTCTGCGAAGGGGGTGCGGACGTATTCGGCCTGGCAGCCGTCGATCAGGTGGCCGAGGATCCAGCCGCCACCGCCGGTGCACTGCCCGTAGGCCGCTGTACGGCAGTAGGAGCAGCGGCCGCAGGCGGAGACGCAGGAGACCAGCACCCGGTCGCCGGCCGTGATCGTGCGTACGCCCGGGCCGGTCTCGGTGACGGTGCCGAGGGCCTCGTGGCCAAGGACGCGGCCCTCCTCGACCTCGGGGACGTCGCCCTTGAGAATGTGCAGGTCGGTGCCGCAGATGGTCACCGCGTCCACCCGGACGACGGCGTCCTCCGGGTCCCGGACGGTCGGGTCGGGGACGTCGCCCCAGGTGCGGCGGCCGGGTCCGTGGTAGGTGAGCGCCTTCATACCGCGATCACTCCTCTCGGAGGGCGGAGCCGGGACGGTTCCGCCCGCCCTTCCAGACTTCTCCACGGCCGCGCCCGTCGCCAGGGGGCCGGTGGGGTGCTCCCGGTGGGCCGATGGACCCCGTTGCGCCCCGCTGCCCGGTGGACGAGCCCGGGCCGGTCGGTGGGCATTGGGAGCAGGGCACGGAGGCGTCAGTGCGGGCGCTGGTGCTGCTGCTGCTCGGATTCGGCGTGGGCGGCGATGACGGCGGCCTGGAGGCGACGTTCCACGCCCAGCTTGGCGAGCAGCCGCGAGACGTGGTTCTTCACGGTCTTCTCGGCGAGGTAGAGCTCCTGGCCGATCTGGCGGTTCGTCCTGCCCTCCCCCACCAGGGCGAGGATCTCCCGCTCGCGCGGGGTGAGCCCGGCGAGCGCGGTGTCGGTCGCGCTCTCCTCGTGGTGGCGCAGGCTCTCCATCAGCCTGTGGGTGGTGGCCGGGTCGAGCATCGACCGGCCGGAGGCCACCGTCCGCACCGCGCCGACCAGTTCGGCGCCCTTGACCTGCTTGAGGACGTAGCCGGCCGCGCCGGCCATGATCGCGTCGAGCAGGGCGTCGTCGTCGTCGAAGGAGGTCAGCATCAGGCAGCCCAGCCCGGGCATCCGGTCCCGCAGGTCCCGGCAGACGGTCACCCCGTCGCCGTCCGGGAGCCGTACGTCGAGCACCGCGACGTCCGGGCGCAGCGCCGGTACGCGGACGAGGGCCTGGGCACAGGTGCCGGCCTCGCCGACGACCTCCATGTCCGGCTCGGCCTCCAGGAGGTCACGGACGCCCCGGCGGACCACCTCGTGGTCGTCGAGCAGGAACACCCGTACGGGCTGGGGCGAGTCCATGGCCTGCTCCTGGGTGCGCGGGGCATTGACACCACCGATTCTCCGCGCCCGCTCCCGCCCGCGCAGCGCGTCGGCGGCCCGGGCCCGTCGGACGTCCGGGACGGCGGCCCGGCGGGCGGCGGCCAGGCTCTCCGGGGAGCCGTCGACAGTGGCGAACGCGACCGTCCCCACGCCTCCGCTCAGGCCGGCGCGCCGAGCCGGAGTTCCACGTCGACCACGCCGGGCACGGAGCGCACCAGCCTTTCCAGGAGGGGTCCGGAGAGGGTTCCCGGCAGATCGCCCGTCAGGGTGATCCGGCCGTTCTCGGAGCGGACGTCGCTCTCGACGGCGGCATCCGGGCCGAGGGTGGCGGCCGGCTCGAATCGGACCCGGTCGTCGTTCACGCGGTCGTGGCAACGAGACACAAAGGATACTGCATGGTCACGTCAAGACTGCTCGCCGGGACACGCAGCGGCGGATTTCAGCTGACTACAACCGCGACGGGGCCTACCTGGACGTCTCGCAGACCGCGGGCAACGGACACTGGCCGTGGCAGGCCAAGAACCTGCTTCAGGTCACCGGGCAGGCCCACTTCCAGACCCCCGAAGCCTACGACGGGCCGGGCAACTGGGTACGGGCCTGCAGCGCGTCGTTCGCGGTGGGCGACCCGTGGGGCAACCCCCAGTGGGGTACCAACATCAACTGCACCGCCTGGAACTGACCCACCCGCCGTGTGTGCCCTGTTGTCCTCACGCGGTGCAGGAACGGGCACCGGCTGCGGCGAGGCGGCTGCGGTGTTGGCCCCGGGGCCGGCGGCGGTTTCCAGGGGTCGTAGCAACACGTGGTTGGTTTGATCAGGCCGCGATGAGTTTATGCAGGCGCTCGGCTGGGGTTTCCCAGCCGAGCGT
>NZ_JBHVRT010000013.1:0-230870 GCF_042885555.1 Kitasatospora sp. NPDC058048 | reverse complement strand
TGTTTCCAGCTTATCAGATGTTTTCCGCTCCGTTTTCCGGAGTTTCATTCATTCGATTCGCTTTCGCCTTTCGGCGCTCCCGAACTCTATCAGAGCTTTTCGGTCCGTTTTCCCCGGTCATTCTCGAATTCAGATTCGAACTCGTTCCGAGGGGCCGTCCCGTGGGGCAACCCGGAGAACACTACTCCCCTCCGGGTCGGAGACCAAATGCTCAGACCGCCGGGCTCGGCCGGGTGACCCGCTCGGCGACCGCAACCGTGGCGCGTCGCGGCAGGAGTCGGGGCGCCAGGGTCCCGAGACGGTTGAGGAAGCCGTCGACGACGCTCGGCCGCCCCTTCTCCAGCGCTGCCAGCGTGGTGGCGACGACCTGCTCGGGCCGCCGGCGGATGCCCACGGCGGCCTGCTCGCCGGCGACGTCGAAGAAGGGGGTGTCGGTGGCACCGGGGCAGATCGCCAGGGCCCGGACGTTGCTGCCGCGGAGTTCGTTCGCCAGGGCTTCGGTGAAGGAGAGCACGTACGCCTTGGTGGCGCCGTAGACGGCCATCCGGGGAATCGGCTGGAATGCGGCCGTACTGGCTACGTTGACCACCGCGCCCCGGCCGCGCTCGACCATGCCGGGCAGCAGCCGGGCGGTCAGGTCGGTGAGCGTGGCGCAGTTGAGCTGCACCTCCTCGGCCATCCTGGTCGGATCGCTCGTGGCGACGGCGCCGAAGGTCGCGAAGCCCGCGTTGTTGATCAGGACGTCGACCGTCACCTCCAGCTCCTCGACGCGGTCCTGCAGCTCCGCGGCGGCGCCGGGGCGGGCGAGGTCGAGCGGGACGACGTGCACGGTGACGCCGTGCGCCGCCCTCAGCTCCTGCTGGAGGCGGTTCAGCTTGTCCTCGCTGCGGGCGACGACGACGAGGTCCGACCCGCGGGCGGCGAGCTCGCGGGCGAAGGCGGCCCCGATGCCGGTGGACGCTCCCGTGATCAGGGTGGTCTTGCGGGCGAAGTCCATGACTCTCCTCGATGCGACGGGGTTCGGTTGCGGTTGGCGGCTGGCACTCGGCAGTCGGCGGTCAGCGGTCAGCGGTCGGCGAAGACCCGGGTCCGCTCCACGGGCCCCAATGTAGACACCGACAACAATGTTGTCAACGACTACATGCTCGTATGCTGATGCCCATGCGAACGGGCCACTACCACCACGGAGACCTCCGCGCCGCGCTACTGGAACGCGCCGAACAGACCCTGCGCGAGCAGGGCGCCGACGCGCTGTCCCTGCGCGAGCTCGCCCGCTCGCTCGACGTGAGCCACGCCGCGCCCAGCCGCCACTTCAAGGACCGGCGCGCCCTGCTCGACGCCCTCGCGCTCGCCGGCATCCAGCGGCTCACCGCCGCGGCCCGCAGCGGTCTCGCCAGGAGTGGGGACGGCTTCCGCGAGCGGGCCTTCGCCGTCGCCCGCGCGTACGTCGACTTCGCCGCCGACCACGGCGCACTGCTGGAGCTGGCCTTCGCCCGCAAGCACGACCCCGCCGTGACGGACGGACTGGAGCTCGCCTGGCAGCCGCTGAAGGACGACCTCCGCGCGCTCATCGCCCTCGGCCAGGCCCAGGGACTGATCCGGGCCGGCGACGCCGACCGGATCGGCGCCATCCTCTTCACCGCCGTCCACGGCGTGGCCGCCCAGACCGCGAGCGGTCGGCTCTCCGGCCCGGCCCTGGACGAGGTCTTCGACGACCTGCTCACCCACCTGCTCCGCGGCCTGGAGCCGGGCGCTGACGACGAACCGCTGGCCGAGCCCGCCGCCCCGACCTGCTGACCGCCGCCCAGCGGCTGCCACCCCACCGGCCGCCACCCCACCAGCGGCCACCCCGCCGAAAGGCAGCCGACCGCACCCGGCCTGCGCCGGGTGCGGTCGGGCCGGGCCGTCCCCTACCTGAACAGGCGGTCGCCGCTGGTGGCCATGCGGTGGGTGCCGCTGTGGTGGTTCACCCAGTCCCTGACCAGGTTGACGGCGTTGGCGCACTGCCAGCTGTTGTCGTACTCCCGCACGCCGGTGAAGGCGCCGTAGCCGGCGATGATGCCGTCCACCTGCGCGTCGCCCAGCAGCTTGTCGACGTACCAGGGGTCGTTGTAGGTGGTCGTCCAGGAGAGGGTGGCCGCGAGTCGTCCGGCGGCCCGGTCGGCGGCTCCCTTCTTCAGTTCCGCGCATGTGTTGTAGGTGGCCTCCGTGCAGTTGCCGAAGCCCTTGGTGATGTCGCTGTCGCCGTAGTCCATCGCCCGGCGGCCGGCCGGGAATCCGGTGCCGGACTTGGCGAAGGCGCTCTGCACCTGGTCGCGGGTGCCGGTCGTGGTGATGCCCTCCAGCGGGCCGAGCCTGCCCTCCAGACTCTTCCAGCCCCGGCCGCCGACGTCCGGGGTGCTGCCGCCGTGGTACTCGTAGAAGCCGTAGAGCACCTGGATGCCGGCGGCCGTCAGCCGCTGGGCCTTGTCGCGCAGTCCGGCGACGCTGCAGGTGCGGTTGGGCTCCTCGCCGCAGTAGTTGGGGTCCTTGATGTCCAGCCAGACCAGCGACAGCCGGCGCCCCGCGTTGGCGTTGGAGACGATGCGGTCGAGCATGCTGTCGAAGCTGGGGCCGAGCCGGTTCTCGCCGGCCGAGGAACAGTCGTGGTAGGCGCGCCACTCGTTCGGGTTCCACCAGGCGCAGACGTCGATCTCGATGGCGTTGGCGCCGTGGTTGATCGCGGCGTCCACGCCGTCCAGGGTGTCGACCCGGTGCGCGATGGCGTAGATCGGGTGACGCTGGTCGGCGGCGGCCGCCGCCGGGGTGGTGCCGAGCGCGGTGGCACCGACGATCCCGCACAGCGCCGCCGCCAGTGCCGGGAGGGTTCGCGAGCGGGTGCCGCGCCTGGGGTGAGAGGTCAAGGGGGACACTCCTTCTTGTCGGTGTACTGACAGGACGATCCCACCAACTGCGCCCCGGCGTACGGCAAACGGGCCATGAACGACATCCGGGGGGACTCGGCCGGGACACCGGAACGGTCGTCCGTCAGCCGAGCGGCGCCGGCACCCCGTGGGCGTCGGAGGAGTACGCGTCGAGGCCGGGGTGGCGCTTGAGCAGGTCCGCCACGTCGCCGAGGGCCCGGCCGGCCGCCCGCCCGCGCCCGGAAGCCGCGGGCGGGCCCTGAGTCAGCGCCTCGGGCCGACAGCGGCGTACAGCGCGCCGCCGGTCACCAGCAGCACCACCGCGGTCCAGGTGGACGCCTCCGTGCCGGGGGGAAAGGTCATCCAGCCGAAGGCCTTCCCCACGGTGGTGGGCGGCAGCGGCGGGACGAGGACGGCGAACGCCAGCCAGCCGGTCGGCAGGGCCCAGGCCAGGTGCGCCCCGCAGAGCACCGCCCCGAGCGCGGCCAGGCCGACCAGGCCCGCGCTGTCCCGGACGACGACCTCGGTGGGGACGAACGTCGGGCCCACCGCCTGGACCGCCAGCAGCGCCGCACCGGCGACCGCGCCGATCAGCACCGTGTGCGCGGCCCGGCGGGGCGCCCACCGGATCGCGGCCGTCCGGTCCAGTGCGAGGTCCTGTCCGCCGAACCCGACGGAGCCGGCCGCCACGCCCGCGGTGAGCAGGTAGAACGCGGTCGGGTCCATCGCATCCGTCGCGCCCGCACCGTAGCCCCGGGTGAGGGCCCACACCGCCAGCGCCACGAGCACGACCGCGGCGGCCGAGGCGGGCACCTGCCGTGAACGCGCGTACAGCATCAGCCACCTCATCACGACACACCTCCCACCGGCACCTCGCGCAGCCTTGCCGTGCAGGAGAGGGCCGCGGTGCGCAGCTCGGCGATCCGCGAGCGCTGCTCGGCGGGCGCCATCCCCTTCAGCTCCTGCCAGAGGGCGTCGGCGTCCGCCCATGCCCTGCGCGAGAACGCGTCGGTGTCCTGCTCCGCCATCGGTCGGAGGGCGGGGTCACCGAGGGCCCAGCTCACGACGGCGCTCTGGAGGGCGATGTCGTTCTGCGACCCGCCCTCCCGGGAGGTGCGGGCGTGGCAGCTCGGTGCCAGCCCCTGGGCGACCAGCGCGCGGGTCAGGTCGTTGCCGGTCGCGTCGATGAACAGCTGATCGTCGAAGTCGACCAGCACCGCGTCGGCGGGGAGCGAGCGGGGATCGCCGAGCGCGCGCAGCGCGGTGTCCTCCCGTACCGAGGTCGGCGCCTTGTCGCCCAGGGACTCGTGCAGCACGCGCAGCGCCTCCCGGCCGCGCGGCGCGAGCTCGGCCAGGTGCGACCGGCTGGCCTGGGTCACGCACACCGGTCCGTCGCACACCATGGCCGCGGCGGCCTTGTCGACGACGTAGCTGTCGCGCGCGGCGGCCGGCAGGACCAGCAGGGCCACGGCGGCGCCGGCCAGGACGGGGGTCACCGCGAGCAGCCGGGCCCGGCGGGTGGCGGCCGCCAGCAGCGCGAGGCCGGTGGCGAGCAGGCCGAGCAGCCAGACCGTCTGGCCGAGGTGGACGGAGTCGGAGAGGGTCAGCAGCATCTGCCGCGGGTCCGCGGTCACCGGGGACAGCAGGCCGATCCGGTTCGACGTCCTGCTCTCCGGCACCTCGCCTTCGATCCGTATCCGCAGCATGCCCGTCACCGCGAGGCAGGCCACCACCAGGGCCGGCGGGGTGAGGACGGAGGGCAGCGTCCGCGCGACACCCATGGCGAACACGGCGGCCGCGACGAGGCCCAGGATCGCCACCAGCGAGATCGGCAGCCAGCCGACGCCCATGTAGGTGGTCGGGCCGAACGCCACCTGCGCTCCGCCCACGACGACGAGGAGGCCGAAGCCCACCGCCAGCGCGAGCGCGATCGCACCCGCCGGCAGCGCCGCACGGCGCCAGGCGGGCAGCGGCGTGGTCGTCAGCAGTTCGGTCATCCGCGAGCGGGGTTCACGCAGCCCGTACACCGCCCCGATGCCGACCACGAGCGGCAGCCAGAAGGCCAGCAGGGAACGGGTCCACATGGCCATGGTGGTCCACTGGGCCGTCCACCCCGCGGTGCCCCTCGACCAGATTCCGTCGTACAGGAGGAAGACCGCCAGGCTGCCGCCCAGGACGACGGCTCCGGCCCACGGGGCGGCCGAGCGCTTCAGTTCGGTTCGCAGCACACGTCGGTTCACCAGGCGCTCCCCTGCTGTCCGGAGGTGCGGAGCAGCGCCGAGTAGCCGCGCTCCAGGGGGCTGTCGCCGGGGTGCTCGGTGCTGCCCGCGGCGGCCAGTTCGTCCGGCGTGCCCTGGAAGACGAGGCGGCCGTCGGCGAACAGGACCACGTCGGAGCAGGCCGCGGCGACGTCCTCGACGAGGTGGGTGGAGACGACCACGCAGGTGTCGCGGCCCAGGTCGTTCAGCAGCTCGCGGAAGCGCAGCCGCTGTGCCGGGTCGAGGCCGGCCGTCGGCTCGTCCAGCAGCAGCACCGCCGGGGAGTTGACGATGGCCTGGGCGATGCCGGCACGCCGCACCATGCCGCCGGACAGGGTCTTCATCCGGTGGTCGGCGCGGTCGGCCAGGCCGACCCGTTCCACGGCGCGCTGGACGGCCTCGGGGACGTCCTTCTTGGGGACCTCCTTCAACCAGGCCATGTACTCGACGAACTCGCGCACCGTGAAGCGCTTGTAGTAGCCGAAGTCCTGCGGGAGGTAGCCGATGCGGCGGCGCAGGGCCCGGTGGTCGCCCGTCCTGCCCAGGGAGGTGCCGAGCATCTCCAGTTCGCCCTCGGTGGGGCGCAGCACCGTGGCCAGGGTCCGGATCAGGGTGGTCTTCCCCGCCCCGTTGGGCCCCAGGAGGCCGTGGGCTCCGGTGCCCAGGGAGAGGTCGAGGCCGTCGACGGCCATCTTGTTCCGTCCGACGCGGACCTTCAGGCCGTCGGCCCGGATCTCCCAGGCGTAGGTCTTCGGCGCGGTGTCGGCCGCGCTCGTCACGGGTGTCATGCGGTGGTCCCTTTCGATGGTGGGCATTCAAGGGTGGACATGGGTTTCACAGCGTCGAGTACGCGTCCCTGCGGGCGATCACGGCGCCGGCGCCGAGCGCGAGGAGCAGCCCCCACAGGGGCAACCGGTCCGGTTGCAGGGCCAGTTGCAGGACGGAGGGGACGCGGCCGGTGAGCGACGCGGGGGCCAGGACGACGGCGCCCCAGGCGAGCGCCAGCCCGACGGCGGCGCGGGTCACCCCGACCACGCTGCCCAGTGCCAGGGCGGTGGAGGTGAAGGCCAGGGAGGGCAGCAGCCACTGCGCGGCCGTCATGGTCCCGGTCAGCCATCCCCCCAGCAGCAGCGGGGGCAGGACCACCACGAGGACCGCGGTGGTGCGCCTGAGCAGCAGGGGCAGACCGGCCCGGGCGGTCGAGGCGGTCAGTTCGTGTGCCGGGTCCAGGCCGCTGGACCAGGACGCGGCGACGCCGCACAGCGGCAGCACCGGCGCGATCAGCGACACCAGTGAGGAGCCGCCGAAGCGCTCCGCCGGCGCGACCGCGTCCAGCAGCAGCGCCAGCAGGGTGACGACGGCGGTCATGGCCAGCCACGGGGTCATCACCGGCGTCAGCCAGGACGACACCCATCCGGGCCGGTACCGCCGCGGGGCCACTGCGGCCGCCGCGTCCAACTGCGGTTCCAGGCCGGCCCGGACGGTGTCGACGAGCGCGGCGATGCCGGGCACCCCGGTGGCCACGGAGGCCGCCAGCCGGCTCCGGCAGGGCGCGCAGGTCTCCAGGTGGGCCTCCAGTGCCCAGACCGTGTCCGCCGCGATCGTCGTGTCGCCACGTGCGTAGTCGTCGATCAACTGACTGGACGCGTGTTCCCTGCTCATCCGAGCGCCTCCCGCATCGCGATCCGGGCCCGACGGGCACGGGTCTTGACCGTGCCTTCGGGCAGTCTGAGCAGGACCGCGGTCTCGCGGACGGAGAGCCCGTCGAGCACCGTGGCCTGCAGTACCTCGCGGAGTTCCGGCGCCAGCCGTCTCAGGGCGTCGCCGACGTCGCCGCCGACGGTCCCGGCGAGCGCCTCCTCCTCCGCCGCGGGCACCACCGCCCGCGCGGCCGCGGCGACCGGCGGTTCGGCGTGGTGGGCGCGGCGCCGGAACGCGTCGACGAGGCGGCGTGCCGCGATCGTCCACAGCCACCCGACGGCCGTCCCGCCGACCGCGCTCCCGGCGAACGCGCCGGCCGCGCGCCACACCGCGAGGTAGGTCTCCTGCATGACTTCGGCGACGATCTGCTCGTCCGCGCAGCGGCGGCGCAGCCGCACCGCCAGCCATGGCGACGTGCGCCGGTACAGCTCGTCGAACGCCCCGCGGTCTCCCCTGGCCACCAGCCGGAGGAGGCGCTCCTCGTCCAGCTCGTCCAGTGCTCTCCTGCGTGATCTCACACCAGCCAGACGCGCGATCCGGCGCCCGGGTTCTGGATCCGGCGTGACCTGCGTCACATTCCGTGCCAGGGCCGTCGGCTCCGGCTGATCGGTCGGTCAGCCGGAGGGCGGGACCGGCGCCCGCGCCGCCGGTAAGGTGGTCGATCGTGGCCAGTCGTAAAACGTCGATCATGGAAGCAGCGGCGCGGGTGATCGCGCGGCGCGGGGTGCGCGGACTTCGGGTGGAGGAGCTCGCGGCCGAGGCGGGTGTGTCCACCGCGCTGATCTACTACCACTTCAAGGACCGTACGGGGATCCTCCGGCAGACGCTGGAGTTCATCAACGACCGGGCGGAGCGGTACACGACCGAACGTGCCGAGGACGCCCCGCCGCTGACGCCCCGCGAGGAGTTGGAGCAGACGCTGCTGCTGGAGCTCCAGGACACCCCGGAGGTCCGGGAGAACAGCACCGCCTGGGGCGAGCTGCGGGCGAGCGCGGTGTTCGACGAGACGCTGCGCGAGGACCTGGCGCGGGCCACCCGGATCTGGGTGCAGGAGATCGCCGAACTGCTCGGCGACGTGCGGCCGATGGCCTCGGCGGTCGCGCTGGCCGGCGCGGCGGAGCGGCTGACCGCGCTGCTGGAGGGGCTGAGCACGCGCTGGCTCAGCGGCAGCCTGCCGCTGGCGCACGCCCGCACCCTGCTGACCGAGGCGATCGAGGTCGAGGTGGCCCGGCTCGGGTCCTGAGCCGTACGGACCGCGCAGGGCTTGTCACGCTGCGCGGGGATCCCGTCAAGGATGCGTTATGGCGCGCCCATGAGTTTGACTGAACTTTCAGTCAGTGCGAGCCTGAAGCCGCAGGAAGGGTGCTGCCGCCGGCCCGTCCCCGTGGTGCGCCGCCGCGTCGCGGCGCGAAGAGTGGGATCCGGCGGCCCTCGGCGCCCTTCCCGGCACCGTCGCACGATCTGGAGACCCTCATGACCCACTACCCCGACGACCGCTCCACCGGGCCGTACCCCTGGGTGCCGGCGGACGACGTGCCGCACGCGCGGACCTGGATGTCCTGGCCCTCCCGCAGGGGCGTGTGGGGACTGCGCCTGGGCGGCGTCCAGGAGGACATCGCCCTGATCGCCCGCACGATCGCCGAGTTCGAGCCGGTGGTGATGTGCGCCCCCGACGACTGGACCGCCGACAAGGCCCGGTCCCGGTGCGGTTCCGGGGTGGAGGTGATCACCGCCATCCCCACCGACGACCTGTGGATGCGCGACACCGCACCGGTGTTCCGCCGGGACGGGTACGGCGGCCTGGACGCCGTGATCCTCAACTTCAACGGCTGGGGCAACAAGCAGGTGCACCACGACGACGCCCGGGTCGCCGAGCGCCTCGCCGCCCGCCGCGGCCTGCGCCACACGTACGCGGACTTCGTCGGCGAGGGCGGCGCGATCGAGACCGACGGCGACGGCACGGTGATGGCCACCGAGAGCAGCCTGGTCAACAAGAACCGCAACCGCGGCATGAGCCGGGCCGAGATCGAGGAGTCCGTCCTGGAGGCCTACGGCGCGGACACCATGATCTGGCTGCCGGGCATCAGGGGCGAGGACATCACCGACGACCACGTGGACGTCACCTCCCGGTTCGTCCGCCCCGGCGTGGTGATGGTGCAGCTGCCGCCGGCGGACCGCAACGACTCCTGGGCGCGGGACGCCCGCGAGCAGTTCGCGATCCTCTCCGCCGCCACCGACGCCCGGGGCCGCCGCCTGCACGTCATCCCGGTGCACGGCCCGGACACCGTCCGCTCCCGCAGCTCCAAGTTCGTCGACTCCTACCTCAACTTCGTCCTCGTCAACGGGGGCGTCATCACCGCCGAGTTCGGCGACGCGTACAAGGACGCCGCCGCCCGGGAGACGCTCGCCGCGGCCTTCCCCGGCCGCGAGGTGGTGCAGATCGACGTCGACCGCCTGATGGCCGGCGGCGGCGGCATCCACTGCTCGACCATGCACGAACCGCTGCCGTAGCCACCGGGCGGCCCGCGTCGCAGCCGCGGCCGCCGTACCGCACATCCCGTCCACCGCACCGACCACCACAGCCGGAGTGCCCGTATGTCCCCTGCCCTGTCCCGCCGTACCCTGATCCGCCGCCTCGCCGGTGTCGGCGCCGGTGTCGGCGCCCTCACCCTCGGCCTCACCGCCTGCGACCCCAACGCCATCGAGGACGGCGGCGTCGTACCGCCCCCGCAGCCCGGCGGCACCCCCGGTGTGCGCCGCTTCGGCGCCGAGTGGGAGAAGCACCTGCGCACCGTGATGTCCTGGCCGGCCTCCGAGAACATCTGGGGCGAGCAGCTGCCGGACGTCCGCCGGGACGTCGCCGGCCTGGCCCAGGCCATCGCGGCACGCGAACCGGTCGTGCTGATGGCCCGCCCCGAGCAGCTGGAAGCCGCCCGGAAGGCCTGCGGCTCGGCCGTCGAGGTGGTGCCGATCGCCGTCGACGACCTGTGGGCCCGGGACACCCTGCCGGTGTTCGTCGAGGAGGGCGGCACGATCAAGGGCGTCGACTTCAACTTCAACGGCTGGGGCGGCAAGCAGCAGCGCGGCAACGACGCCAAGGTCGCCCGGACGGTGCTGGCCAAGTACGGCGTGGAGCGGGTCGAGACCCGGCTGGTCGCCGAGGGCGGCTCCTTCGAGACCGACGGCCAGGGCACCCTGATGGTGACCGAGAGCTCCGTCGTCAACGACAACCGCAACCCGGGCATGACCCGGGACCAGGTCGAGGCCGAGCTGAAGCGGGTCCTCGGCGTGAGCAAGGTGATCTGGCTGGCGGGCGTCAAGGGCAAGGACATCACCGACGCCCACGTCGACTGCCTGACCCGCTTCGCCGCCCCCGGCGTCGTCCTGCTCGACCAGGCCTTCCCCGGCACCCCGCCGGACGTCTGGTCCCGCTCGGCCGACCAGGCCCGCGCCGTCTTCAAGGACGCCACCGACGCGACGGGCCGCAAGCTCCAGGTGGTGGAGCTCCAGCAGCCGGACCCGGACAAGATCACGGGGCGCGGTGACGCCTTCGTCTCCTCGTACATGAACTTCTACATCGGCACGAAGGGCGTCTACCTGCCGAAGTTCGGCGATGCCAGGGCCGACGACCGGGCCCAGCAGATCATGAAGCAGTACTTCCCGGGCAGGGAGATCGTGCCGGTCAAGATCGACGCGATCGCGGCCGGCGGCGGTGGCATCCACTGCGCCACCCACGACATCCCCGCCCTGGGCTGAGCGGGCGGCGGGCCGGCTCCCCGGGTCGTCCCGGAGGGTCGGCCCGGCGCCCGGGGCCGGGTCCGGTCGGCGGGCCGGACCCGGCCCCACCTCCTCACGCCGCGGGCTGCTGCTGGGTGACGCAGTGGATCCCGCCGCCGCCCGCGCCCAGGCTGTCGATGTTCAGCTGTTCGACGGTGCGGCCGGGGAACATCCGGGCCAGGGCGGCCCGGGCGGCACTGTCGGCCTTGGTGTCGCCGAACTGCGCCGCGATCACCGCGTTGTTGCACAGGTAGTAGTTGGCGTAGGAGCCGACGAAGTTGGGGTCGGTCGAGCGGATCAGGTTGTAGTCGGGCCCCTGGATCTGGCTGACCCCGAACGGGGTTCCCTGGGCGCTGGTGGAGGTGGTCAGGATCCGGTACTGCTGCCGTGCGTCGTTCGACCAGGCGTCGGTGTCGCTCGCCAACGGCATCTGGACCGCGGCCGTCCCCGCGCCGAGGAAGCGGGAGGTGGCGTCCACGTGGTCGTCGGTGATGTCCTGGCCGGCGACACCGTTGAACCAGATCACCTTGGTGGCGCCGTAGGCGGCGCACATCGCGCTCTCGACCGCGGCCTGGGACATGCCGGGGTTGCGGTTGGCGTTGAGGATGCTGCTCCGGGTGGCCATCAGCGTCCCGGCCGCGTCGGTCTCGATGGCGCCGCCCTCGGCGACCAGCCCGGCGGCGGTGAACGGCAGGCCGAGGTAGGCGGCGACGCGCTGGGCGACCAGGGCGTCGTTGCCGTGCGGGTTCTGGTGGTTGCCCCAGCCGTTGAAGTTGAGGCCGATCGTGTCCAGGCCGCCCGCGCCGTCGGTGCGGAAGACCGGGCCGGTGTCGCGCATCCAGCAGTCGTCGACCGGGACGTCCCCGATGACGGTGACGGTCGAGCCGCACATCGACCGCGCCTTGGCCACGCCGGCCGGGTTGGCGCACATGGTGACCGGCTCGTACTTCGCGATGGTTCTGGCGATGAGGGCGATGTTCGACTGGACACCGCCGAGCTTGTTGCGCCAGATGGTGCTGCTGTCCGGCCAGGCCATCCAGGTGCGGGTGTGCCGGACGGTGTCCAGCGGCACCCGGAAGCCCGCGGCGAGGCCGGCGCCGGCACCCATGGCGGTGCGGCGTTGCGCCGCCTGGGCCGGGCCGCCGGTCGCGGCCGTCAGCGCGGTGCCGGCGACGACGATCCCGGCGGCCGTCAGGAACCGGCGGCGGCCGAGCCCCTCCGCGGCCGTCGTCTCGGTTCTGGAGCGGTCGTCCATCACTGCCTCCATGTCAATGTCCGCTGCTTGTGCAGCAGTTGACCGAAAAGGTAAAACTGGCCAAGCGCTCGGTCAATACTTTGCGCAGCCATCGTTCCCGATGCGCCCCTGCGGCACTCCCCCGGTCGTTACAGTGACGGCCATGGCGACACAGGCGACAGGCACGGCCGCACGAACGGCCTCCGCGGCGGGCGGCCCCGGCCGGACCCGCGCTTCCGCCAAGGGCGAGCAGACCCGGGCCCGGCTGATCGCGGCGGCCCGCACCCTGCTCGCGGGCGACGGCGCCGGACGGTTCACCACCCGCAACGTGGCCGCGCTGTGCGGGGTCTCGCACGGGATGTGCCACTACCACTTCGCGGACCGCACCGACCTGATCGTCGCGGTCGTGGCGGACATCCGGCCCGAGTGGATCACGCCGCTGGAGGAGGCGGTCGCCGGCCCCGGCGGCTACGCCGAGCGCTCCGAGCGGGTCCTGACACTGCTCACCCGGCCCGAGAGCCCCGACCTGGCCCGACTGCACGCCGCCCTGCACTGGCTCGCCCTCAACGACGAACGCGTCCGCGCGAGCCTGGAGGCCGAGTACGCGCGCTGGCGGGCCTCCTTCGTGGGGCTGTTCCGCTGCCTGCTGGAGGAACGCGGCGACGGCGGCGACCCGGTCCCCCTCGGGGAGGCCTTCGCCGCCGCCGTGGACGGGCTCGCCGCCATCGGGTCGCTGGACGGGACGGTGGACGCCGAGCGGGTGCTGCGGACCCTGCTGGAATCGCTGTCGTCCACCCCCCGGCCGTCCACCCCCCGGCCGTCCACCCCCCGGCCGTCCGGCGCCTGACGG
Source organism: Kitasatospora sp. NPDC058048 (assembly GCF_042885555.1). Classification (NCBI taxonomy): domain Bacteria; kingdom Bacillati; phylum Actinomycetota; class Actinomycetes; order Kitasatosporales; family Streptomycetaceae; genus Kitasatospora; species Kitasatospora sp. NPDC058048. The sequence goes on along the minus strand of NZ_JBHVRT010000013.1, from coordinate 218,147 downwards.
TCCGCGGAGGGACCGGCCGCCGCCCGGACCCGCGTCACCCGACCGTCCGGAGCCCGACCGTCCGGAGCCCGATCCGCGCGGCCCGCCCCCGCGCCGCCCGACCCTCCGCAGCCCGACCGGTCACGGGGTGGAGCCGGGCGCCACGGGCTGCTGCTGGGTGGCGCAGTGGATGCCCCCGCCGCCCGAGGCGATGTGGTTGATGCCGACCTGGGTGACCTTGCGGCCCGGGTGGAGGTCGCCGAGGATGCCGGCCGCCCGGTCGTCGGTGGCCTGGTCCCCGAAGCGCGGGACGATGACGCCGCCGTTGCAGACGTAGTAGTTGATGTACGTGGCCAGGAAGTCCTTGCCCGCGCCCGGGATCAGGGCGGTGTCGGGCTCGGGGAGGTCGACCACCTTGAGCGTGCGGCCCTGGGCGTCCGTCTCCGTCTGCAGCACCTGCAGCGCCTGCGCGGAGGCGGTGGTCCAGACGTCCGGCGGGGCGTCGGCGGCGGGACGGTGCAGGACCACGATGCCCGGCTCGGCGAAGCGGGCGAGGGCGTCGACGTGGCAGTCGGTGATGTCCTGCCCGGCGACGCCCTGGAACCAGATCACCTTCTCGACGCCGAGCAGGTCCTTGAGGCTCGCCTCGATCTGGTCGCGGGACTTGCCGGGGTTGCGGTTGCCGTTGACCCAGGAGCTCTCGGTGGCCATCAGCGTCCCCTCGCCGTCCACCTCGATGCCGCCGCCCTCGCCGGTGATCGGCGCCTGGATGCGGGTGATGCGGTAGTGGTCGAGGAGGTAGCGGGCGACCAGGCTGTCATTGGCGTGGGTCTGCTTGTCGCCCCAGCCGTTGAAGTTGAAGTCGACCCCGGCCAGCCCCTGCGGGCCGGTGACGAAGGTCGGGCCGGTGTCCCGGGCCCACAGGTCGTCGACCTTCAGTTCGAGCACCTCGACCGAGGATCCGACGGCCTGCCGGGCCTGGGCCGCCTGGTCGGGGCGGGCCAGCAGGACGACCGGTTCGAAGCCGGCGATCGCCTGGGCCAGCCCCGCGATGTCCTGCCGGACCCCGGGCAGCTGGTCGCCCCACACCTCCTCCAGCGCCGGCCAGGCCATGAAGGTGCGGGTGTGCGGGCCGGACTCGGCCGGCATGGCCCACCCCCCGGCCGCCGGGCTCGTGGACGGGGCCGCGCCCGAAGCCGTACCGCTCCGGTCGGACTGCTCCTCCGGTCCGCCGTCGGAGGAGCAGCCGCCGGCCAGGGCCAGCGCGGCGAGCGCGGCCCCGGACCGCAGGACTGAGCGGCGGGACGGCCGGGGGTGAGCCATGGGGCCTCGTTCCGGTTGGTGTCGGGGTTCGGCTCCGCAGGCTACTGACCGGAAGGTCAGATTCCGGCGCGGCACGCACCCGCCGTTCGGGGGAATCCGCTCACGGCCCCTCGGCCCTCTCTTTCGGATCACGTCGGACCAGTGGGCGTCGTTGGAGTGCGTGCATCGGCGGTGCGGAGGAGGGAGTCCATGCGGAGCATCGGCGACCGACGACAAGCCGGCGAGGTGCGTGCTCCGGCGGCGACCGCCTGGCGTGATCCGAAAGAGAGGGCCTAGGCGGCCGCCTCCCGCTCGCGGCGCAGCCGGTGCTCGGTGCGGATGCCGGACCAGGCGGTGCAGGCCAGGCTGGCGGCGATGACGCCCTCGGCCCAGAAGAACGCCACGTAGTCGATCAGTGATCCGATCGGCGGCGACCCGGGGGCCGCGTTGCGCATGCCGATCAGGGCGAACAGGCTCGCCGCCATCCAGCCCAGGGAGGGCCAGACCAGCCCCTCGCGCTTGCGGTACAGCACCTCGGCGGCGCCGAGGACGGCCAGGGCGATGGCCCACATGGCCGCGATCATGAACCAGGAGAGGATGAAGGTGCTGCGGGACCGGGTGATCCGCGCCTCCAGGGTCACGGCACCGGAGCTCGCGGTGGTGACCTGCGGGCGCAGGACGAAGAACGGGTCGGTGTCGGTGAGGACCAGGCCGACCGGCACGGCCGCGCCCCCGCTGGTGGCGGTGAAGCCGGCCTCGGCGCGGTAGCGGTCGAACGGGTAGTCCGTCTTGGTGCCGTCGTACGTCCCCACCTGGACGAGCTGGGACGCCGCGGCCTCCCCCTCGGCCGCCCGGATGGTCACCTTGGGGGTGCCGGTGACGGTGATCTCGACGGGGCGGGCGAAGGTCTGGGAGTCCGGCCCGGCGGCGAACCTGCCGTGCGGGACGGGGGTGACGTAGAGGGTCAGTTGCTGGGCGGTCGGGTCCACGTCCTGGGCGGTGACGTCCAGTTCGATCCAGTCGGGCGTCGAGGGGATCGCCAGTTCCCTGGTCTGTTCGCGGGTGTCGCGCTCGTTGAGGTACAGCCCGATCCCCGACCCGCAGAGGGTGATGACCACCGCCAGGACGGCGGCGAACCGCCAACGGCGGCGGGGGGCTCGGTGCGCGGCCCGGTCGGTCGCGCTGGTGTCGTCGGTGGTGACCTGCACGGTCGTCCTTCCTGCGGCGGTGGCGCCGGGCCGGCGGGTTCTCCGCCGCCCGGCGTCGCCCGCCGGTGTTGCTCGGTCGCCCCGGCCCGGCGGGTCCCACCACCTGCCGGGCCGGGGCCGTCTTACAAGGCGCGGCGCGCGGCGGCGATCCGGTCGGGATCCCAGCCGGGCCGGGGGACGGACTCCAGCAGCAGCCGGGTGTAGGCGTGCTGCGGGGAGTCCAGGACGTGGGCGGTGGGGCCGGATTCGACGATCCGTCCGTGGCGCATGACGACGACCTCGTCGGTCACGCAGCGGACGACGCCGAGGTCGTGGGTGATGAACAGGTAGCCGATGCCGGTCTGTTCGCGGATGTCGGCGAGCAGGTTCAGCACCTGCGCCTGCACGGACACGTCCAGGGCGGCGACCGCCTCGTCCAGCACCAGGACGGCCGGCTGGACGGCCAGCGCCCGGGCGATGGCGACGCGTTGGCGCTGGCCGCCGGAGAGCTGCCGGGGCAGCGCGTCGGCCGCCCGGGTGCCGAGGCCGACCTGGTCGAGGAGCTCCCGGATCCGGGCCTCGTGGTCGGTGCCGGGGAAGTGCAGCCGCAGGGTCTCACGGAGCGCGGCCTCGACGCTGGTGCGCGGGTCCAGGGAGAGGTACGGGTCCTGGAAGACCATCTGGACCTCGCGGGCGCGGGCCAGCCGCTCGGCCCTCCCCCGCACCCGGCCGCCGCGGGCCCGGCCCCGGACGGCGACCCGCCCCTCGTCGGCCTGTTCGAGGCCGACGACGATCCGGGCGGTGGTGGTCTTGCCGGAGCCCGACTCGCCCACGATGCCGAGCGATCCGCCGGCGGCGAGGGTGAAGGAGACGTCGTCCACCGCCCGTACGGTGCCGAAGGTCCGGCACAGTCCGGTGACCTCCAGTGCGGCCTCAGGCATCGGCACGGCTCCCTTCGAGCGGGTGGTGGCAGGCGACCGGGAGTGCCACCGGGGTCTCCTCGCGGCACCGGGAGGTCGCGTACCGGCACCGCGCGGCGAACGCGCATCCGGTCAACTCCTGGCGCAGGTCCGGCGGTTGGCCGTCGATCGCGGCGAGGCGGCGGCTGTCGGACTCCACCCCCGGGGTGGAGTCCAGCAGCGCGGCGGTGTAGGGGTGGCGGGGCCTCTCGAAGAGCTCTCCGGCGGGGCCCGTCTCGGCGATCCGCCCGGCGTACATGACGTAGACGCGGTCGCTGATGGCGGCGGCGAGGCCGAGGTCGTGGGTGACGAACAGCAGGCCGGTGCCGAAGCGTCGGCGCAGCTCCCCGAGGAGTGCGATGACCTCGGCCTGGCTGGTGACGTCGAGCGCGGTGGTGGGCTCGTCGGCGAGCAGCAGGACCGGGTCGCCCATCAGCGCGGCGGCGATCATGACGCGTTGGAGCATGCCGCCGGACAGCTGCCCGGGGTGGCGGTGCAGCAGTTCCGGGCCGAGGCCGACGGCGTCGAGCAGTTCGGCGGCGCGCCGGTCGGCGTCCTCCCGGCCCATGGCGCCGGTGAGGCGGACGCTCTCGGTGAGGAAGTCGCCGACGCGGCGCAGCGGGTTGATGGCCGCCCGGGGGTCCTGGAAGATCATGGCGGCCCGGCCGGTGCGCAGGGCGCGCAGCCGGTCGGGGCCCATGGTCAGGACGTCCTCCCCGTCGACCAGGACGCTGCCCTCGGCGGTGGCGCCGGGCGGCAGCAGGCCGAGGGCGCTGCGGGAGGTGAGGCTCTTGCCGGAGCCGGACTCGCCGACCAGGGCGACGGTCTCCCCCGGGCCCACGGTGAGGTCGACGCCGTCGAGGACGGGTCGGGCGGTGCCGGGCAGGCGGAGCCGCAGGCCCCGGACGTCGAGGGCGTTCACACGCTGCTCCGGTTCGTGGCTGCTGCGGTTCATGGGGTCCTCCGGGCGACGCGGTCGGCCCAGCGCTCGCCGACGACGTTGAAGGCGACGACGGTGAGCACGATGAGGACGCACGGCAGGATCGCGGAGAGCGGGTAGCCGTGCTGGATCGCGGTCTGGCCGTCGAAGACCATCCGCCCCCAGTCGGGGGTGAGCGCGGGGACGCCGAGCCCGAGGAAGGAGAGGCCCGCGAGGTCCATCAGGGCGTAGCCGAAGTTGATCGTGGACTGGGCGAGGACGATCGGGGCGATGTTGGGCAGGACGTGCCGCAGGCAGATCTGCAGGGTGGAGTGGCCCTGGACCTGGTAGGCGCTGACGTAGGGACGGGACCGTTCGGCGAGGACGAGCGAGCGGGTGAGCCGGGAGACGTACGGCAGGTAGGCGACCGCCAGGGCGACGACGGGGGCGAGCAGGCCCTCCCCGTACACCGAGACGATCAGGATGGCGAGCAGCATGCCGGGGAAGGCGAAGACGAGTTCGGTGCTGCGGGAGAGGACGGAGTCGAGCCAGCCGCCCCGCCAGCCCGCGGCCAGGCCGACGGCCACGCCCGCGACGGTGGAGAAGGCGACCACGCCGAGCGGGCCGAGCAGGGAGGTGCGGGCTCCGAGCAGGAGCCGGGAGAGGGTGTCGCGGCCGGCGGTGTCGACGCCGAGCAGGTGGTCGGGCGAGGGGCCGGCCAGGGCGTTGCCGAGGTCGACGGCGTTGGGGTCGTCCGGTGCGATCCAGGGGGCGAGCAGGGCGGCGAGCACCACCAGGGCGACGATGCCCAGGCAGGCCAGGTGGAGCGGGGCGCGGGCGGCCTTGAGGCGGCCGAGACCGGGCCGGCGGGCGAGGGCGACACTCATGCGTCGGACCTCCTCGTGCCGAGGGCGACCCGGGGGTCGACCAGCGGGTGGAGCAGGTCGACGACCAGGTTCACGGTCATGAACAGGGCGACGACGAGCAGGGAGATGGCCTGGACGGTCGGGAAGTCCTTGGTGGTGGTGGACAGTTCGAGGAGCTGGCCGATGCCGCCGACGCTGAAGGCCGACTCCACCAGGATCGTGCAGACCAGCAGGGTGGAGACGATCAGGCCGCCGGTGGTCAGCACGGTGCCCAGCGAGTTGCGGAACACGTGGCGGCGGATCACCTCGCGTTCGGGCACGCCCCGGCTGCGGGCGACGGTGACGTGCTCGCCCTCCAGGGCGTCCAGCATCGCCGAGCGGGTGACCCGGGCGAGCATCCCGATCAGGTACAGCGCGAGGGCGACCGCGGGCAGGGTGAGGTGCCACAGCAGGTCGGCGAAGCCGTCGCCGGTGCCGCTGGTGGGGAACCAGCCCAGCTTGACCGCGAACAGGCCCTGCAGCAGGACGGCCGCGACGAAGGAGGGGGTGCCGACGGCGAGCGTGGTGGAGAGCAGGATCGCCGAGTCGGTCGCGCCGCCGCGCACCGCGCCGATCCAGCCGAGCGCCAGACCGATGACGACGACCACCACCAGGGCCATGGCCACCAGCGTCAGGGTCGCCGGCAGGCGGTCGGCGAGCAGCGTGGAGACGTCGGTGCGGTAGGTGATGGAGCGCCCGAAGTCCCCCTGCAGCACCTGGCCGAGCCAGCGGAAGTACCGGACCAGGAACGGGTCGTCGAGGTGGTACTGGTCGTTGATCGCCTGGAGGGCGGCCGGCGAGGCCGACCGGCCCGACAGGAGGAAACTCGCCGGGTTGCCCGGCGCCAGGTACATCGCGCCGAAGACCACGAAGGAGGCGCCGAGCAGGGTCGCGGCCATCTCCACCAGTCGCCGGGCGGCGAATCTCAGGAAGTTCACCGGGCGGCCCCCACGTCGGCGGCCCACGGGTAGTACATGTACGCGATGGTGGTGGGGGCGCCGGTGATGCGCTTGTTGAGGAAGACGGCGGTCGGCCACTCGGCGACCGGGATCCAGAGCAGCTGCTGGGAGGCGGTCTGCTGGAGCTTCGCCTCGATCGCGCCGCGCCTGGCCGGGTCGTACTCGGCGGTGGCCTGGTCGACGAGGTCGTCGTAGGCCTTGTCGCTGTACCCGGCGAAGTTCTGGTAGGCGCCGGTCCGGAAGTTGACGAGCAGGTCGAGCGGGTCGGTGATGGAGTCGTAGTACGTCTCCGGGAACAGGTCGATGCCCTCGCGCGCCTTGGGGTCGGTGAACAGCGCGGTGAAGGCGTTCGGGGCGATCGTCTTCAGCTGGACGTCCAGCCCGATCCTCGCCCCGGCGGCCTGGACGGCGGTGGCGAGCAGGGAGACGTCCTGGCCGATGGTGCTGGTGGCCATGACGATCGTGCGGCCGCTCGCGCCGGCCTCCTTGACCAGGGCCTTGGCCTTGTCGATGTCCTGCGCCGTGGGGGTGAGGCCGTCGAAGGCCGTCCTGCGGACGTCGTCGGGGGCCGCGCCCCAGGCCGCCCTGGTGGTGAGGGAGCCGGTGACGGTGCCGGCGCCGGAGAGGCCGGTCTTGACGAAGCCGGAGCGGTCGAGGGCCAGGGACAGGGCCTGGCGGACGCGCAGGTCGCCGAGCGGGCCGTGCATGCTGGTGACGTTGACGTTGACGGTGCTCAGGCCCTCGCCGAAGTAGAGCGTGCCCGGGCCGTCCTTCTTCAGCCGGTCGTAGCTCTCGGTGGGGATCAGGTAGCCGCCGTCGACGTCTCCGGTGAGCATCGCGTTGGTGCGGGCGGACGCGTCGGTGAGGAAGCTGAAGACGACCTTCCCGGACTTGGCCCTGGTGCCCCAGTAGCCGTCGAAGCGCTGGAGTTCGATCGACTGGCCCTTGGCCCAACTGCCCAGCTTGAAGGGGCCGGTGCAGTCGAGGCCGCCGCTGGTGCCGTAGTCCTTGCCGGCCGCCTCCACCCCGGCCCTGGCGGCGACCACGCCGGCGGCCGTCGCCATGTACTGGGGGAACTGGGAGTCGGGCTGCTTGAGCTTGACGGTGACCTGGAGCGGGCCGGTCGCGGTGACGGAGTCGACGTTCTGGAACACCTGCGCCCAGGCGGAGGCGTTGTCCGGGTTGGTCTGCCGGCCGAGGCTGTAGACGACGTCGTCGGCGGTCATCACCGTGCCGTCGTGGAAGTGCACGCCGGCCCGCAGGTCGTAGACCCAGGTGGTCGGGTCGGGGCTGGACGCCTTCTCGGCCAGGCCGGGGGCCAGGGTGAGCTGGGGCGTCCAGCGCATCAGGCTCTCGCAGACGTTGGCGAGCACGGTGTTCTGCGGGTAGTCGAAGGCCTGGACGTAGTCCAGGGTGGGCGGTTCGGCGTAGGTGGCCCAGGTGAAGGAGTCGAGCTCACCCTTGGCCGGCGGGGTGTCGGCGGAGAGCTGTACGGCCGACCCGCCGGCGCCGCGGGGCGGGCCGGAGCAGGCGGCGACCAGGGCCGCGGCCGAGAGCAGGGCGGTGGCGAGGACGAGCCGCCGCCGGGCCGCGGTGCGTCTCGCGGGCGCGGTGGGAGTCATGAGGGTTTTCTCCGTTCGCTGGCGAGGGTCAGGCGCGAGCAGCCGCGGACGGCGTGGCGGTGGTCTGCGTGGCATCGGCCTGCGTGGCGGCCGGGATCTGCTGGGTGATGCAGTGGACGCCACCGCCGCCGTAGGCGATCACCCGGGCGCGCACGCCGACGACCTTGCGGTCCGGGTAGGCGGCGGCCAGCACGGCCAGCGCCGCCGCGTCCTCGGGGTGGTCGGCGACCGGCACCACGACGCCGCCGTTGGCGAGGTAGAAGTTCAGGTAGCCGACCTCCACCTCCCGGCCGTCGACCTCGACGAAGGCGGCCTGCGGCAGGTCGACGATCTCGAAGGGCCGGCCCTGGGCGTCCGTGGAGTGCTCCAGCACGGCGCGGTTGGCCCGCATCCGCACGTAGTCCGGGTGGCCGGGATCGGCCGGGAGCTGCACCACGACCTTGCCGGGGGCGACGAAGGCGCAGACGCCGTCGACGTGCCCGTCGGTCTCGGTGTCCAGCGCCCCGCCGTAGGGCAGCCAGACGATCGTGGTGACGCCGAGCCGGGCCTTCAGCTCGGCCTCGATCTCCTGCCGGGTCATCTCCGGGTTGCGGTTGGGGTGGAGCAGGCACTGCTCGGTGGTGATCAGCGTGCCCTCGCCGTCGACGGTGATCGCGCCGCCTTCGAGGATCATCTCGGAGCGGATCGCCGGGGTGCCGAGGTGCTCCAGCAGCAGGCCGCTGATCCGGTCGTCGGCGTCCCAGGGGCTGTGCTTGCGGCCCCAGGCGTTGAAGCGGAAGTCCACGCCGGCCCGGCGGCCGTCGCCGTCGAGGACGAAGATCGGCGCGGAGTCGCGGAACCAGGAGTCGTCGGTGGGGAGTTCGACGACGGTGATGCCGGTGCCCGTGCCGGTGCCGGTGCCGGTGCCCGTGCCGCAGTGGGCGCGCGCCTCGTCGCCGTGGCCGGGCGGGGCCACCATGGTGACCGGTTCGAACTCCGCGATGGCGCGGGCGACCGCCGCGTACTCGCGCTTCACCTCGGCCAGGGTGTCGCCCCACAGGTCCGGGCGGACGGGCCAGGCCATCAGGCAGCCCTCGTGCTCGGTCCACTCCGCGGGCATTCGGTACGTCACGGGAAACCTCTTCTGATCGGTCCCCGGCCGGCCCGGCGCGTTCGGGGCGCGGGCCGGTCGAGGGGAGGGTGGTGGGAGCGGAAGGATCCCCGGCGGCCCGCCTCCGTGGGGTACCGGACGGGCCGCCAGGGGGTCTCAGAGCGCCGGCGGGACGGCCGGCTGGGACTGGGTGGCGCAGTGGATGCCGCCACCGCCGGAGGCGATGGTGTCGATGTTCAGCTGGACGACGTCGCGGCCGGGGAACTCGGCCCGCAGGATTCCGTAGGCCCGGGCGTCGGCGTCGGCGTCGCCGAACTGGGGGACGAACACCGCGCCGTTGGCGACGTAGAAGTTGGTGTAGCTGGACAGGAAGTCCTTGCCGCGGCCGCGGATCCGGGCGCGGTCCGGGCCGGGGAGTTCCACGACGGTCAGCGGGCGGCCCTGGGCGTCGGTCGCGGTCCGCAGGACCTGCTTGGCCTGCTCGTAGACGTCGATCCAGATCCGGTCGGTGCCGGGTCCGGGCTGGTCGAGGAGGACCCGGCCGGGCGCGGTGAAGCGCGCCAGGCAGTCGATGTGGTAGTCCGTGATGTCCTGGCCCGCCAGACCGGCCAGCCAGATCACCTTGTCCATCCCGAGCGACGCCTTCAGGGCCTGCTCGACCTGGTCCTGGGACATCCCGGGGTTGCGGTTGGGGTTCACCAGCGAGCTGACGGTGGCCAGCAGGGTGCCCTGGCCGTCCGTCTCCAGGGCGCCGCCCTCGCCGACGAAGGGGGCCCGGACGCGGTCGACGCCGTACTCGGCGAGGAGGGCGGCCGCGACCGCGGCGTCCTCGGTGTAGCGCTGGTAGTAGGGGGTGCCGGTCTTGCCCCAGCCGTTGAAGTTGGTGTCGACGCCGGCGACGGTGCCCGGTGCGACCACGAAGGTCGGGCCGAAGTCGCGGATCCACAGGTCGTCGTTGGAGATCTCGACCACGGTGATCGCGTGGTAGGCGCCGGGGCCGCAGTAGTAGCGCGCGTCGGCGGCCTGGCCGGGGCGGGCGACCACGACGACGGGCTCGTAGCGGGAGATCTCGTACGCGACGCGGGCGATGTCGTCGCGGACCGCCGAGAGCTGGGTCCGCCAGATCGAGGACAGGGCCGGCCAGGCCATGAAGGTGCGGTCGTGCCGGTCGCTCTCGGCGGGCATCCGCAGCCGCGTGGTGCTGCCCGCCGCGGCCGGGGCGACGGCGTCCGCCGCGGCGGGGGCACCTGGCGGGCCTGCGGTCGCGGCCCGGGCGGTGGCCGGAAGGGCCGTCCCCAGGGCGATCAGGGGTACGGCGGCGGCGCCCAGCCGGAGCAGGCCGCGTCGTGAGGGTGTGGGGGTGTGCATGGCGCTCCCTGGATGACGTGGGAGGTGGGGGGGTTGCCCCGCATCCTCTACCGTACTGAAAATTCAGTCAAGCTTTTGATGCAGGACTCCTCGAAAACCCTGAAACGATCATCAGGCAGCTGGCCCGACCAGCCGAGGAGCACATAGAGTGGGCGCCCATGTCGGACCGTCGGACAGAAATACTCAAGGCCGCCACCAGGGTCATCGCCCGGCGCGGCGTACGCGGACTGCGGGTGGGCGAGCTGGCGAGCGAAGCCGGGGTGTCCACCTCGTTGATCTACTACCACTTCACCGACCGGGCCGGCCTGCTGCGCCGGACGCTCGACTTCATCAGCGACCGCGCCGACCACTACACCGCCGAACCGGACCCGGTGCCCCGGACCGACGACCCCCGCGCCGACCTGGAACAGGTGCTGCTCCTGGAGCTCCAGGACACCGTCGAAGTACGGGAGAACAGCACTGCCTGGGGCGAGTTGAGAGCCACCGCGGTCTTCGACCCGGAGCTTCGCGAGGACCTCGCGCGAACCACCCACACCTGGGTGCACGACGTCGCCGAACTGCTCGCCCGGGCCGATCCGGGCGGTACCGCGCCGGCGCACGCGGCGGCCGCCGAACGGCTGACCGCACTCGTCGAGGGCCTGAGCGTGCGCTGGCTCAGCGGCTCGCTGCCGGTCGAGCACGCCCGCCGCCTGCTGCGCGGGGCGATCGACGCGGAGCTGGGCGACCCCCGCCGAGGCGCCGGGGGCGGCGGGGACGCCGGAGGCAGCGGGGGCCCCGGGCGAGCCGGCGGCGACGGATTCGGCCAATCCTGACGGAACCTCTAAACTCTGCGAGGCCGTGCCCGCCGCACGCCGCTTCCGCGGCCGTCGGGCCCCGCGCGCCCGAGTCCCCGACCGCCGACGTCCCGACCGCCGACGCCACCGCCCGCCGACGTCCCGACCGCCGAGAGAGGCAGCCCGCATGTCCGCTGACCGATCCCCTTTCGCCCTCCAGCCGGTCTTCCAGGAGCTGACCCCGGACGACCCGCGCGAGGTCGGCGGCTACCGGCTGTACGCGCGGCTCGGGGCCGGCGGCATGGGCCGGGTCTACCTCTCGTACACCCCCGGCGGGCGGCCGGTCGCACTCAAGGTGGTGCGGCCCGAACTGGCCGAGGATCCGGAGTTCCGCGCCCGGTTCGCCCAGGAGGTGGCCAGCGCCAGACGCATCCACGGACTGTTCACCGCCCAGCTCGTGGACGCCGGCGTGGAAGCCGCCCCGCCGTGGCTGGCCACCACGTACGTGCCGGGCCCGTCCCTGCAGCAGGTGGTCCGGCGCTTCGGCCCGCTCCCCGAACGGACCGTCCTGCTGCTGATCGCCGGCATCGCCGAGGCGCTGCAGGCGATCCACGCCACCGGGGTGGTGCACCGCGACCTCAAACCGGGCAACGTGCTGATCGCCCCGGACGGCCCCCGGGTGATCGACTTCGGCATCGCCCGGGCCGCCGACGCCACCGCGCTCACCGGCACCGGGCTGCGCATCGGCTCGCCCGCCTACATGGCGCCCGAACAGGCGATGGGCCGGCCCGCGACCCCGGCCACCGACGTGTACGCCCTCGGCGCCCTCGCCGTCCACGTCGCCGGCGGCAACCCGCCCTTCGGCGACGGACCGGACCCGTCGACGCTCTACCGGACCGTCCACGAGGAGCCGGACCTCACCCCGGTCCCGGCGGGCCTGCGCGAGCTGCTGCTGCACTGCCTCGCCAAGCGGCCCGAGGACCGGCCGACCACCGCCGAGGTGATCGCCGCCGCCCGGAGCCACCCGGCGGTCGGCGGACACCTCAGATTCGGCGACGACTGGCTGCCGCACCATCTGACCAGCCAGATGACCCGGCACGCCGAGCTGCCGCAGGTACCGGCCGAGGCCGAGCGGGGTGATGCCGGCGAGCAGGGCAGTTTCGGTGATCAGGGCAGTTTCGGTGATCCGGGCGGTTCCGGTGATCCGGGCGAGCGGACGGACGGGCCGGGCTGGGCCTCGGCCCGTACGGTCCTCGCCCCGGCGGCCGTCCCGACCCCCACCGTCGTCGTGTCCGGGCCGGTGCCGGAGCCCGCCGCGGCCTCCGGGCGGGTGCCGGCGCTCTCGGCGTCCGGCTCCGTCCCGGCGCCCTCGGCCGGGGGCGGCCCGGCGGGACGCGCCCGGGCCGGAGGAGGCCGCAGACGGGCCCTCGGACGAACGGCGCTGACCGCCGCCGTGGCCCTGACCGTAGGCGCCGCGGCGGCGGTGTTCCTGCTCGACGACCCGGACCAGGTGGAGGCCGCCACCGAGGAGGCTCCGGTGTCCGGCACCGCCGCGCCGGTCACCCCGGCCCCGCCCGGCCCGTCGGCCCCCACCGGATCCCCGTCCCCCACCCGGTCGGCCCCGACCGCGCCGACCGCTTCCGCACCGCCGCCCCCCGTCACCGACTACGCCACCGTCTACCGCGGGGTCGAGCTGACCTCGGCGGACTCCTCCTACGAGTTCGACCTCGCCACCGGGACCGTCGTCCCGGTGGACAGCGCGATCTGGTACGTCGGCCGCGGCGACGGCGAGTTCCTCGTCCCGGAGGCCGCCGACACCTTCATCGGCCGGGACGCCGGCCTGGGCGTCGCCGACTGCCTCAAGGGGCTCGGCTCCCGGTCGGCCGGGCGGGTGCCGTTCGGCGCCCTCGGACCGCGCGGCGCCTTCTGCGTCCGGTCCGCGGACGGCCGGGACCTCGCCGTGGTGAGGGTGCTGTCGACCGCCGGCGCGGACGGGCCGGTCAGGGTGTCCCTGGACCAGTACCGCCGCAACGGCTGAGAGCCGCCGCTCCCGCACCGACTGGTGGGGAGCGGCGGCTCTCGGGCGTCCCGGGCGGCGCGCGGCCGGCGGGACGGTCAGGGGTGCCGGGCCGGCTCGGCCGGGCCGCCGCCGGAGGGAGCGGTGCCGGAGGGGGCGGTGCCGGAGGGGACGGTGCCCGACCGGCCGATGCCTGACGGGGTACCGCCGGAGGGGGCGGTGCCGGACGGGCCCTCGCCCGCCGGGGCGCCGCCGGGCGGGGCCGCCTCCTCCCGCAGGGCCGCCGTCTCGGACTTCAGGATCCGCATCGACTTCCCCAGTCCGCGCGCCATGTCGGGCAGCTTCTTGGAGCCGAACAGCAGCACCAGCACGGCCACCGTCACCAGCACGTGCCAGGGTTCCAGACCATTGCGCAGCATCGCCGCCTCACCCGGCCTTTCATCGTCGTGACCGGGCCGTCCGTTCGGTGGCCCGGTCGTCTCGGGGTGGTTTGGGTGGCTTCACCGTAAGGCTTGACTGATTTTTCAGTCAATGCGAGAGTTCAGTCTCGGTGATGCCGGACGACCCCGTCCACCGGGACGACCTCGTCCACCGCCCAACCGGCGCCGCGCGACCGCTCCCCCGGAGCCCGCCCCTCCCGCCGAACCGGAACCACCCCCAGCCCCACCGGAGTCCAGCGTGTCCCAGTCCTCCCTCGCCCGCCGCACGGTACTGCGCTCGCTCGCCGGCGCCGGCGCGATCGCCCTCGGTGCGACCGCCTGCGCCGCCTCCGGCGACGACCCGGCCGACTCCGCGGCCCCGACGGCCTCCGGCACCCCCGGCCAGGCGCCGACGCAAGCTCCCGCACAGCCCCCCGCGTCCACCCCCGCCCCGGCTCCGGCCCGCGGACGCCGGCTCGGCGGCGAGTGGGAGAAGCACGAGCGGACCTTCATGGCCTGGCCCGCCTCCGAGAACGTCTGGGGCGAGCAGCTCGGGGCCGTCCGCCGGGACATCGCCTCGGTGGCCAGGGCCATCGGCGAGCGCGAACCGGTGGTCCTGCTCGTCCGCCCCGGCCAGGAGGCCTCGGCCCGCAACGCCTGCGGCTCGGACGTCGAGCTGCTCTCCGTCCCCGTGGACGACCTGTGGGCCCGCGACACCGTCCCGGTCTTCGTGGAGGAGGGCGGAAAGGTCCAGGGCGTCGACTTCAACTTCAGCGGCTGGGGCGGCAAGCAGGAGCACACCAACGACGGCCGGATCGCCCGCACCGTCCTGGAGAAGTACGGGATCGAGCGGATCGAGACGCCGGTCACCGCCGAGGGCGGCTCCTTCGAGACCGACGGCGAGGGCACGCTGCTGGTCACCGAGAGCTCCGTGGTCAACGAGAACCGCAACCCGGGCCGCACCCGCGACGAGATCGAGGCGGAACTCAAGCGGGTGCTGGGCCTCACCAAGGTGATCTGGCTCGCGGGCGTCAAGGGCAAGGACATCACCGACGCCCACGTCGACTGCCTCGCCCGCTACGCCGCCCCCGGGGTCGTCCTGCTGGACCGGGCCTTCCCCGGCACCCCGCCGGACGTCTGGTCCCGCTCCGCCGACCAGGCCCGCGCCGTCCTCGCCGAGGCCACCGACGCCGCCGGCCGGAAGCTCAAGGTGATCGAGATCGGCCAGCCCGACCCGGACAGGATCACCGGCCGGGGCGACGCCTTCGTCTCCTCGTACATGAACTTCTACATCGGCAACAAGGGCGTCTACCTGCCGAAGTTCGGCGACGCCAAGGCCGACGGCCACGCCCAGGAGGTCTTCAGGGACCAGTTCCCGGGCCGCGAGATCGTGCCCCTGCCGATCGACACCATCGCCGGCGGCGGGGGCGGCATCCACTGCGCCACCCACGACCAGCCTGCCGGCTGACCCCGCCGTCCCGCACCCGTCCCCCGCCGTCCCGCACCGTCCCGCACCGTCCCGCACCGAGGGAGAACGGAACCCCTGTGCAGCTGACCCCCACCGAACGCGACCGGCTGCTGATCTTCACGGCCGCCGAACTCGCCCGCGCCCGCCGCGCCCGCGGCCTGCGGCTCAACGTCCCCGAGGCCGTGGCGCTCATCTCGGACACCGTCTGCGAGGCCGCCCGCGACGGCCTCCGGCTGGCCGAGGCCGTCCGGCGGGGACGCTCCGTCCTCGCCGCCGCCGATGTGCTGCCCGGCGTCCCCGACCTGGTCACCGAGATCCAGGTCGAGGCCGTCTTCGAGGACGGCACCCGGCTCGCCGTCATCGCCGACCCGTTCGGCGGCGGCACCCTCGGCACCGCCGCGCCCGGCGCCGTCCTCCACCACGGTGACCCCGGCGGCGGCACGGGCGGCGACGGCCACCGCGACGGCCGCACCGCGCCCGGGCCGGAGGCCGTGCGCACCCTTGCCGTGCGCAACACCGCGGACGTGCCGATCTCGGTCACCTCGCACTTCCACTTCTTCGAGGTCAACCCGCGGCTGGCCTTCGACCGCGCCGCCGCCTACGGCACCCACCTCGCGGTACCGGCCGGCTCCTCGGTGCGCTTCGACCCCGGCGCCACCGTCGAGGTCGGCCTGGTGCCGATCGGCGGCGAGCGCGTCGCGATCGGTTTCGCGGGGCTCGTGGACGGCCCGCTGGACTCGCCGCGGGCACGGCAGGAGGCCCTGCGCCGGGCGGCCGAACAGGGCTACCTCGGAGCGGTCGAACAGGGCTGCCCCGGAGCCGCCGAACAGTGCCGCCCCGGAGCAGTCGACGACGGGCAGGAGAACCAGCCGTGAGCAGCAGCATCGAAGCGTCCGAGTACACCGCCGTGCACGGCCCGCGCGCCGGGGACCGGGTCCGGCTCGGCGACAGCGGTCTGGTCGTCCGGGTCGAATCCGACTCCCAGCGGCCGGGCGACGAGTTCCTCGTCGGCTTCGGCAAGACCGCCCGCGACGGCCTGCACCTCAAGGCCGCCGCCGTCCGGGACACCTGCGACCTCGTCATCAGCAACGTGCTGGTGATCGACGCGATCCAGGGCATCCGCAAGACCTCGATCGGCATCCGGGAGGGCCGGATCGCCTCCATCGGGCGGGCCGGCAACCCGGACACCCTGGACGGCGTGGACGTGGTCGTCGGCACCGGGACGGCCATCGTCTCCGGCGAGGGCCTGATCGCCACCGCCGGCGCCATCGACACCCACGTCCACCTGATGTCCCCGCGGATCATGGAGGCCTCGCTGGCCTCCGGCGTCACCACCATCATCGGCCAGGAGTTCGGCCCCGCCTGGGGCGTCGGCGTCAACTCGCCCTGGGCGCTGCGCCACGCCTTCAACTCCTTCGACGCCTGGCCCGTCAACATCGGCTTCCTGGGCCGCGGTTCGTCCTCCCACCCCGCCCCGCTCGTCGAAGCCCTCGCCGAGGGCGGGGCCTGCGGCTTCAAGGTGCACGAGGACATGGGCGCGCACACCCGCGCCCTGGACACCGCACTGTCCGTCGCCGAGGCCCATGACGTCCAAGTGGCCCTGCACACCGATGGGTTGAACGAGTGCCTGTCGGTCGAGGACACCCTGAGCGTCCTCGACGGGCGGACCATCCACGCCTTCCACATCGAGGGCTGCGGCGGCGGACACGTCCCCAACGTGCTCAAGATGGCCGGCGTGCCGAACGTCATCGGCTCCTCCACCAACCCCACCCTGCCCTTCGGGCGGGACGCGGTGGCCGAGCACTACGGCATGATCGTCTCCGTCCACGGGCTCAAGACCGACCTGCCCGGCGACGCCGCGATGGCCCGCGACCGCATCCGGGCCGGCACCATGGGCGCCGAGGACGTCCTGCACGACCTCGGGGCCATCGGCATCACCTCCTCCGACGCCCAGGGCATGGGCCGGGCCGGCGAGACGGTGCGCCGCACCTTCGCCGTGGCCGGCAAGATGAAGGCCGAGCGCGGCCCGCTGGAGGGCGACGGCCCGGACGACGACAACGAGCGCGTGCTGCGCTACATCGCCAAGCTCACCGTCAACCCGGCCATCGCCCACGGCCTCTCCCACGAGGTCGGCTCGATCGAGATCGGCAAGCTCGCCGACATCGTGCTGTGGCAGCCGGCCTCCTTCGGCGCCAAGCCGCAGCTGGTCCTCAAGGCGGGCTTTCCCGCCTACGGCGTCACCGGCGACCCCAACGCCGCCACCGACACCTGCCAACCGCTCGTCCTGGGGCCCCTGTTCGGCGCCCACGGCGCCACTCCGGCCGACCTCTCCGTCGCCTTCACCAGCCGCGCCGCCGCCGAGTCCGGCACCCGGGACCGCCCCTACGACACCATGACCACCCGGCGCCGTCGCGTCGCCGTCCGCCACACCCGCGGGATCGGACCGCGCGACATGGTCCGCAACACCCGCCTCGGCGAGGTCCTCGTCGACTCGCGCGAGGGTCTCGTCACCCTCGACGGCACGCCGCTGCGGTCCTCCCCCGCCGAGGAAGTCCCGCTGAACCGGCTCTACTTCCTCTGAGCCGCCCGCATTCCGCCGGCCTCCGCCGGACAGCCGCCCGCCGTCCGAGGAGGGCCCGCACAGCGCCGCCCCGGGCACCGACGTGCCCGGGGCGGCGCTGTGCGCGGTGCCGTCAGTAGGTGACGATGCCCGGGTCGGAGAGACCGGGGGCGCCGGTCTCGACGTGGCCGGCCAGGCGGCGCACGAAGTCGGCGGTCGCGCCCGAAGTGACGGTCACGTCGTACCAGTTGCGGCAGGCGCTCAGGTCGACGGTGCACGTGACGGTCGCGCCCCGGCGGACGGTGAGGGCCTGCGGCGTGCCGCCGTAGGCGTTGGTGAGGGTCAGCACGACGTCCGCGGCGCCCGCGTTGGTGAGGGTGAGGTCGAGGTCGCCGGTGGTCGCGTTGTGGCGGGCGGTGACCTCGGGCCCGGCCGTCTTGCCGGGGTTGCGGAAGCGGCGCAGGAAGCCGTTGGGGCCGAACACGGTGAGGTCCGTGACGCCCTTGGAGTACGTGGTGTTCCAGGCGTCCGCGATCGTCCGGCCCGCCTCCGTGGTGTACGTCCACGGACCGTCGGTGCGGTTGGGCGAGGTCACCAGGAACTGGGCGCCCGCCGCCGCGCCCGCGCTGAAGGTGAGGCGGTACTTGCCCGCGGCGGTGTCGGCCGCCCCGTCCACGTACGGCGCGTACGCCAGCGGGCGGGTGGGCTTCGCGCCCGCCTCCTGCTTCGGCATGGTGCCGGTGGCGGGCGGGGTGGGCACGTAGTCCGGGTGGCGGTTGCGGTCTGCCGGGGCGTAGCCGGCCGTCGAGGGGAGCGCCGCCGCGGCCGTGTTCGACGCGGTGAAGTCGAAGGCGGAGGTCAGGTCGCCGCAGATGGCGCGCCGCCAGGGCGAGATGTTGGGCTCCTGGACGCCGAAGCGGCGCTCCATGAAGCGGATGATCGAGGTGTGGTCGAACGTCTCCGAGCAGCTGTAGCCGCCGGTGCTCCAGGGCGACACGACCAGCATCGGGACCCGCTGGCCGAGCCCGTACGGTCCGGCCGAGTAGCCGATGCCGCCGCCGAAGTAGTCGGCGGTGGTCGCCACCGTCGACAGGCCCTGCGAGGCGGAGGAGGGCGGGAACGGCGGCACGACGTGGTCGAAGAAGCCGTCGTTCTCGTCATAGGTGATGAACAGCGCCGTCCTGGCCCACACCTCGGGGTTGGACGTCAGCGCGTCCAGCACCTGGGAGACGTACCAGGCACCGTAGTTGGCGGGCCAGTTGGGGTGCTCGGTGAAGGCCTCGGGGGCGGCGATCCAGGAGATCTTCGGCAGGGTGCCGGCCTGCACGTCGCGCCGCAGGTGGTCGAACAGGCCGTCGCCGGCCTTGGCGTTGGTGCCGGTGCGGGCCTTGTCGTACAGCGGGTCGCCCGGCTTGGCGTTGCGGTAATTGTTGAAGTAGAGCAGCGAGTTGTCGCCGTAGTTCCCGCGGTAGGCGTCGCCGATCCAGCCCCACGAGCCGGCCGCGTCCAGTCCGTCGCCGACGTCCTGGTAGATCTTCCAGGAGACCCCGGCCTTCTCCAGCCGCTCGGGGTAGGTCGTCCAGCTGTAGCCGGCCTCCTGGTTGCCGAGGACCGGGCCGTTGCCGGCGACCCCGTTGCCGGTGCAGCCCGTCCACATGTAGTAGCGGTTCGGGTCAGTGGAGCCGATGAACGAGCAGTGGTAGGCGTCGCAGATGGTGAACGCGTCGGCGAGCGCGTAGTGGAAGGGGATGTCCTGGCGGGTCAGGTAGGCCATCGTGGTGGCCGTCTTGGCGGGTACCCACTGGTCGTACTTGCCGCTGTTGAAGGCCTTGTGGCCGCCGGCCCAGTCGTGGTTGAGGTCCTGGACGAACTGCATCCCGAGATCGCTGACCTGGGGCCGGAACGGCAGCACCTCCCGCTTGAGGCCGTCCGTCTGGTGCCACACCGAGCTGCCGCTCGGCAGGGTGACCGGGCGGGGGTCGCCGAAGCCCCGGACGCCCTTCAGCGCCCCGAAGTAGTGGTCGAACGAGCGGTTCTCCTGCATCAGCACGACGATGTGCTCGACGTCCTGGAGGGTGCCGGTGCTCCCCTGCGGGGCGATGGACGCGGCGCGCGCGATGCTCTGCGACAGCGACGAGAACGCGACGGTGGCACCGGCGAGTTGGAGGAAGCGACGACGATTCAGCTCTGCCATGGGTGGATTGACCTCAGCATGTCAGGAGGGTGGAGGACGGCGCCCCCAAGGACAGCGCGCGCGGGGTACCAACCGGCGGCCCGTTCATGACCGGCCGCCGTACGGCAGACGAACGCATCAAGTTGTACGGACAAGGCGTGAAGGCGAGGCCATGACCGACCGCCGGCTCCACGACGTCGACGTGGACGACGAGGCCGAAACGCCGGCGGTAGCCCTCGGCCCGTCGAACAGCCTGTCATTCCATCCGTGACGGTACTCTGACAAGTCGTCGAGGAGAAGGTCGGCGAGCCGACCGGAGGTACGAACCGGTGACGGGCGGCGCCGGCCGAAGCGCCGCCGCGTCACGGCGCGCGCTGCCCCGGCCCAGAACCAGCCGCGACGAATCTGAGCCGGGCTCAGAGCCAGCCGCGACGGCTCGCCTGGACGCCGAGCTGGAAGCGGGTCCGCGCACCGAGGAGCTCCTGGAGACGGGTGATGCGGCGGGCCACCGTCCGCTCGCTGACGCCGAGTTCGCGGGCGATCGACTCGTCGGTCAGGCCACCGCTGAGACAGGCGAGGAGCCGCCGGTTCTCGGCGGTGGCAGTCGTCGCGAGATCGTCCCCCGTCTCGGCGGCGGGCAGCGGGACGGCGATCTGCCAGAACGACTCGAAGATGCCGATCAGCGCGTCAAGGAGGTCCGACCGCTGCACGAGGATGTGGTGGCGGCGGTCCCAGTCGCTCGCGGGGGGACACACCAGGGCGAAGCGGTCGTCGCACACGGCCATGTTCAGCGGAACGTCGGGAAAGACCCGTGCTCGCTCGCCGAGTTCCACGGAGGTCCGGACCGCCGCCCTGGCGGCCCGGTCGCGCAGGACATGGGATCCGTAGACGACCGAACACGTGACGCCGCGCGCCAGGGCGTCCCGACTTCCCGGGGCCAGGGTGTTGGACTGCGCCGATCGGCCGGTGTAGCCGATGGTCAGGGCGCGGATCTGCTCGGTGGCCTCGTCGTAGAGCCGCCGGACGAGTGCGCTGCGGGCCGCTGCCGTCCGGGCGATCTCGATGTAGTCGGCTCCTCCGACGTGGTGGTCGCGCCAGAAGCGGGACAGCTCCTCGATGCCACTGCGCAGCGCGGCGAGTTCTCTGCTGCGACTCTCCACCACCGCGTCGAGGGCAGCCCGCGGGGGGCGGGCGACCAGCTGCGGTCCGTCCGGTTCCACCAGGCCGAGCCCGGTCAGTTCGCCGATCGCGGTGCTCATGGCACGCGAGCTCACGCTCAGGGCGCTCGCCAGTTCGGGCATCGCCGCCGGGCCGCGCTCGACGAGGGCGAGGTAGGCATTCTCGGCCGTTTTGCTGATATCTATACCAACAATCGAATGCATATGCCAATTCTCGCACGCACGGTCCCAGCCGGGCGAGTGCCGTCGGACACAGCGCCCCGCGTCCGTTTCAGCACAGTGGGCGCGGTCGTCCGGTGCTCACCGAGGACGTGGTGGCCCGGTGCTCTCCGAGGACGCGTGGGACCTGTCTGCTTCCTGCCATGCCGGATTTCGACACAGCGAACTCTTCAGTAACAGATCTGTTCCTCGCAAACTCTGCATACGGCACGGCCGACCGTTCCCCCCCTTCGCCGGAAACCCCCATGTCGTCTCGCATATCTAGGAGTTCACTCGTGAAGAAGACCCTCGCCTGGGCCGTCACCGTGGTGACCGCGGCGACCTGCACCCTCGGTGCCGCCCTGCCGGCCGTGGCCTCCGACGCCACGACGCCCCCCGCCGCCACGTCAGCCGCCGTCACCTCCGCCGCCCCCGGCTCCACGTTCGACACCTCCCGCCTGTCCCCGGACCTGAAGGCCCTCGCCGACCAGGCCCTGGCCAAGCTGCCCGCCGACTGGCAGCAGCACCGCGATGCCGCCACGGCCGCATTCGGCATCCACGACACCCAGTGGGCCGCCGTCCGCGACAGCGTCATCAACCCCGGTGACTACCAGTGCGAGAGCAACGCGCTGAGGGACTACCAGCGCACCCTGCTCCAGGGCGCCAACTTCGAGCCGCTCTTCTTCCTCTACTTCCTGGGCGTGTTCGACATGCCCACCTACGACGCGCTGTACTTCGGCAGCGAGTCGAAGTCCAACACCTTCGGCGTCAACGGCGAGTACACCAACGAGCTGACGTCCGAGAGCAAGGACCTGAAGAGGTTCTGGGACATCCACTCCGACGACATCCAGCTCGTGCCGATGCACGGCCGCGAGCTCTTCTCCTCCCCGGAGCGGCTGGCCCCCGTGGTGAGCCTGATGTACGGCATCCCGGAGGAGAACCACGAGGTGGCGCTGGGCCTGGCCTCGCTGATCATCCACGTGATCAACCTCGACCCGGTCCTCCAGGGCGGCGACAACCCGTTCTTCACCCTCAACGCGTTCGCCTTCTCCGAGAAGGGCGCCCCGCACCCGGCGGGCATCGGCGACCGCATCGTCATGGGTGACGGCATCCTGGAGGCCATGCGGGCCATCGGTCTGGGCACCACCGCCCCGCGCGCCATCCTCGCCCACGAGTTCGGCCACCACGTGCAGTACGAGGACGACCTGATCGGCGACCGGGTCGGCACGCCGGAGGGCAGCCGCCGCGTCGAGCTGATGGCGGACGCGTACGGCACCTACTTCCTCACCCACTCGCGCGGCGAGGCCCTCAACGCCAAGCGCCTGCTGGACTCCGAGAAGTCCTTCTACCAGGTCGGCGACTGCGCCTTCTCCAGCCCCGGCCACCACGGCACCCCCAACCAGCGCTTCGCGACCGCCTCGTGGGCCGCCGGCGTGGCCAACGACGCCGCCAACCAGGGCCACATCCTGCCCTCGCTGACGTTCGACGCACTGTTCGAGACGAAGCTCCCGGACCTCGTCAAGCCGGACGCGACGAACTGAGCACCCCGAACGACCGGGTACGGCCCGGCCGGCCGCGAGGCCTGCCGGGCCGGGTGGCCGACCGGGGCACTGTTGTCGAACAACGCCTCAACTGCAGCTCCACGCAGGCCGGCTGCCGCTGCGGGCACTTGGGCACTGACATGAAGTCCCGGACCGCGACGACGTGGTGCTCGTGGAAGACCCGCACCCGCTCGACCGGGGACGGAATGCCCGCTCAGGCAACCAGGCCGTGGCGGTAGGCATAGACGACGGCCTGGACCCGGTCACGGAGTTGAAGTTTGGTGAGGATGCGGGAGACGAAGGTCTTGACGGTCTCCTGGCTGATGACGAGGGTCGCGGCGATCTCGCGGTTGGAGAGGCCGTCGGCGATGAGGCGGAGAACTTCCAGTTCGCGAGGAGTGAGCGGGAGGTCTCGGTGGGTCTTCTCGGCGGGGCGGATGCGGGCGGCGTAGCGCCCGACGAGGCGGCGTGTCACGTCGGGGTCGAGGAGGGCCGCTCCGGTGGCCACGGTCCGGATGCCGTGGAGCAGTCGGTCCGGAGGGGCGTCCTTGAGGAGGAAGCCGCTGGCGCCGACGCGCAGTGCCTCGTAGACGTATTCGTCCAGGTTGAACGTGGTCACCACGAGGACTTTGGCCGGGTGGGGCACTCCGACGCCGGCCAGCAGGCGGGTGGCTTCGAGGCCGTCGAGGACCGGCATGCGGATGTCCATCACGACGACGTCGGGTCGTACCTTGCGGGCGAGTTCGACCCCGGTCCGTCCGTCTCCGCACTCGCCCGCCACTTCCATGTCGGGCTGGGCACCGATGATGGTGACCAGGCCGGTGCGGACCAGCATCTGGTCGTCGCAGACCAGGACCCGGATCGGTGCGCTCACGAGGTGCCGTCGGCGGGGATGCGTGCCCGGACGGTGAAGCCGCCGTCCGGGCCGCGGCCGGCGCTGAAGTCGCCGCCCAGAACGTCGACGCGCTCGCGCAGGCCCGCCAGGCCCCGTCCACTGCCGGTGGCGGTGGCGGTGGGTGAGCCGGTTCCGTCCGTGCTGACCTCCACGGTGATCTCCCTCTCGCAGCGCTGCACCTGCACGGAAGTGCGGCTGCCGTGAGCGTACTTGAGGGCGTTGGTCAGTGCTTCCTGCACCACCCGGTAGGCGACGAGGTCGGCGCTGCCGGTCGAGGCCGGCGGTGTGCCCCGCTCGGTGAAGTCCACGGGCTGTCCGGCCCGGCGGGTCTGCTCGACGAGCGTGAGGACCCTGCCGACGGCCGGTGTCCTGGCCTGCGTGGCCTCCGCCGGGCCGACGCCGTGGTCCGTGCCGCGGTCGGTGCCGTGGCCGGGGTTGAGCAGGTCCAGCAGGTGACGCAGGTCGGTGAGGGCGCGGCGGCCGGTGTCGCTGACAGCGGTCAGGGACTGCTCCAGCCGCTCGGGTGCGGCGGTCAGGTAGCGGGCGGCTTCGGCCTGGACGACCATCGCGGTCACGTGGTGGGTCACCACGTCGTGCAACTCGCGGGCGATGCGGCCGCGTTCGGCAGTACGGGTCTCGGCGGCCACACGCTCGCGGCGTGCGGCCTCCGCGGCCCGCGCGGAACGCAGCCACGCCCCGGCTCCCCAGGCCAGGGCGAGCGCCAGGTAGAACGTCACGAACCCCGTCGCCGTCTCGCCGCCCGAACCGAGCCGGGCGAGCGCGATCGCCAGCGGCACGTACGCCACGGACAGCAGGACCACGGTGGTACGCCGGCGCTGCTCCAGATGGAAGCCGGCACTGATCAGCGCGACGGGCAGGGCGGTGCCGGCGGCCGAGTGGTAGCCGCACAACTGGTCGATCGCGAATCCGCACGCCACCAGCGCGAGACAGCCGGCCGGCCACCGCCGGCGCACCACGAGGGAGAGGCATTCGAGCGCGAGGGCCACGACGGCCAGCGCGTCGAAGGGGCGGGTCGGCAGATCCCCGACCTGCGTCCCGTGGCCGCTCAGACCCGGCAGGAACGACGCGACCAGGAACAGTGTCCCGAGAGGGAGGTCGCGGAGGGTGACGTCGAGCCGGCGCCACACCTGACCGGCCCCCTGAAGGCTCATCACCGGGCGAGTGTAGCGAGGGCGTCCACGCGCTCGGCACGCCGGCGGGGAACGATGTGGCCGCGCCGACGGGCCAGCCACAGGAAGACGACTGTGAGCAGCGCGCCGAACAGCGTCGCGTACACGCTGGCCTCCGGGCCGAACTCGCCGCCGGTGATCAGCTTGGCCCCCGACGTCGAGGCGTCCAGTAGTCCGTGCGTGTCGCCGTTGCCCGAGACCTCGGTGCCGAAGATGCCGGACTCCGCGAAGTTCCAGCCGAAGTGCAGGCCGATCGGCAGCCACAGGGAGCGGGTGGCGGCGTACGCGGCGGCGAGCATGCCGCCGGCCTCGATGGCGATGGCGACGCCGCCCAGCAGGGTGGCGTCCTTGTTGAGCAGGTGGGACGCACCGAACACGGTGCCGGACAGGGCCAGCGCGATGTAGGTTCCGAGGCCGCGCTCCACGAGCCGGAAGAGCAGGCCGCGGAACATCAGTTCCTCCGTGACGGCGGCGCCCGCCATGAAGCCGACCAGCCCGATCGCCCCGGTCGGCGAGCCGAAGCCGTGGACCTTGTAGCCCCCGAGGAAGTAGATGTTCGCGATGACGGATCCGAACATCGCGACCCCGATCACCAGGCCCCGCAGGAGCGACCCGGGCGCTCCCTCCCGGGCCAGTTCCGTGACCGGGCGCCGCTCGGTACGGCCCACGGCCCATCGGTAGACGAGCACCGAGAGCACGACCGTCAAGCTGCCCAGGAGGAGCGAGAGCCACGGGTTGTCCTGGACCGCGGTGGCACTTCGACCGCAGACCGCACCGACCAGGACCACGGCCAGGACCTGCCACACCGGTTTCATGACGACTCCTTCTTCGGTTCCGTTTCCGGTTCCCAGTCCGGTCCGCGATCAAGGCGCCGCGGCTGAACTGAACGCTAGGGAAACGGTGATCAGGAATCGTCACCTCACAGGGGACACCTGCACGTAGCTCTCACGGGGGACAGAGCCCCGGTTCCGGCCCGCTACCGCGCCGCGAGCTTCCCCCGGTGGGCGGCGATCAGGTCGCGGTACCAGGCCGAAGCACTGGTGGTAGCCCTCCGCCCGTCCGCGTCGCCCCTCGGCGGCATCCGGCATGTCGATGCCGTACAGCACCGCCGGTGCACGCAGGACGAGGGAGGACAGCCGGGTCCCGTCGTCGAGGGCGTGCGAGTCACCGAGGAGGCGAGCGGCGAGCGGCGAGCACAGGCAGTGGCTCGCCATCGGCCGGGAGTGCGGCCAGGACGGTCAGCGCGGCCCGCGCCGCCCGAGCCGTGGCCGTCTGCCGCGCGGGTTGTGGTCATCACCGGTCCACGGCCGGCGACAGGCCTGCGGTGCGCGCGGCGACGCCCGCCTGGACAGCGAAGAGGCGGTCCCGCGCTTGCTGGTCGAGCGCGTGGAAGTGGCCGTGCGCCTCAAGGGTGACGAAGCCGTGCACGGTGGCCCAGGCCAGCATCAGGGCTTCCGCCGCGTCCGGCACCGGCGGGCTGCCGAGCCGGCCGCGTTCGGCCGTGTCGGCGACGAGTTCGACCATGTGCTCCATCGCCCGCCGGCCGGCCGCCACGGTCGGTCCGTCCGGTGGGGCCGCGTACCCGGGCACGGGGGCGCCGAAGATGAGGGCGAAGCGCTCCGGATTCCGCTGCGCCCAGGTGCGGTAGCCGATGCAGGTGGCCATGAAGCGTCCGTCCAGGTCGTCCGGCGGCACGGTCTCGCGGGTCGCCGTCAACGCGTCCGACAGGCTGTCGTACGAGTCGGCGACCAAGGCGGTGAGCAACTCGTCCCGGTCGGCGAAGTAGCGGTACAGCGCGGGCGGGGTCATCCCCATGCTGCGGGCGATGTCGGTGAAGCGGAGGTTCGCGGCGCCGCGCTCGACGATCAGGCTCAGAGCCGCGCGCTTGATCTCCTCCACCGTGTCGGCGCGCAGGCGCTCACGGCGGCTGCGCCCCCCGCTCCCGTCGGTCGCCCCATCCGTCATCGCCTCTCCATCCGCTCGCCGCGCCAGTCACCGCGTTGACAATCCGTACCCGTCGAGGGAAACGTTACGCCTCGTAAGGCACGTTATGAAGCGTAACGCTTTGCCCGGGGCGGAGCCCCTGACGACGCACGGAGGACCACATGTCCCAGGGACTGCGCGAGGATCGGCGGACAGCCGCCGGGGAGAGCGGGCCGCACAGGCCCGGCCCGCTCGGCCGAATAGCCGGTTGGAGCTTCCGGAACCGGGGCCGCACGGTGCTGCTCTGGCTGCTCGCCGCCGGCGCGGCCTTCGGCCTCTCGGCCGGCCTCGGCGCCAAGTACAGCGCCGACTACACCGCACCCGGCTCGGACTCCAAGCAGGCCCAGCAGCTGCTGGCACGGGACTTCCCCGGGCTGGGCGGTGAATCGATCAGCCTGGTGCTGACCTCGGACGGCAGCGTGACCGACGCCGCCACCCGCGGCCGGGTCGAGGACCTGCTCGCCCGGATGGCCGAGGTGCCGCACGTCAGCGGCATCGACGACCCGTACGGCCCGCGCGGCAAGGTGTCGGCCGACGGCCGCACCGCCCTCGGGCAGATCCACCTGGACGTCGCCGTCGCCCCCGACATGCCCGAGGCGGACACCCAGCGGCTGCTCGACCTCGCCCGCCCCGTCGACGGCGGCCTGCGAGTCCACCTCGGCGGCATGGCGGTCCAGCAGGCCGAGCAGGGCGCGATCGGCTCGGAGGGCATCGGCATCGCGGCCGCCGCCCTGATCCTGGTGATCACCTTCGGCTCGGTCGTGGCCGCCGGCCTGCCGCTGCTCACCGCGCTCGGCGGGCTCGCGGTCAGCAGCGCCCTGCTGCCGGTCCTCGCCGCGATCATGCCGGTCCCGGACTGGTCGACCTCGCTCGCCGCGATGCTGGGCATCGGCGTCGGCATCGACTACGCGCTGCTGCTGGTAACCCGGTTCCGCGAGTGGCGCGCCGAGGGGCTCGAACCCGAGGCCGCCACGGTCGCCGCGCTGGACACCGCGGGCCGCGCGGTCGTGGTCGCCGGAATGACCGTGGTGGTCAGCATGCTCGGACTGTTCGCGATGGGCCTGTCGTTCATGCGCGGCGCCGCGGTCTCGGCGATCCTCTCCGTGTTCGTCGTGATCGCCGCGTCCGCCACGCTCTTCCCCGCCCTGCTCGGCTACCTCGGCCGACACATCGAACGCCTCCGGCTGCCCCTGCCCCAGCGCCGCGCCGCCCGGGGCGAGAGCTCGGTGAGCGCCGGCTGGCTGCGCTGGAGCAGGCTCGTCGAGCGTCACCGCGTCCTCGGTGCCGTCACCGGGGTCCTCGTCCTGCTGGCGCTCGCGGCGCCGTTCCTGGGCGTGCGCTTCGGCTTCCCCGACGCGGGCAACGACCCCGCCGGGCGCTCGAACCGGCTGGCGTACGACGCGGTGGCCGCCGGCTTCGGACCGGGCAGCAACGGACCGCTGGTCCTGGTCGCCGAGTTGGCGCCGGGCACCCCCGCCGAGGCGACGGCCGCGCTGCCCACCGCGCTGAAGGCGGTGCCCGGCGTCACGGCCGTGACCCCTCCGGTGCCCGGCTCCGACGGCCGCTCGCTGCTGCTCACCGTCGTCCCGGACAGCGGTCCGCAGTCCAGCTCCACCAAGACCCTGGTCCGCGACCTCCGCGATCACGTCATCCCGGCTGCGGTCGGCCCCGGCGTCCGGGTGCACGTCGGCGGGGCGACCGCCAGCGCGATCGACAGCACCGACAACATCGCCCGCCGCATCCCGCTGCTGGTCGGCGGCGTGGTCACGGTGTCGATGCTCCTGCTCCTGGTGGCCTTCCGCAGCCTCGCCGTCGCCCTCAAGGCCGCGGTGATGAACCTGCTCTCCGTCGGCGCCGCGTACGGCGTGGTCGCCCTCGTCCTTGAAGGGGGCACCGCCGGCCGGTTGATCGGCATCGACAGCCCCACCCCGCTGCCGGCCTTCGTGCCGGTGCTGACCTTCGCCGTCCTGTTCGGCCTCTCGATGGACTACGAGGTCTTCCTGGTGAGTCGGATGCGGGAGGCCTGGCTTCGCACCGACGACAACGCGGAGTCCATCGTCAGCGGACTGGCGGGCACCGCGCGGGTGATCACCGCGGCGGCGGCCATCATGGTCGCCGTGTTCGCGGCCTTCGTCCCGGCGCCCGACCTGCCGATCAAGGTCATCGGCGTCGGCATGGGGTCGGCCATCCTGATCGACGCCACGCTGGTCCGACTGCTGCTGGTACCGGCCGTGATGCACCTGCTCGGCCGCGGCAACTGGTGGCTGCCGGCCTGGCTCGACCGCCGTCTGCCCCACCTCCACGTCGAAGGACGCACTGAGCTCTACCAGCCGGAGCCCGCCCCCGAGGCCCCCCGCTCCCCGGCGGTGGTCGGCTAGCGGCACCAGCGGACCGTAGCCGCCCCACGACGCCGCGGTCCGCCGGTCACGGCGGAAGGCGGCGACGCAGCGCCCGGATCGGTCCGGCTGACGAGCGGGTCCGTCAGCCGACCTTCCGGGCCCGACGCATGACCGCCGGCTCGGTCCGCCGCAGCAGCCAGTAGACCACCAGGCCGTAGGCCAGGCTGAGCACCAGCAGCATTCCGGTACTCAGCAGCCAGGTCCCCGCGCTGTGCCGGAACAGCGGATCGGCCGCCAGGTTGTTGCCGGGCGAGATGGCGTGCAGATCGACGGTGGCGGCCATCGCCGCCATCGCCCAGCGGGACGGCATCAGCCAGGAGAGCTGTTCGAGTCCCAGCACCCCGTACAGGCGCAGCTGGGTGCCGGTGAAGACGACCTGCACGATGGCCAGCAGCACCAGCAGCGGCATGGTGGCCTCTTCCTTGCCGACCAGCGCCGAGATCAGCAGTCCCAGCATCATTCCGGCGACGGCGAGCAGCGCCATCACGATGACGATCTCGGCGAGCGGCGGCAGGAAGACCCCGCTGCCACCCTCGGGTCTGAGCCGCACTCCCGCCAACGCGACCATGGTGAGCACCACGGCCTGAACCACCGTGACCGTGCCGAGCACCACCACCTTCGAGCAGAGGTACGCCGATCGGGAGAGCCCGACGGCGCGCTCCCGCCGGTAGATCACCCGCTCCTTGACCAGCTCGCGGACCGCGTTGGCGGCACCGGTGAGCACCCCGCCGACGCAGAGGATCAACAGCGCACTGAACACACTGCTGTCGGTGAGCCTGCCGCCGGCCAACGCCCGGGCCAGCACGCCCATCACGAACGGCAGCGCGATCATGATCACCACGAAGGTGCGGTCGGCGGCCAGTGCGGCGGTGTAGCGGCGCACCAGGGTGCCCAACTGGCGGTCCCAGCGCTGCGGCTGAGGGGGCGGCTCGACCGGTACGGGCCAGGCACGGCGTCGCGCGGGCCGCGGGGACCTCGGGCTGCGCTGCCCGGACGGTGCAGAGGGCACACCACTGCGCCCGGCCGCCCCCGATGGCGGCATTCCGTCCGACTCGGCCGGCCCCGACGGCGCGACCGGGGCTCGGGGCCGTTCCACGGGGTCGATGTACCGGCGGTACGCGGGCGAAGCCCGGTACTCGCCCATCCAGTCGCGGTCCTCCTGGGTCTCGAAGTTCTCGAACACTTGCGGCCACTGCGAGCACCCGAAGTACTCCAGAGCGTCGCCGGGCGGCCCGTAGTACGCGGTGCGACCGCCCGGGGCGAGCATCAGCAGACGGTCACAGAGATCGAGGCTCAGCACGCTGTGCGTCACCACGACGACGGTGCGACCGTCGTCCGCCAGGTCCCGGAGCATCTGCATCACCGAGCGGTCCATCCCCGGGTCCAGGCCGGAGGTCGGCTCGTCGAGGAAGAGCAGCGACGGCTTGGTGAGCAGTTCCAGTGCCACACTGACCCGCTTGCGCTGGCCGCCGGAGAGGCTGGCGACCCGCAGGTCGGCCCGCTTCTCCAGGCCCAGTTCGGCGATCACCTCGTCGACCCGGGCGTTCCGCTCGGCCGCCCCGGTGTCGCCGGGGAAGCGCAGTTCGGCGGCGTAGCCGAGCGCGCGCCGGACGGTCAGCTGAGTGTGCAGGATGTCGTCCTGCGGCACCAAGCCGATCCGGTGGCGCAGTTCGGCGTAGTCGCGGTAGAGGTCGCGACCGTCGTAGCGCACCGTGCCACCGTCGGCGGGCCGCAGCCCGGTGAGCGCGTTCAGCAGGGTCGACTTGCCCGAGCCGCTCGGACCGGTGACCGCCAGCAGGCAGTCCAGGCCGACCGGAAAGCTGATCCCGTCGAGCAGCCGGGCGTCGCCGACCGTGACCACCAGATCGGCCACGTCGAGGGTGATGTCGCCGGTGTCGACGAACTCCTGGAGTTCGCCGTCGACCAGGCAGAACTCCGAGTGGCCGATGCCCAGCAGGTCTCCCGGGCCGATCACGGCCTCCACCACCGGTTGACCGTTGAGGTAGGTGCCGTTGTGGCTGTGCAGATCGGTGATCGCGTACCGGCCGTCGGCGGTGGTGTGCAGTTCGGCGTGGTGGCGGGAAACCTCGATGTCGGCCAGGACCAGGTCGTTGTCGGGTGCGCGGCCGATCCGCAGAGTGCGGGCGATCAGCGGATGGATGCCGGTGGGCGGCCGGTACGAGCCGGTGATCGCAGTCAGCGCAGTGGGACGCGGGACGGCGGACTGCTGCGGGGGTGCCAAGGCGAGCTCCAGCTCCGGGCCGTCGCCGGGGCTGCCGAACCGGATGACACTGTCGGTGCCGAGGTCACCGAGATCGAGGCGCGAGATCCGGCGGCCCCCGGACCAGGTGCCGTTGTCGCTGTCCAGATCGTCCAGCATCCAGTGTCCGTCGCCGAGGTGCAGCACCGCGTGGTGCCATGACACCCGGGGGTCACTGAGCGGGATCTCGCTGACCGGGTCGCGGCCAACGTGGTACGAGCGGCTCGGGGTGAGGACCCGCGAGCCGCCGGCAGTCGTCATTACCAGGTCCGGCGCAATGGGTGCGACCTGTCGCTCTCCCATGTATTCGACCATAGCCCCTCCGGCCCGCGGAGGGCTTCCACTGGTCGAGGGGCCCGTCGGGCGCCGGGCAGGCACCGCCCCGGTCGGGCCGGCACCACCGTCGCGGGTACCGCACGGGCCGGCCGTCCGGGCCCCGAACGGTGCCCCACGACGACGTCCTCCGTCGTTCCATGGTCATCACCCGGTCGGCCTTGACAGCGGCGCCGTCGGGACGTAGATCGGAAAGCATGAGTCGGCACGAGCCGGTGGACCCGCCGGCGCCACCCGTCGGGAGCGACGCGGCGCCGTACCCGAACACGGGAGCCACCACGGATTCCGGACGACGCGGACCGGCGGCCAGGGCCGGGGCGGCCGACGGTGCGGCGGCGGACCGCGAAGACGCCCTGGTGACTGCCGTGGTCAGGGCCATCGAGGAGACCGCCGCCCATGCCGGGAGCGTCTTCCTGCGCTCCCGGGACGGCCGTTCGATCGTGCTGGCCGCCACCTGCGGTGCGCCGCCGTCCCTGCTCGGCGGCTGGCGGCTCATCCCGGTCAACAGCCCCATTCCGGTGGCGGTCGCCCACCGGTCGGGCCGGACAGTCCATCTGGCCGGCGCCGACGAGACAATGCGACGTTATCCGCAGCTCGCGGTGGCCCTGCCGTACGCATTCGGCTCGGCGTCGGTGCCGGTGAGGGCCGGGCAGGAGAGTCTGGGAGCACTGGCGGTGGTATGGCCGGCGCCACCCGGGCACGCAGGGCTGTCGAGGGCCCAGCTCCGCCACCTGCGGGCCATCGCCAACCGGCTCGGCGCAGCCCTCGCCGACGTTCGAGCCCGTGGGGTCGCCTTCGCGTACGACGCCACGACGGTGCCCATCGAGGTCCCGGCGCCCACCGCGCCGGCAGTGCGGGTCGGCCTGTTCGACTGGCAGCTCGACACCGGGACCGTGGTCGCCGACGACGAGCTCTGCGCGATCTTCGGTCTCACGCCCGCCGCCTTCGACGGACGGGCCGAGACGCTGGCTTCCCGGCTCCACCCGGGCGACCGGGTCTCGCTCCGGGCCGCGGCCCGGGCGGCCGGCGCGGACGGCAGAGTGGTCGCCCGCCGACTGCGCATCCGCACCGCTGACGGGTACCGCATCGTCGAGCTGTGGGGGCGCGTGCCGGAGGCGCCCGGGAAGGAGGTCCGGACCCACCTGGTCGGCAGCGTGCTCGACGCCGGAGCCGGCGCCGCAGCCGTCACCGCCGTGGAACGGCTCCGGGACGGACTCTTCTCCCTCGATCCGGACGGACGTGTCGCATACGCCAATCGCAGCCTGGAGGTGTTGCTGGGGGCGCCCGGCGGGGAACTGCTCGGCCGCTGCCTGTGGGATGTCCTCCCATGGCTGTCCGATCCCGTCTTCGAGGACCGGCACCGAGCCGCGATGGTCTCCCAGCAGCCCACCGCCTTCCTGGTCCGGCGCCCACCGGACCGCTGGCTCGCCTTCTCCCTCCACCCCGATGCGAACGGCGTGACCGGCAGGGTGACGTTCTCCGGACCGCCCCACGCGTCCGGACCACCGGAGGGATCCTGGGCAGCACGGGGTTCCGGGGCAGCGGAGGGATCCTGGGCAGCGACCACCCCCTCGTCCGCTCCCGGACCCGGGTCCACCGCGCCGAGCCCGCAGCCGGGCCACGCGGAGCCCGCGCGTCTGGGCGCCATCTACCGGGTACTGCAGCTCAGCAGCGCGCTGACCGAAGCGGTGAGCACGATCGAGGTGTGCGACGTCGTCGCCGACCAGCTCCTGCCGACCTTCGACGGACAGCACCTGGCCATCTACGTGATCAACGACGGCCGTCTGCACCTGCTCTTCCACACCGGCCACCATGACCGCTTCCTGCACTGGCTGGAAGGCAAACCGCTCGATACTCCGCTGCCCGGAACGGAGACGCTCGCCTCCGGCGTCCCCCTGTTCCTCGAGTCCCGGCAGGACTTCACCGGTGCCTGTCCAGCTCACACCATGGACGACGTCGGGGCCTGGGTCTACCTACCGCTGATCGCCTCCAACCGCCCAGTCGGCACCTGCATCCTCGGCTTCGACGAGATCCACCGATTCACCGCCAAGGACCAGGGCATCCTGACGGCACTCAGCGGTCTGATCGCCCAAGCACTCGAACGCGCCCGTCTCTACGACGCGAAGTCCGCCCTCGCCCACGGCCTGCAACACGCACTCCTGCCCCACCGCCTGCCCGCCCTGCCGGGCATCCGCACCACCGGCCGTTACCTGCCCGGCACCAGCGGGATGGACATCGGGGGCGACTGGTACGACGTGATCCCCACCGGGAACGCCGTAGCCCTCGTCATCGGAGACGTCGAGGGCCACAGCGTCGCCGCAGCCGGCACCATGGGCCAGATGCGCAGCGCCGTGCGGGCCTTCGCCACGGCCGGTCACTCACCGAGCGCCGTCCTGGCCGGAACCAACCGGCTCCTGGTCGACCTCGGTCCCGACCTGCTCGCCAGCTGCTGCTACATCCGTATCGAGCCCGACAACGACCGCGCCCGCGCCGTCCGCGCCGGGCACTGTCCACCCTTGCTACGCCGTCCCGACGGCAGCACCGAGGTGCTCGAGTTGGAAGGCGGCCCGCTCCTCGGCGTCGACGGTACCAGCAGCTATCCGGAGACGGAGCTGTACCTTCCCCGAGGGTCGGTCCTCGCCCTCTACACCGACGGCCTCGTCGAGGAACGCGACAGGGACATCGATCTGGGCATCGACGACCTGCGCACCTCACTGGCCCACGCCCGCGCCGGAAGCCTCGACGAACTGGCCGATCAACTCCTGCGCAAAGCCCGGCGCTCCCCGCACCGTTCCGACGACATCGCCCTGCTGCTCACCGCCTACCACCCCGGCCGGGCCCTGCAGACCGACTGACGGCCCAACGCACGGGGCTTCGCCGGTCCTGCCCGCCTGATCCCCGCCGATGGGGCTTGCGACGGACACGGCCGCTGCGCAGGGCTCCCGCCAGTTCGCGGCGGAGCTTGCCGCGTCCTTGGACGTAGAGGGCCTGGTAGACCGTCTCGTGGACCGCGTGCATCTCCGGCCGTTCGGGAAAGGTTTCCCGCAGAGCCTGGCAGATCTGCTCCGGACTCCACTTCCGGTCCAGGTGGTTCTGGATGAAGTCCCGCAGCCGCGGGTTCCGGGCGATCTTGCCGGGCTTGGGCCGAGGCCGACGGGAATCGGCGCAGGCCTGCGCGGCATGGGGCCGGTAACTGCGGCTGCCCGGATGGCTGTTGCGTCTGATTTCACGGCTGACCGTGGACGGGCTGCGGCCCAGCTCGCCGGCAATCGCCCGAATCATCGCCTTCTCGCGCAGCCGGTCGGCGATGTGGATCCGCTCGTCCTCGCGCAGGTACCGGGACACGGCGGCGGGCGCCCGCTCGGGTCGAGCGGGCGCCCTGAACCTGATGGCCTCTCGGCCGATGCCGAGGGACCGCACGTCCCGCAGCAGTTGAAGGACCAACTACATTGAGCGACGCGCCCGGTGGGCGGCGATCAGGTCGCGGTACCAGGTGTACGAGGCCTTCGGGGTGCGCCGCTGCGTCGCGAAGTCGACGTGGACGAGGCCGAAGCGCTGGTGGTAGCCCTCGGCCCGTCGAACAGGCTGTCATTCTATTCGTTTCGGTGGTCTGCCAAGTCGTCGAGGAGAAGGTCGGCGACCACCTCCTCGACCACTGCGCTGCGCAGTTCGGCCATGGAATCGACGAGTCTCCGGTCCCACGGTGCGGGCGTCAGACGCCCCGGGTCGGGGCCCCGGGGAACCCGGGACACGGCGGCCCGGTAGTCGTCGGCTGTCATCCGCCAGGGGGCTGCGCCGGTCTTGGCCATGACGTGCGCCGCGATGCGGATGCCCTCGCCGTCGAAGTCGCCGTGGTAGCGCAGGGACGCGCCGTCGTCGGCGAGTCGGCGCAGCAGGTGGATCACGGTGGTGTTGGGCCAGCCGGAGGTGCAGACCAGCGGCGGGCAGTGGGGGCCGAAGCGGCGCAGGCTCAGGGCGAGCACGCTGGGGTTCTCGGTGATGTGCACGGGTCCGGTGGGACCGGTGAATTCGCCGGGTGAGCGCACGTGGGCGAGGGTGAGGCTGACGGGGTGGCCCGCTCCGGCGCAGATCCGGGAGATCTCGGCCACCGGGCCCTCTCCCCCGGGACGGAGACCGACGGCGAGCACGGTGGCCGACAGCTCGTCGTCGGCCACGCCGGCTCGACTCCACAGTGCGCGCCGCCCTTCGGCCGTTTCGGGCATGTCAGTGCCGTACAGCACCGCCAGTGCCCGCAGGACGAGCGAGGACAGCCGGGTCCCGTCGTCGAGGGCGTGGGAGTCGCCGTCGAGGAGACGGGCGGCGAGGACCGGTAGTGGCTCACCGTCGGCTGGGAGTGCGTGAAGGACGGTCAGCGCGGCGGTCAGCAGGCCTCGGGTCCGGTCGGGTGAGCCGTCTACGAGGCCGCTGGCCCGCAGGTGGCCGACCCACTCCAGCAGAACGGGCTGGGCGGTGACCACCTCGTGGTCGGCCAACCACCCCCACAGGGCGTCGCGTTGGCCGGTCTTCCGTACGCGCTCGGCAGCCCGGTCGTGGATCGGGCCGAGGATCGCGGTCACCACGTCCCGGACGGGTCGGCCGCAGGCGTCCAGCACGGCACTGTCGAGCCCGGCGAGGGGGATCGTCGGTTCGGCGCCGGGGAGCCGGTCGAGCCCGAGGAGGTCGGCCAGTGCCTCCCGGCCCGCCTCGTCGAGTGGTCCGGACCGTACCCGGCTGACGGGGCGACCGGTCGAGAGACGGCCGTGAA
Organism: Kitasatospora sp. NPDC058048; assembly: GCF_042885555.1. NCBI lineage: Bacteria > Bacillati > Actinomycetota > Actinomycetes > Kitasatosporales > Streptomycetaceae > Kitasatospora > Kitasatospora sp. NPDC058048. The sequence goes on along the minus strand of NZ_JBHVRT010000013.1, from coordinate 181,705 downwards.
CGGCCGACCACAGGGGTCGGAGCTCGGGGAGGTCGAGGGGGTGGCGGTCCGTCATGCCGGTTCTTCCGTGTCGGCTTCGTCGGGCAGCAGGTCGGTGCCCGTCCAGGTGAAACGGGCACTGGTGACGGCGTCGTCGCCGTCACCTCCGGTGATCAACTGGTGGACGGCGATGCCGGAGAGCTCCCGGTAGGTGCACCATTCGTGGTCCGAGGTGAGCACCAGGTCAAGGTCGAGTGCCGCGAGGAGGCCGAAGACCTGCCCGCGGTTGACGGTGTCGACGCCGACGAAGACCTCGTCGAGCAGGATCAGCCGCGGAGACTCCGGCACCGCCTCGTAATGGGCGGCCACGGCGGCGAACAGCGGCAGGTGGAGGGCGATGGCCTTCTCGCCACCCGAGAGCGCGCCGTGGAGCTTCTTGGTGAGCAGCTGCCACCCGGAGCCGTTGGCGCGGTCCAGTTTGACGACGAACTGGTGCCAGGCCGTGTAGTCGAGGACCTCGGCGAGCTGCTCCTCCCAGGTCGCCGCCGTGTTGCGGGTCTTCGCTTCCTCGATACGGCCCCGGAAGAAGGCGTGGAGGGCCTCGCGGTCGGCTTCGGTGATCCGCGCCGGGTCCTTGAGCAGCAGCTCACGGGCCGTCCGGGTACCGGCTGGCAGGTCGGGGTGGATCTGCCACACCAGTCGGACGGCCACCCGTGAGGCAGTGCGGATCCCTTCGAGGTGGCCGTTCATCCGCTCGACGAGTTCACCGGCCTGACGGATCCGGGAGGCGAGGTGGCGGCGCGTGTCGCCGGTGAGGGTCCGGTCGAAGAGGTCGCGTTCGGCTGCGGTGATGTCGTCCTGACCGCGGTCACGCTCACCGGTGAGGATGACGAGGAGGCCGGTCGCGCCGACCCGGATGCCGTCGACGGTGGCGGTGAGGACCTGGACGTCCTCCTCCGCTTCGAGCTCGAGGTCGGCGCGGCTGCTGAGGCTCTGGCGGGCTCGGTGGACGGCCTCGGAGAGACGGTTCAGGGAGTCACCGAGGTTCCTGGTGCCGTGCGGCAGGTTGGGCCACGCGGCAGCGGTCTCGCGCGCCGCTTCGAGGGTGGCGCGGGTGCCGTCCGCAGAGGTGAGGACGAGCCCGAGGCCCGCGTCCTCGGGGAATCCGAGGACGCACAGGCGCCGGAAGCCATGGGCGGCCTCGTTCCGGGCCTCGACGGCCCTGTCGTGCAGGGCCTCGTCCTGGGCCGCGGTGGCGCCGAGCGCGCCGATGCGGCCTTCGAGCGCGAGAAGTGCCTGGGTGCCGGATTCGAGGTCGCGGCGAACGCGGTCGAGGGACTTCCGGAAGTCACTGATGCGGGCGGCCACTTCGCGGTAGTCCTCACCGACGGTGCTCTCGACCGCCCGGAGCGTGGAGCGGAGCCCACGGGCGGCGGCCTCGGCGGTCTCGGCCTCCGCCAGGCCCTCGGTCGCAGCCCCCCTCGATGCCTCGGCATGGCCGCGCGCGGAGTGCCAGGCCTGGTCGGCGGCTGTCCAGGCGAGATGGGCGTCGAGCCAGACGTCGGCCTGTTCGCGCAGCGCTTCGACGGCCGCGGCGGTCTTGTCCAGGGCGGCATGTTCGGTCGGCAGGGCATGCTCGGCGGAGGCGACGGCGAGAACGCGCAGCGCGTCCGCGACCGCCTTCTCCTGCCGCGCGAGCTGTTCGACGGCCTCCCGCACGGCGTCCTCCCGAGCGCCCACCTCGGACTCGGCCCGGTCCCAGACGCCCTTGGCCTCCTCCACGTCCCGGTGGTGCGGCCGGGAGCGGAGGTCGGCTTCGAGGCGCGTCCGGCGGTCGGTGAGGGCATGCAGCCGCGTCTCGTAGCCGACGACGGCGGTGTCGGCCTCGGCCAGTTCGGTGGTGAGTTCCGCGATCCGCCGCTGCCTGGCGCGTTCCCGGGCCGCGGCGCCGATGTGGCTGGACTCCTCCTTGGCCCAGGAGCCGACCGCCATCGCCAGCCGCCAGCTTCCGTCGGCGCCCACGACGGCCGGGTGGTCCGTCGTCAGTGCGGGGCCGTAGGCGACACCGGCAAGCAGCCGCCGCACCCGGGCGGGCGGCACCGGGCCGCCGGGTTCCGGAGCCAGGACGTCGAGCAGCGAGGGGCCGGGTGCGGGCGCGGCCGCTGCCGGATCGGCCAGGACATCGTGCCCGGCGACGACGAGACCGCCGTCGGGGGTCATCCAGGCGTCGAGCAGGCCGGCCGCTTCGAGGGCCGCTTCGACGCCGGCCTGATCGGCGGGCGGAACGTCCGGCTGGAAGGCCAGCAGACGCCACAGTGGCGCCCCCGGCAGGACCGACCGGTCGGCCGTGCGAGTCCGTGGTGGAACCGGCGGGAGATCGGCCGCGGCCGCGATGCGTTCCAGTTCCCGGAGGACCCGGTCACGCCCGACGCGGGCGTCGTCCCGGCCGGCGCGGGCGGTCGTCTCGTCGGCGGTGATGGAGCTCTCCGCCGCCCGGGCCGCGGCTTCGACCAGCACGAGGACATCAGTCTCGACGGCGGCACGGGACGCGAGTTCCTCGGCGTCGTCGATCGAGAGTTCCGCGCAGTCCTCCCTCGCCCAACGACGCAACAGGGCGGCGTGGGCATCGACGGCGGCCTGGTAGGCGCGGGCGTTCCCCTCGCGCTTCGCGGTCGCCCCGGTCAGCCGTTCGCGCGCCGAATCGAGGTGCTGCTCCGCCGTCGTCCGGCCCGCGAGGAACCGCTCGTGGCGCTCGACGGCGGCTCGGACGTCGGCGATCTGGTGGTGCCGCGAGACGACCGCACCGCGCAGCAGACGGCGCGCCGTACGCCCCTGCTCCTCGTTCTCCCCCGACGGACCCGGTGCGGTGCCGAGCACCGTCTGCACCTCGGCGCAGACGGACTCCATGGCTGCTCGCCGCGCCGCGCCACGTGCCTCCTCGCGAGCGGCCCGGGTGTGTTCGGCCCGCTGTTCGGAACGCAGCCGCGCATCGTCGGCACGCCCCGCGTCCTCGTCGGCCGCCCGAACCTTCCGGTCGGCGGCGGTACGGGCCCGGGCGGCGGTCTGGTCGGCCTGCTCGCTCCTACGACGGAGCTGGTCGAGCTCCTGCCCCTGCCGGTAGACCTCGGAGTCGAGCAGCCCCTCGATGGCGCCCTCGATCTCCTGCCGCCCGTGTTCGAGTTCCTGTTGCGTCCGGTTGCTCTCGTCGCGCTCACGCACGGCTCCCGCGTGCGCCTCCCCGCTCTCCCTCGCGATGCGGGCGAGGCTGTCCATCTCGGTCGTCGCGGAGATGAGACCGGCTGCTCCGGCACGCAGGACGCGCTGGGCGTAGCCGCGTTGCTGGTTCGCGACGGCGGTGGCCGCGGCCACCTCGTCGTCCAGTGTCTTCAGGTGCTCGCGCTGGCGGTCGAGGCGCTCGAAACCCTCGGCCAGTTCGGTGATCTCGCCCTGGCCGAGCGGGGGCAGCGCCCGCGAGAGCAGCGAGGACAGCAGCGACGGATCCAGGCGCTCCGAGAGCTTGGGGGTGCGGAGCTGGAGCAGCGCGGTGATCAGGGCGTCGAAGCGCTGCTCACTCAGCCCGGGGAAGAGCGTGCTGCGGACCGTGTTGCGGTAGTCGGTGGGTGACCCGTGCAACTCGCCCCGGCCGTGCAGCGCTTCGGCCAGGGCGGCGCGGGTGAGCGGCTGGCCCGCGTCGTTGACCAGGGAGAGACCGCCTGGGCGGTCGATCCGCGCGCCGGTGGTGAAGTAGTCGACGGTGACACCGGGGGTGTGCACGCTGGCCTGGAGTCTGGCGCCGCAGGTGAACCACCCGGGATCGCCGTCACCGCGGACGAACTCCAGCCACACGTATCCGACGCGGGTCTTGCCCGTGGTGCCCTCCCCCATCAGGTTCCAGTGCATGGTGCGCTCGGAGCCGCCGAAGGTGGACAGCCGGTTGGGTCGCAGGCTCGCGTCGAACAGGAACGGCAGGAGCACCTCCAGCGCCTTCGACTTGCCGGTGCCGTTCTGCCCCCGCAGGAGCAGCCGGCCCTTGTGGAAGGTGAAGGTCTCGTCGTAGTAGCGCCAGACGTTGAGGATGCCGGCCCTGGCGGGCCGCCATCGCACGGCTGCGGCCGCCGGCGGGGGCACGGGGCTCTGCGGTGGCTGTGTCACGGTCATCGGAGGTCTTCCCTGGTCAGGTTGCGGGACCGTCGGTCACGGTGGTGCGGTACCGGAACGCCGCGGGCCGGGGAACGGTGCGGTCGCCGATCCGGCGGGCCAGGCCGAAGTCGTCGAGGACACGAAGGGCATCGGCGGTGAGCCGCTGGGCGCCGTCCTCGGACTGGTAGCCCTTCGCCCACCGCGGGAAGCGCCGCAGCAGCGTGTTCGCCTCGGCCTCGAGCTGTTCCGGTGTCAGCCCGTCCGGGGCGGCCGTCAGCGGTTCCAGCAGGAGCAGGGCGGCGACGCGGGCCGTCGCGGAGTCGTCCGGGAAGCGGCTGTCGGTGGCGATGGCCTCCGGGTCCACGAGCAGCAGACCGTCGGCCCGCTCCTCCAGCACGAAGCCGCCCTGCTCGGCGGCGCGCTTGACGATCTGGCGCCCCGTCGGCGAGGCCAGGTAGGCCAGTTCGTCGGCGCCGAGTTCGTCGTGGTGCAGGACGGGATCGTCGAGGAGCCGCCGGAGCACCGAGTGCCGGAGCCGGAGGTTGCGCTGCGCGTCGGAGGCGTCGGCCCCGCCGTACCGGCTCTCGCGCACCGTGCCCCGCAGGAGTTCCTCGAAGCGCAGCGGCACGTCCTGCGCCGGAACGGCCAGCCGGGACGGGCCGACGGGCGCGGCGAGCAGGCGCATCAGGACGGTGGCGTCCACTCGGTAGAGGACCTTGGCCTTCGCCGAGTCGACGAAGCTCTCCGTGACGCCGTCCACGGTGAGGAGCGCGCCGTAGGCCTCCAACAGCTTGAGCACGTCCACGAACGCCATGCGCTCGGACTTGCTCGCCGTGTCGAAGGGCGGCAGTGCCTCGTCGGTGGCACAGGCGTGGACGACCCGGTCGGCGAGCAGGCCGACCGTCGTGACCGGGACCGGAAGCAGCTCGGCCGCGACGACGCACAGCAGCGTGTAACGGCGGCGGTCGAACGGGGCCTTGCCGGAGCGCAGCCGACGGGCGGGGCGCGAGGCGTCGGGCACGGTCCGGATCTTGAGCAGACGCGCATACCCCAGGCGCGGCTCCACCACCAGCTGCCAGCCGCAGTTGTAGTCGAACCACTTCGTCAGCGGATCCTGACGGCGGCGGATCAGCTCGAAGGCGGGCGGGTCACCGCGCTCGGTGATCAGCGGCAGGCCGAGGAGCAGTCTGATGCCTCGGGCTATGTCCTGCCGCTCGGCCAGGACCAGCTGGTTGGCGAGGGTGCTCATGTACCGCTCCTGGTGGTGTTCATCCGCTGTCCTCCCGGACGACCGCCCGCAGTGCGCTCGGGCTCCGGATCTCCACCAGGTAGTCGGGCCCTTCGAACCGGCCGTGGGAGGTCCGCAGGACGGCCCGTCCGCCCTCGGGAGAAGGCCGGAGCACGATCTCCACGCGGCCGTCCGAGGTGACCGCCCGACGTGCCCCGCCGGCGTCCGGTCGTACGGCCAACGCCCGGCCGAGGAGGTCGAGCAGCCGCTCGAAGACGGTGTGGTCCAGCACGCGGAGGTCGGAGAGCCGCACCGGGCCGTCGGTTCCCAGAACGTCCCAGGCCGCTTCGAGTTCGGCCCGCTCCTTCCGGGCCCGCTCGGCCCGGGCCGCCTTGATCCCGCCGATGTCGCGCACCTTCCCGGTGCGGGTGAACCGCTCGGTGCGGCCGCTGGTGCGCAGCAGCGCCGAGACCTCCACCGGCGGGGTCTCGGCCCAGCTGCCCGAGGAGGGAACCAACTCCGGGTCGGGGTGGGCGAGATGGGCGTGACGGGCCGACCCCAGACCGAAGGCGGCCGACCACAGGCGGTGCAGGTCGTCCTCGGTGGGCGCTGCGGCGAACCAGCGGGCCAGCTCCCGGAAGTCCTGGACGGCGCTGGAGGAGCGGCGCCGTGACTCGGTGATCCGGTCGAGAACCTGGAGGAGCGTCACGATCGCCCGCCGCGCCACGTCGTGCAGCTGCTCCACGCGGGGCCGTGCCCCGTCGGCCGGCCGGAACCAGGACCGGAGCCCCTCCCAGCGCGCCCGGCGCCGCTCCAGCCAGGCCGGCGCGGGATCGCCGTCGGAGACCGGCGGCAGCTCGGCACCCCGCAGCGCCCGCGCGTGCAGCAGGCTCACCCCGCGCCGCTCCACACGCTCGACGGCGGAGGCGACCGCCTCTCCCCGCTGGTCGAGGTTGACGAGGAACTCCTGGAGATAGGCCACCGTCGCGGCCTTGACCTCCCGGAAGGTCGCCAGGTCCGCACCTTCGGCGCGCAGCAGGCGCTGCAACTCGCCGTTGAACGCCTTGGTGTTGGCCAGCAGCGCCTCCAGGTGGCCCTCCAGCTCCTGCAGCGTGGTGAAGACCCGACGGTCCGAGGACGTGGAGTCCCCCAGCAGGACGTACAGCTCGTCGAGCCGGTCCGCGATCGCCTCCAGCACCGCCGTCTGGAGCGCACCGGTCGAGGCGAGGACGGACAGGGCGTGCTCGACCCCGGCGAACGCGGCCTCACCGCGCCGGGTCAGCGAGTACTGGAGGTTGCGGCGCTCGTACTCCTCGGCGGTGCGGTAGTTCTCCGCGTGGTTCTGGACGACGTCCAGCAGCTGCCACTCCCTGAGCTTGCGCAGCGCCTCCTGGAGGTCGTCGTCATGGATCGCGTCGAGCCAGCCCACCGTCCGCAGCCGGGTGCGGACCTCGTCCAGCCCGAGCGCGGTCTCCAACCTCTCGTTGGCCGCGCCGAAGGCCTGAAGGATCGCACCGTAGAGTTCGGCCTTCTCCCCCGTCGTGAACCGGAACATCTCCGGCGGCACCCTGCGCAACGGCTCTCCCCTCCTCCCCGTCGGGCGTCACAGTACGTGGACGCACACTGCTTCTCAACGCGGCCCGGACCGGTGCTCAGCGCGTTCCAGGTGCGTCATGACCACCTGGTGGGCGCGCCAGCCATCCGGGAACTTGGGTGGGACGTCCAGGTGGATCGGGCTGCTTCGGGGGTGCCGGTCGAGGAGGTCGGTGATGCCGGCGCGGGCCACCACGATGCAGGCGAACCGGTGCCGGGAGAGCAGGACGCACAGTCGGCCGGTCTCCATGTGGAAGGCGGAGGCGTCCGGGCGGCCGGAGAGCGGGTGCCAGACCAGGGTCACGTCGAACTCCCGGCCCTGGAGCCGGTTGGCGGTGTCCACGGTGATCTCGGTGAGGCCCCGTTCCGCCAGCCTTGCCCGCACCGCGTCCACCTGGACGGTCCGCGCCGCGCCGATCGCGATCCGGGCCTGCGCCAACGGTTCGCCGTTGACCAGCGCGCCCCGTTCGAGCAGCCGGGATGCGGTCGAGGCGAGCGCCTCGGCCATCTGGGGGTCGTGGTCGAGGGTGTGACGTCCCGGGAGTTCGAGGTAGCCCCAGCCGGAGTCGGCGGCCCGGGCCAGCACCGGGTCCTCCGCGACCGGCCGATGGGGCAGGCTCCCGTAGGTCAGCACGCGGTCGCTCGCCGTGGTGCCGGACTCGAAGGGGTAGTACGGATAGAAGGCCTCCGCCACCAGGGGCGCGGCCATCTCGGGCAGCCGCCAGGAGATCGGCAGTTGGTGCCGGAGCAGGTCGGGTTCGTGGGCGAGCGTGACGTCGACGGCGTTGCGCAGCGGATCCCAGCTGAGGCCCTGCCACCGGTCGGTGTCCACGGTCGCGAACGGGTCGAGCTGGCCGGGGTCCCCCACGAACAGCACCTGGGAGTCGGGCGCGTCGAACAGCGGCGCCGCCGCGAGCAGGGCGTCCGAACGCATCTGGTAGGCCTCGTCGATGATCGCCCACCGCCAGGTGCCGGACTTCTCCGCGTCCACGTGCCGCCACTTGGCGGCCGTCGACACCACGACCGGCAGGTGACGCAGGGCGTCGATCCCGGTGTCGCCGGAGACGTTGAGGTGCCGGGTCACGCGCTCCGGCAGGGCGAAGCCCGTCGCGTGCAGGCGGCCCACCGGCAGTTCCGGGTACTCCCTCGCGATGTTGTCCACCAGGTCGTCGACCTGCTCGTTGGTCTGCGCGACGATCATCACCTGGTGGTCGGCGCCGGTGAGGTGCCCGGCGGCGCGCTTCACCAGGGTGGACTTGCCGGCGCCGGGCGGGGAGTCCACCACCACGCCCCGCCCGGTGGGCCGGTCGAGGTCGGCCAGGATCCCGGCCACCGCACGGTCGGCCCGGCCCCCCGGCCCCCCCGGGCCCACCGCCTCATCGGCGGGGGTACGCGCGGCCGGGATCGCTGCCGCCACCGTCGTGGTGTCGTTCACGCCCATTCCTCCTCGGCGTCCTCGTCGGTCGGTTCGTAGGGCACCGGCGGGCCTCCGTGGGTCCACGGGGTGTTCTCCTCGGCGGGCAGTTTCGCCGGCCGCGAGTCGACGCCGAGCGTCGTGTAGGTCACCGTCTCGCCGATCCCGGCGAGGGTGCCTTCCGGTGCGGGTGGCCTGCGCTTGTTCGCGAAGCCGCCGGAGAGTTCGAGGGTCACCAGGTGGACCCCCTCGTGCGGGGTGACGTCGATGATCTCGGCCGGCTGCTTCAGGCGGCCGGGCGACTTCACCTTGATTCCGACGGTGAGCCGTACCGGGCGCTCGCTGCGCACGGTGATCGTCGGACGCCAGCGCGGGGTCCTCTTCCCGGGCTCGAACCGATCCTCGTCCCGGGCGACGACGGTGCCACTGAACGCTTCTCCGCTCAGCTCGTACTCCGCCATCACCAGCGGGTCGTCGTAGGCCCGCTGGGTCTGGTAGCGGGACGTGTCGTCCTCCAGCAGGCCCAGCCGCCGGGCCGCGCCCACCGCGCGGTCGCGCCTGCCCTGCGGGTGGCCGTGCTCCTCCAGGTAGGCCGCGTAGTCGGTGAACCGCCGACGGTCGCTGGTCCACCGTTCCTCGACATGTCCCCCTTCGGGCAGGGCGCGCGCCAGGCCGACACCCCGCCAGACCAGGTCCCACGTCGGCCGCAACTGCTCGCACAGGGCGCGGTCGATGCGCTCGCCGAACCGCTCCCGCACCCGTCCCTCGGCTTCCGCGTGGCGGGTGAGGAGGTCGTCGAGGAGCGCGTCGAACCCGGCGTCCGTGGCAGGTCCGGCAGGCGGCCAGACCAGTGGGTTCTCGGTCTCCCGGGCGGCTTCCGCCCCCGTACGGCCGTCGGGCGGATCGATCCAGGCGACGACGGCCGCCAGGTGGGAGTCCTCGGCGGAACTCTGGCCGGTCGCCCAGTGCGCGGTGAGCACCCGGCTGACGGCGAGCATGGCACTCGACCCCGGGAACTCCGCCCGACCCTCGAACCACGTCAGCCACTTGCCGAGCTTCGGCACGTCGGGATGAACAGCGTGAGATCCGTCGGTGCTGCGCAGCCGGGTGAGCCGGCCGAGGCGGCGGAGGTAGGCGATGCCTTCACCGTTGGGGACGAGCAGTTGCGGTGCGCGGCACGCCTGTTGGCGCTCCTCCGCCTTCTCGCCCTTGCCGACGGTGTAGGTCTCGGCCTCCGCCAGGCACTCCTCGAAGTAGGGAAGCAGAAGGGCCGCCAGCTCCTCCGCGAACCGGAACCGCTGGACCCGGTCCCTGGGCCGGCGGACGGTCAGCAGGGTCGGGTGGTCCGGGTCGGTGCCCGCCAGTGCGGCCAGCGGCGCACAGGCCTCCCCTGCGAGGGTCAGCGGCACCAGGACGAACGGGTGGTCGTCCAGGTGGTGGTGCCGGACCGTGGCCAGGGGCTGGGCCCTGCCGGTCTGGGTCGCGCGGAGCGTCGCGACCGTGGCAAGCATGCTCATGCGGTCTCCTCGGTGCGCAGCCGGAAGAGCCGGTCGGCGGCGATGAGCAGTTCGACGGTCTCGGCGTTCTCCGCGCCGGGCGGCAGACCGCTGTCGAGGTAGGCGAGGGCCGTGCTGGTGGAGTCGATGCCCGCCAGGGCGTTCCGTACGGTGCTGCCCAGCCGGGCGGGGTATCCGTGGGCGTCGGCCTCGTCGCGGCAGTGGTGGGCCATCTCGCAGAAGGAGAGGCAGTCGGGGACGTAGGAGGCGGGCAGCTGCTCCACCGACTCGTGGAGCACGGCCGGGTCCCGGTCGATGTCGAGGGTCGCCGTCGCCGGAAGAGCGCGCGCCAGGTCCTCGGCGCGCCGCAGCCGGTTCAGCTGGAAGTCGAGGGCGGCGAGTTCCTGACGCAGGTCGATCCCGCTGAGGCACGGCCGGTTGGAGAAGTCCTTGGGGCAGACCAGCAGGAAGGTGTCGGCGATCTGCTCCGGATCCAGCCCTGCGGCCGCGAACGCGCGCCGCAGGGCCAGCACGTACACGGAGGCCTGCTTCGCGGTCCGGGCGACGGCGGTCGGATCGGCCTGACCGTCGATCACGGGGAACGACCTGATCGCCACGACGTGAAACCTGCCGTCGATCCGGTGGGTCAGGGCATCGGGCTCCAGGTAGGCCAGTCGGCCGGCCACCTCCACGGTGAGCACCGGACTCTGCAGGATCAACCGCTCCTCGTCACCGGCGGCGATCCGCTCGATGACACCGCGGGTCTCCCGTTCCCGGACTTCGAGCGAGGTGATCCCCCCGACCTCGCCGAGGTCCTGGAGCTTGGCCTCGTCGACCGGTACGCCGAGGTCCTCCCGCAACAGCCGGATCAGTTCGGCGTACGAGCCCCAGCGCACAGTGGCCTTGAAGGCCTCCTCCCGTGCGATGGCGAACGGCGACTGGCCGAAGCGCGGTTCATGGCCCAGCCGCCGGGCCAGAGCGGTCTTGTCGACCCCTGAGGCGTCCAGGACGGACCGCCGGGCACAGGCCGGATTCGCCGTCAGCGCGGTGATCTTACGGGCGGTGTACGCCAACGGCGGCCGCGCGCCGCGAAGTTGAGCCAACCGGTCGGGCGGCTCGGATGAGTGGGAAGGCATGGCCTCTCTTCGTTCCGGGGTGGCGCCGATCTCCTGAGGTTCCGATGCGAATGCGGGACCCCTCGACTACAGGACCCCTCCCCCGCTGCGGAGGGCGTCATGGAGTTCCCTCGCACCGAAAAGCTGCTGCACATCGCTGAGTTGTTCGCGTGCGCGGCGAGCGGCGTCGATCCGCTCCCGGTTCCCCTCGCCCTGGTGGACCTCCGCCTCGGCTCGCGCGGCGGAGAGCACCCGCTCCGGGTCGGGCCGCAGGGCCTCGCTGTAGGCGCCCGGAATCGTGAGCGCGAAGCGGCGCAGCAGCCGCCATGCCGCCTCGGACGGCGGATTGCCCGCGTTGTCGAGGCGCTGGATCTGCTCGGCCGTCCCGATCGCGTGCCGAAGGAAGTCGGCACGCGGGCTAAGCGGAGTGATCAGGCGCTGCTCCAGCGACCAGACCGAGACCGCGAGCAGGCCACGGGCCGCGGTGAGGCGGTCGTGGTTGATCGCGGCACAGATGTAGTAGGGACGGGAGTAGCCCTGCGCGGTGAAGGAACGCTCCTCATCACGCCGCAGGGAGGCAAGCTTGGTGGCGACCAGCGACTCGGAGAAGAAGGCCTCGTACACCGAGGAGATGAGCTTCGGCGCGGCGGGCGCACCGAGGATCGTCAGCGACTGGTAGACCTGCTCGCGCACCGGGACGGCTCCGGGGATCGCCCTGCCGACCGGCCGCTGCTCGGCCCGCGTCGGCGGCGGCGCGGTGGAAGCGCCCTGGAGCGACTCCGACTCCTCCTCGTCCAACACCGCTTCCCAGTCCGCCTCGACCTCACGCAGCTCCTTGCGGATCCGCGCGGTCGCCGTCGCATCACCGGCGCGCCGCGCCTCCCTCAGCTGCGTACGCAGAGCGGCGAGGCGTTGCTCGAGTTCCTCCACTGGTGTGGCCATGCGGCGAGCCTAGTGCATCACCCATCATTTTCCAAGATTAACCAAAGATCTCCAAGAAAATGCACCAAGGATTCCTTCCAAAGAAATTGCGCTATCGTCATCGCCAGGCACCGGTCCTCCCAAGGGCGGCGAGGCACGGTGCCACCGCTATCGGAAGGGGGACGGAATGGGCGACAGCGCGCGCCGGCGCAAGCCGCAGTGGGGGTCCGGCAACGACGGGCACCTGCAGATCGACCAGGGACCGGAGGCCACGGGCCGGCGACCGGAACGCGGTCCCGTGTCCGGCGAAGGCCCCGGCCCGGCACGTGGCGGCGGCCCCGGGCGTTCGACCCGCTGGCTGGCGCCGACGGCCATGACAGCCACGACCGCAGGCCCGATGGTGGCGGGCTTCCAGGGCAACACGACCATCGCCGTCATCTCGGCCGCTCCGACCTTGGTGGTCGGCTTGTTGCTCTTCTTCGGCGTGGTCTGCCCAGCTGTATGGTCGACGAAGCCCCAGCGCCAGCGAGCGGCCCTCAAGGTGATGAACACCCTCATCGGCCGCAGCCCGACGAGAACACCCGCGTCGCGGTAGGCCCAGGGGAGACGGGGCGCTGCCTGCTTCCCGGGCCCGCCCACACCGCTGACGCCGGAGCTGGTGGGCTGCGAGGACGGTCGGCGCGGCGGTCCAGGTCGCCCTCGGTGGGCTCGGCGGCGAACCGGCGACTCATCGTCCGGCGCCCGACGAATGCCAGGCGCCGGATCTCAGATCGGCCACGAACGCCACCGGCATCGCACCACACACTAGGCTCGTCCAGCGCGCTCACCTGCGCACCCTACTTATGACAGAACGGAGTTGTCCGGCTTGGAACACCGACGCCCCGGAAGTCGGAGTGGCACCGACCCGTTGGAAGGACTCCTCGACCACTGGCAGAAGGCCCTCATCGATCTCGGCTTCCGCAACCGACTGGTGAGTTACCGCCGTACCAGGAATCAGGCCGGCATGGACATCACCGATCCGGGGATGTCCGCCATCCTCGACCGGCTGATCGACGGATGCGTCTTCGCACCGGTCAAGGAGCCCGAACCGGACGCCGCAGCGGCCCAGTCCGCCCTGCCTGTACGGCTCGACAAGCCAGTACGACCAGCGGCGGCCCAAGCCGGGAGCCGACCGATCGACACACCGGCCTCCCGGGCCGCCGTCAGGCGCCCCTCCCAACGAATCGAACTCGTCACCTCGAAGGCGACACAGGCTGAGCAGGACCGCCATCTGCGTCGGCTGGTGACCGTCGCGAAGGAGAAGTTCAACGACTACGGCCTGTGGGTTCTCCACCTGGGCGTCGGTTTCCTGAAGTGGCGGCCGGCCCCGTCGGCGGAGAGCGTCGTCTCACCGCTGGTGCTGGTTCCCGTGACGCTCCGCCGGTGGAAGGGCGACTCCTACCTGCTGGAGATCAACGGCGACGAGGAGGTGGCTTTCAACCCGGCCCTGGCGATCAAGATGGAGGAGCTCGGGGTCGACTGGCCGAGTCCGGAGCAGGTCGACCTCCCCGATGTCCCGGTGCTACTGGACCAGATTCGCCGGAAAGCCTCGAAGCGCGAGGGCTGGTCAGTCGATGACCGGGTCGTACTCGATGCCTTCAACTCCAGCAAGGAGGCCATGTACCGCGATCTCAAGGACAACCGGACTCGAATCCTGAAGAGCCACCTGGTCCGTGCGATCGGCCTGGGCGGAAGCTCGAACCTTCCCACCGCCACTTTCGACTTCGACCCGATGCCGCTCGACCGGATCGACCAGCTCCAGCCTCCCGAGCAGACTCCACTCGTCCTGGACTCCGATTCGTCGCAACGCCAGTGTGTGGCCGCCGCCGTCGAAGGCCGGAGCTTCGTCATGGACGGGCCGCCCGGCACTGGCAAGAGCCAGACAATCACCAACATCATCGCCGGACTCCTCGACCAAGGGCGAACCGTCCTCTTCGTCAGCGAGAAGGCGGCAGCTCTCGACGTCGTGCGCAACAGGCTCAGGGACGTGGGTCTCGACGACTACGTCCTGGCCCTGCACAGCAACACCATGGGCCGGAAGCAGGTCGCCCAGGAACTCGGCAGGGCACTCGAAGCACCTCCGCGGTCCTTCCCCAGCCCCAGGCGCGGCGAACGCTCCGTAGCGAAGGATCTCCGCGAAGAACTCTCCGGCTACGCCGCGGCGATGAACGAGCACCGTGCCGGCCTCGGTGCGTCACTCCACACGGTTCTCGGCCGGATCGCCCGGCTGGAGAACGTCCATCCACTTCGTCCGGAACCGTCCTTCGACGCCGGCGGGCTGACGGAGGAGGTCCTGCACCAGATCACCGAGGCCGCCGGCTGGATCGCCCGATCCTGGCGTCCCGCCCTTGAGGGCGAGGCCTTCGTCTGGCGTGACCTGACCGGTGCCCGCGGCGAACTTGAGGCCTTGGACCGGGCGTTGGAGGAGCTCGATGGCATCCGCCGGACTCTCGCCCCACACGCGGCCCTGCTCGACGCCATGGGATGGGAAGGCCTGCACGACGCGGCTCGTCTGGTCGAAGCACTGCACATGGGCGAGAAGCGCCCCGCGCTTCCCGTTGCCTGGCTGGGACTGGACTTTCCCCACCTCGGCTCCACGGTCGAGTCGTTCATCGGACGCTACACCGACGCCGTTGAGGCGGAGCAACGAGCGGTGGTCGCGCTCGGTGCCGGCTGGATGGACCTCGCATCGACCGGATCTCGTGCCGAGGCGACCGAGTGGTCCGCACCCTCGAACCTCTCATCCTCCTCGCTGGATCTGATGGTTCTCACATCCGACCAGGCGAAGGCACTGATCACTCAATTGGCGACCGACGCGGATGCCTTGGACCAAGCCTGCCAACTCTCCACCGGTGCCGCCAGCATGTACGGCGTTCAAGAGCCGGTCACCTGCGCGGATGCGCTCCGGCTGGCTCGGCTGGCCACGTTCTCGACTGCTCCGCCAGAGCTGAAGCCGCCTGCCCTCTGGCTCTCCCCAGAGGGGCTCAGCTCCGCGCGGACCGCCCTGTCGCGCTTGTCCAAGGCGATCCAGAAGCTACGAGCGGCACGGGGCAAGGCCCAGCACGTCTTCACCGACAGCGTGCTGACGGAGGACTCGCTGGAGGAGGTCGCGCAGCGCTTCGCCACCGTTCACCAGACCTTCACCGGCCGGTTCTCGACCGCACGCCGAACCGACCGCCGACTTGTCCGCACGCTCCTTCCCCCTCAGGGCAAGTGCACCAAGAGCGTCATCGCCGCGCTGCCCAGCGCAGTCGCATGGCAGAAAGCCCAGCAGGAGCTGACGCGGCAAGCCCGGCTGGAGAGCCAGGCACTCGCGCATCTCTGGAAGGGCGAGGACACCGATTTCGACGCCGCCGCCGACCTGATCGCCCGCGCCGAGGAGATCGTGGAGCTCGCGCCACGGGTGACGAACCCAGAGGCTCTGCGAGGAGAGCTCGCGCACGACGGAAGTCCTCGCGCGGCGGCGCGGACCGCCGCGTCGCAGGCCGCGGAGATCCTCACCCGGTGGCGGGACTCGCTGGTCCCCCCGCCGGCTGTTGGTGCTCCCTACACGCTGGAGGACGAGCCGGTCGCCTCGGTCGCCCAGTGGAGTCGGGACCAGCTGCCGCCGCTCCAAACGGCAAGAGACGTACTGCAGACCGTCGGCTCGGTGTCGGGCCGCACCGACTGGACCCTGCGTGCTGCAGTGGATGCCCTGAAGCTGGTGACCGACGCCGTCGCGGCGAACGAGCAGTTCAGGGCTTCCGCCACACAGGACCGACAGTTCCTTGAGGACCTCTACCGCGGGCGCACAACTGATCCATCGGCTCTCCGAGCGGCCGTTGCCTGGATCGCCGGGCTCCGGAAGACCTGTGGCCTCGTCACCGGCCAGGTCTTCCCGGTCGAGAGCACGAAGCCGCTCCACGCAGCCAGACGGGATGCCGAGCTGGAGGAGGCCGTGGGCGGATGGTCCCGCGCGAGTGCCCAGCTGACCGGGTTGTTCATCGCCGAGCGGGAGCAGAAACTGCAACTCGCCCTGACGCGGGACCTCGCGTCCGCCCAGGCCCTGCTGGCCCAGTTGGACGGTGACCGTGGCGGACCGGACGAGTGGGCGGCGTATCTGCGCGGCCGGCAGGTGCTCGATGCTCGGCGTCTCGGCGATCTCGTGGTGCGCGCCGCCAAGGCAGGCGTGGGACGGGATGACTTCCGCGCCGTTGTCGAGAAGGCGGTCCTCCGCTCATGGGCGGACCGCGTCATCGAGAATGACGGCCGACTCCTCTGGACCCGGTCCCAGGACCGTGACGACCGGGTGACGGAGTTCCGAAAGGTCGACCGGCTCCTGCTTGAACACGCACAGATCCAAGTGGCACAAGCCTGCGACGCCCGTCGGCCCAGTGTCCTACGTGACCCGGGCACCAGACTGCTGAACACCGAGGGCCGCAAGAAGACCCGCCACAAACCGGTCCGTACGCTGCTCAGCGAGGCGGACAAAGCCGTACGGCTCGTCAAACCCTGCTTCATGATGAGCCCGTTGATGGTCAGCAGGCTGCTTCCACCGGAGTTCACGTTCGACGTGGTCATCTTCGACGAGGCGTCCCAGGTCCTGCCGCAGGACGCCATCAACTGCGTCTACCGCGGCCGTTCCCTGATCGTCGCGGGCGACGAGAAGCAGCTCCCGCCGACCGCCTTCTTCACTGCGGGCGAGGACGAGGACGAGGACGATGCCGTCCCCGGCGAGGCAGAGGACAAGCCGACCAGTTACGAGTCCCTGCTCACCCTGGCCAAGGCCAGTGGGATGATCAAGAACCTCTCACTGCGCTGGCACTACCGCAGCCGTCACGAGCACCTGATCGCCTTCAGCAACCACGAGTTCTACGACCGTTCGATGACCACCTTCCCGGGTGCGCTGGCCGACAGCCCCGATGTGGGCGTGGCCTTCGTACGAGCGAAAGACGGGTGCTACCAGCCCGGCACCGGTGCACGTAACAACCCACTCGAGGCCAGGGAGGTGGCCCGTCGGGTGATCCACCACTTCGACACGCGTCCTGGTCGCTCGCTCGGCGTGGTCGCCCTCTCCCAGGCCCAGGCTGACGCCGTCCGGGAGGCCGTCGACGACGCCAGACACGGCCGACCCGACTTGGACGAGCACTTCTCCGAGGACCGCCTGGACGGTTTCTTCATCAAGAACCTGGAGACCGTCCAGGGCGACGAACGCGACGTCATCATCATGTCGGTGGGCTACGGCCCGCAGCAGCCCGGCGGCAGGGTCTCCCGCAACTTCGGCCCAATGAACCGTGCGGGCGGCTGGCGTCGCCTGAATGTCGCCGTGACCCGAGCACGGTACCGGGTCGAGGTCGTCGCCTCCTTCGACCCTGACGAGATCGGCGAAACCGAGGGCGAGAGCTTCCGCTACTTCTCCCGCTACCTGAAGTACGCCAAACACGGCCCATCCGTCCTGGCCCAGGAACCGGAGGGGGAGGAAGCTCCTCCCGAGAGCCCATTCGAGGAGTCTGTACTGGAGGTGCTGCGAGGCTGGGGCTACGCCGTGCGTCCCCAGGTCGGCGTCGCTGGCTACCGGATCGACCTGGGCATCCGCGATCCTCGACGGCCGGGACGGTACGCACTCGGTATCGAGTGCGACGGTGCGATGTACCACTCGTCGAAGGTCGCACGGGACCGGGACCGTCTCCGCGAGTCCGTGCTCTCCGGCTTGGGCTGGAAGCTGCACCGGATCTGGGGCACGGACTGGTACCGGAACCGGGCAGGCGCCGAGGCTCGGCTCAAGGAAGCCGTCGAGCGCGAGGTCGGCCCTCCGGAGCAGGCGCCTGAGGCGTTCCACATCCCCGCCCAACAGACCTCGGACCGGCCCGGCTCCATACCGCCGCCCACGATGGCGGGCCTTGCGTCCGCGCCCGAGATTCCTGCCGCCGGCTCTCGGGTCACGGCCCGACAGGAGTTGCTGTCAGGGCCTGTGGGACAGCGCATCGACCACGAGCTGGGGCAGATCCGTACGAGGCTGGAGCATCAGGCCTCGTCCGACCATCGGGCTGGGCCGCGCGCACGAGCAGATCAGCTCCGACGAGAGCGGGACCAGCAGGCCGACCTGGCGGCCCGTGCAGCCGTTCTCAAGGCCTACCTCACCGGCGACCGCACCGCTCCGGCCGACGTCGTCAGTCCCGGCCGCGTGGTGACCCTGCGTTTCGACGGTGAGGGCGAGGAGCAGGAGTACGAAATCACGTCGGGAAAGCCCCTCGACGAAGGGACCACCCAACTGAGCCCCTTCACGGCCTTGGGCAGAGCACTCACCGGCAGCCCAGTCGGAAGCACTGTCACTTGCGACGAGAACGGGCGACGGATCACCGTCCACATCCGCAACATTCGCGATTGAGTACGGAGCGGGCGGTGGCTTGCCACCGCCCGCTCCGTACTCAATCCGCACGTGGCGTGAGCGTGCCCGCCGCAGAGGCTTGACCAGGCTCCGCTACCTCGCATTCCGCGCCCGGTGGGCGGCGATCAGGTCGCGGTACCAGGTGTACGAGGCCTTCGGGGTGCGCTGCTGGGTCTCGAAGTCGACGTGGACCAGGCCGAAGCGCTGGTGGTAGCCCTCGGCCCACTCGAAGTTGTCGAGGAGGGACCAGGTGTAGTAGCCGCGGATGTCGATGCCTTCGGCGGCGGCGCGGGCGAGGGCGTCGAGGTGGGCGGCCATGAAGTCGATGCGGGGCTGGTCGGGGACGGCCTCCTCGGTGACGGAGCAGCCGTTCTCGGTGATGGTGATCGGCGGGAGGGCCTTGCCGTAGGTGTCCCGCAGGCCGAGGAGGAGTTGGCGGAGGGCGTCGGGGACGACGGGCCAGCCGAAGGCGGTGTGGGGGACGTCGGGGATGTCGACGAGGTCGAAGGGCAGGCCGGGTTCGGTGGGGGCGGCGACGCGGGTGGGGTTGTAGAAGTTGAGGCCGAGGCCGTCCAGGCCGGGGGTGTGGATGAGGTCGAGGTCTCCGGGGTGGACGGCGCCGAAGATGTCGTCGGGGACGCCGAGGGCGGAGAGGTCGGGGTAGCGGCCGAGGAGGACGGGGTCGGTGAACAGCCGGTTGTGGAGGGCGTCGTAGGCGGCTGCGGCGGCGAGGTCGGCGGGGTCGGAGGAGGCCGGCTCGACGGGGGTGAGGTTGTTGGAGAGCATCGCCTCCAGGCCGCGGTCGTGGAGGACGGAGGCGGCCAGGCCGTGGGCGAGGAGCTGGTGGTGGGCGGCGGGGAGGGCTTCGAACATCAGGGTGCGGCCGGGGGCGTGGGTACCCAGGGCGTAGCCGAAGACGGTGTGGACGAAGGGCTCGTTGAGGGTGATCCAGGCGGGGACGCGGTCGCCGAGGCGGTCGGCCACGACGGTGGCGTACTCGGCGAAGCGGTACGCGGTGTCGCGGTTCAGCCAGCCGCCGTGGTCTTCGAGGGCCTGCGGGAGGTCCCAGTGGAAGAGGGTGGGCAGCGGGGTGATGCCCGCGTCGAGCAGCGCGTCCACCAGGCGGTCGTAGAAGGCGAGGCCGGCCTCGTTGACGGCGCCGGCGCCGGTGGGCAGGACGCGGGACCAGGCGAGGGAGAAGCGGTAGCCGTCCAGTCCGAGGCCCTTCATCAGGGCGATGTCCTCGGGGTACCGGTGGTAGTGGTCGCAGGCCACCGCGCCGGTGTGGCCGTCGCGGACGGCGCCGGGGCGGGCGGCGAAGGTGTCCCAGACGGACGGTCCGCGGCCGTCCTCCTCCACCGCCCCCTCGATCTGGTAGGCGGCGGTGGCGGCACCCCAGCGGAAGTCCGCCGGCAGGTCGAAGCGGTCGGGCATGACAGCCTCCTGAGGAGAACATGAGGGGCTGTCATATTACTGACGGCGCGTCGGAACACCAGAGAGGGCGACCCCGGACTTCGGCGGTCGGCCCCCTATTCGGCCGGAGCCGTGCGCGGCGGCCGACCGGTGCCGACCGGTGCCGGCCGACCGGTGCCGGCCAGTGCCGGCCGACCGGTGCCGGCCGGGGCGATCGCGGCGCCCGCGATCGCCCTGGCCCGGCCCGGCCCGGCCGGCCGCCGTGGCGAAATCCCGTGGATCCGTTCTGCGGTGACCCCGGCTCAGCTCCCGTTCGCGAGGGTGTCACCGCGGACCAGGCCGGAATCCGCCGGCACGTCGGCCGGATCGGAGCCCTCGTGCAGGATCCGGTTGTTCTCGTCGACGAAGACCACCCGGGGTTCGAGCTTGCCGAGTTCGTCCTGGTGCACCTGCGCGTAGGCGATGATGATCACAAGGTCGCCGACGCCGATGAGCCGGGCGGCGGCGCCGTTGATGCCGATCACACCGCTGCCGCGCGGCCCCTCGATCACATAGGTGGACAGCCGCTGCCCGTTGTTGATGTCGACGATGTCGACCTTCTCGCCGGCCACCAGGTCGGCGGCCTCCATCAGGTCGGCGCAGATGGTCAGCGAGCCGACGTAGTGCAGGTCGGCCTGCGTCACCGTGGCCCGGTGGATCTTCGACCGCATCAGGGTGCGATACATGACTGCTCCTTCTTTGACGGGGTGTACTGGCACCGTGACGCCCTCGGCGAACACGGGAGACCTCTCCGCGGTTCCGGCTGACGCTCCGTCACGATCAGGGGCCCGCGGCGGGAAGTGCGGTGGTCAGGGGTCACAAATGCGGGTTGACGCGTTCGCGGCGTGATGTGACCATCGAACGGGTTCACGCCCGGGGACACTGTGGCCGGCGGGAATCGTTGGGGAGGTTCTGCTCGCGTCCGGGGAATCGCCCTCGGCACTGTGGCCTGTCCGCGCGCTGCCACCGGGATCGCCGTCGACTCCGGTTCGAGCAGGCCGTGACGTGGTGCCGATCGGGCACCCGCCGACGGCAGGGAGGCGCCTTCGCGCGCGGTCAGCGAGTTATATCTGCACAAGGGGGAAAAATGATCGCTGCCTTGACGGATCCTCGACAACTCGGTGAGTCCGAGCACCGCGTGCTCGACGCGTACCGCGCCAGAATGGGCGACGCGGACGTCATGCTGGACGTTCCGGCGGGCCACGACCGCTCGCTCACCGGGCTTCTGGTCGCCGGTCACGCGCTCGAACGGGGACGCAGCGTGGCCTACTTGACCGACGACAGCGACCGGGTGCTCTCGCACGCGAGCGTGCTGCCGGAGCTGCCGGCGGTGCGCCGGCTGCACGGGCAGAGCTCGCTGAGCGACATCGTCGCCTACTACAACGCGCAGGCGCTGGGCGTCATGGACTTCGCCACCTACTTCAACACGAGCCCCAAGGTCGAGCTGGCCGAGGTGGTGGTGTTCGACGACTGGCACACGGCCTGCGAGATGGTCGGAAGCCTGTTCACGCTGCGGGTGGACCGCCGGCTGCAGCGCCGGGCCTACGACGGCATCTGCGACCTCGCGCTGTCGCTCGGGGACGAGAGCTACGCCACGGTGGCGCGGATGCGGCACGAGGGCGCCGACAGCCTGCTCTCGCCGCGGCAGCTCGACCTGGCGGACTGGGCACGGATCGCCGACCGGGCCGCCGAGGTGCTCACCCCGGAACTGTGCACGGAGGACGACAGGTTCACCTGGCCGCGGCTGCAGCCCTGGCTGCACCAGTGCCGGGTGCTGATCGCGCCCGCCGGTATCGAGATCCGTCCCCCGCACCAGCTCATCCGGACGCTGCCCGGCTACCGCCACGCCGACCAGCGGGTCTTCCTCACCCGGCAACCGGTCGAGCCGGCGGTCGAGCCCGCGAAGGTCGGACGGGACCTGCGGCTGCCGGACACCGACCGGCTCACGCTCTCGCCGAACATGCGGGCCGCCGTGGCGTACCTGCGGGGGAACTACGCGGACAGCGGTCTGACACTCGGTCGTGTCGCGCGCAGTGCGTACATGAGCCAATATCACTTCTCCCGCCGCTTCAAGCAGGAGACCGGCTGGCGGTTCATCGACTTCGTCACCGCGCTGCGGCTGACCGAGGCCGGACACCTGCTGCGCAACACCACCATGTCGATCACCGATGTCTCCCGTACGGTCGGCTATCAGGAACTGAGTCACTTTCAGCGCACGTTCAAGAAGTGGTTGGGCACCTCCGCGTCGGGCTACCGGGGCGTGTCCCGGTAGCCCGACCGCACGGTCAGTGCTGGCAGCACTGACGCATGCTCCACTCCGGACGGTGCCAGTAGTGAGCGGGGTCCTGCGAGGCCGACGGCGCGGCCGGGCGAACGGTCACGACGGGCGCCCCGGCCGCCCCGGCCGCCTCCGCCGCCTTGGCCGCCTTGGCCGGCCGGAACGGCGCGAGGATCTCCGGCACCGTGCGGGTGACGCCGGCCACCATGACCGACCGCACCGCGGCCGCGGCGCGGATGTCGGTCAGCGGGTCGCCCTCGACCATGACCAGGTCGGCGATCCTGCCCGGCGCCACCGCACCCAGCTGGTCGCCGTAGCCCAGCGCCCTGGCGGCGTTGCCGGTCGCGGTCATCAGCGCCTCGCGCGGAGTGAACCCGTACTTCACCAGCACGCGCAGGTTCTGGTGCGCGCTGACACCGATGTCGTCCAGCGGCGCGTCGGTACCGAAGACGACCAGGCCGCCCCCGCGGTGCACCCGCAGCAGCGCGTCCACCATGCCCCTGGTGATCCGCTGGTCGAGCTCGCTCTCCGGACCCGGCTGCGCGGCGCCGTCGGCCTTGGCCACCAGGCGCCGGTAGTCCCAGTCCGGGAACAGCACCTTGGTGCGCTCGTCCTCCACCAGCGACCGGTCGCCGGCGTACAGCTCGCTGGCGAAGATCATGGTCGACGACACCCACATGCCGCTGGCCACGAGCAGGTCCACGGCGTCCTGGGACATCCGGAAACCGGCGTAGCTCAGCGTGCGCGAGTAGTTCAGCCGATGGCCGCCACCGGGGTGCTCCATGCCGTCCAGGCCGGTGTGCGCCGCCGGGTACAGATAGTGCGAGGTGACCGGCACGCCCATCGCGTGCGCCCTGGCCACGATGCGCTGCTCGAAGGCCACCGGCATCCGCATGTACGACTTGATCTGGTCGTAGTCCAGCCCTTCGGCGCGGTCCAGTTCCCGCTCCAGCTGCTGGGCGGTGTGGACCGGCCGCATGCAGTTGTAGAAGGCCCGGCTGCCGTCCAGCGCCTGCCCCGAGCCGAGGTAGCGGGGGCCGACCCTGGTGCCGGCCTCCATCGCCTCCCGGTTCTCCACCATCTGGTACGCGAGGTCGCCGGGCGACTTGCTCGTGGTCACGCCGTAGGACAGCCACAGCCGCCCCTGCCGGTCGCCCCACTGCTTGCCGCGCATGTTCCAGTGGTTGTGGGTGTCGATCAGGCCGGGCATCACCGTCAGCCCGGAGGCGTCCACGATCCGCACGCCGCTGGGCACGCCGCCGCCCCTGGACAGCACCGCCTCGATCGTCGTGCCGCGCACCACGATGTCGACATCGCGGCGCAGCTGCTCGCAGGTGCCGTCCCAGAGCGCGCCCGCGCGCACGACCGTGGGCTCGCTGACCCGTGCCGGGCGGTAGGTGAGGTCGGCGGTGATCGTGCGGGCCGGGCCGCCGTCGGGCCCGACGGTGCGCAGCACGCCGTTGCACAGGTAGACGACGGTGCCGTCCGCGCTGATCGACAGCGAGTCGGTGACCTCGTCGGTCAGCTGCTGCGGCTCGCCGGTGATGGTGCCGTCGGCGGCCACCGGGACCCGCCAGGCGAGGCTCTCCGCGCCGAACACCAGGTGCCGGCCGTCGGAGGTCCACAGCGGGCCGTCGTTGTCGCGGGTGCTGATCGACCGGTCCGGCCCGATCTCCTGGTACCGGACCTTGTTGTCGGTCAGGTCCACGGTCAGCACCTGGTTGTTGCCGTTCGAGGTGCGCTTGGAGTACGGCATCAGCGCGGCCAGCGCGATCCTGCCGCCGTCCGGCGACCAGGTCGGCCGGCCCGGCTGGTAGAGCGCGGGCAGCACCTGGCGCACCGAGCGGTCGGCGACGTCGAACACCCAGGTCTGACCGGACTCGTCCTGGTAGGCGATCTTCGCGCCGTCCGGGGAGAACCGCGGCGCGAGCTGGCCGCCGGGCAGATCGGTGAGCCGGTCGGAGCGCCCGGTCGCCAGGTCCAGCCGCCACAGGTTGGCGGTGCCGGCGCGGTCGCTGACGTAGACCAGGGACTTGCCGTCCGGCGCGAAGTCCGGATCGGCCGCGAAGAACCCGTCGTCCACGACCTTGCGGGGCCTGCCGCCGATCGGCAGCAGCCACAGCGCGTTCAGCGCGCGGAACGCCACCTGCTTTCCGTCCCGCGACACCGCGGGGTCGGCCATGCCCTTCGCCCGGCGCGACGCGTCCGACACGAGGTTGCGCCGCTTGCGCTGGTAGTTCCGCCCCGAGTACGGCAGTTCGGCGGTGAACGGGATCTCCCGCACGGCCCCGGAGAGCGAGCGGCGGCGCAGCCGGCCGCCGGAGCTGTAGACGAACTCCTGCGCCGAGGTCCACGACACCGGCAGCGGCGGCAGGTCCTCGCCGGTCACGATCGCCTTGGCCCCGAGCATCATCGTGGTCCCGGTGCCGCCCGCGCTCAGGTAGCTGACCTGGCCGTCCGGCGCGTAGACCGGCGAGTACACCAGGGCGTCGGCCGGTGCGCCGAGCAGTTGCCTGCGCACGCCCGAGCCCAGGTCCAGCTCCTCGATGGCGCCGTCACCGACGACGTAGGCCAGCTTCGTGCCGTCCGGGGACCACACCGGCGCCGCGTGCACCTCGTCGGCGTCGGTGACGGCGCGCTGCTGCCCGCTGGCGAGGTCCAGCACCCAGATCCGGCTGACGTGGTCGCGGTCGGAGGCGAAGGCCACCTGCTTGCCGTCGGGCGAGAAGCGCGGCTCCAGGTCGAAGCCCCAGCCGGTGGTGAGCCGGGTGAGCCCGGTGCCGTCGGCGTTGATCATCCACACGTCGTAGGCGGTGTCGAGGAAGGACTGGAACACGATCCGGCGCCCGTCCGGCGACCAGTGCGGCCGGGTCGCGTCGTGCTCCTCCGGCGTGATCCGCTGGGCCCGGCCGCCCGCGGCCGGCAGCAGCCAGATGCCGCCGGCGATGTCCACCGCGAGCCGGCGGCCGTCCGGGGACACCGCGACCCCGACGTTGGCGCTGTCCCGCACGGTCACGCTGCCCTCGCCGGGACGGCCGTCCGGCTGCGGCGTCTGCGCGGACGCGGGCACCGCGCCGGCGGGCACCGTGCCTGCGGTCAGCCACAGCGCGCCCGCGCCCGCGACGACCGCGCCGCCGCGCAGCACCTGCCGGCGGGAGAGCCTCTCGGATGGTGACGTGTGTTCCATGGTCTTCCTCGTTACTTTCTGCGCGCGGTGGTGTACCGGGGGGTGCCCCAGTGGTCCACGCCGTAGCTGATGCCGGTGAAGGCGTCCTGTTCCCGCAGCAGGGACATGACCACGTCGGCCTGCTCGTCGTCGTGCTCGATCGCGACGCCGCCGCCGGAACGCAGCAGCCGGGTGGCGGCCGCCACCACCGCGCGGATCACGACGAGTCCGTCCTGGCCGCCGAACAGCGCGGGCCACGGCTGGTGCTCCTGCCATTCCGGCGGCAGCACGACGCCGTCCACCACGAACGGCGGATTGGCCAGCAGCAGGTCCACCGTGCCGTCCAGGTCGGCGAACATCGCGGGGTCGGTGACATTGCCGGCGTGCAGGATGATCGGGGTGTCGCCGAGTTCCGCCTGCCGCGCGGCGTTGCGGCGCGCCCACGTCAGCGCCACCGGGTCGAGCTCGATGGCGTGCACGGTCGCGTCCGGCCGGGCGTGCGCGACCGCCAGGGCGATCGCCGCCGATCCGGTGCACAGGTCCACCGCGAGCGGCTTGGACACCTCGCTCACCACGTCCAGCCCCCAGGCCAGCAGCGGCTCGGTGTGCTTGCGGGGCACGAAGACGCCCGGACCCACCGCGACCTCGACACCGCCGAGCACGGCACGGCCGGTCAGGTACTCCACCGGCGTGCGGTCGGCCCGGCGGGCGACCAGGTCCCGCAGCCGCGCCAGATCCTCCCGGCCGAGCGCGGCATCGAGGGACAGCCGCTCCACGGCGCGGCCCAGCACGTACTCGGCCAGCTTCTCGGCGTCCCCGCGCGGCTGCCAGGCGCCGGCCTCGGCGAGGGTCTTCTCGGCGTCCGTCAGGAACGCACCCAGCGTCGGTTCACCAGTGTCGGCGGTCATCCGTTCCGGACTCCTTCCAGGATGTTCGCGGCCGTCTCCAGATGGCCGCGTTCGTGCAGCGAGGACAGGGCGAAGCGGATCAGACCGGTGCCCTTGGCCACGGTGGGGAAGAAGGCCGGCAGGATGAGCACCCCGGCCTCCTTCAGCGTGGTGGCCGCGCGGAAGGCCGCCTCCTCGGTGTCGAAGTGCGCACCGCGCACCGGGGACCGCAGACCGGCGTTGACGAGCCGGTTGCCGGTCAGCTCGTCGAACACCTCGGTGTTGCGCCACAGCCGCTCCTGCAGCGCGGCGACCTCGCCGTCGAGGTGCAGCCGGGCCGAGGCGACGTTCGCGGCCAGCATCGGCAGCATGATCGAGTGCCCGAAGACCAGCGGGTTCGCGAACTTGCGCAGCACCCGCACGTCGTCCTCGCTCGGCACCACGGCGAACCCGCCGCAGCCGCCGAACGCCTTGGACAGCGAGCCGGCGATGACCACGTTGGGCGGCAGCCGGTCGCCGAGCGCCTCGAAGGCGTAGCCGGCGCCGTGCTTGCCCGCGACGGAGATGCCGTGCGCGTCGTCGATGTAGAGGTGTCCCCCGTGGGGCGCCAGCGCCTCCAGGATCCCGGCGACGTCGATCAGACCGCCCATCGAGCCGACTCCGTCGATCAGCACGATCGGCGTGCGCCCGTCGCGACGGGCGTCGCGCAGCGCGGACTCCAGCGAGTCGGGCGTCTCCAGGTCGAACCGGCGCGCGGGGCCGATCTGGTCGAGGACCCCCCGCAGCACCTGCATCGAGGAGTGCGCGGTCCGGTCCACCAGGAAGGTCGCGCCGCCGGGCGCGATCGGGTAGCTGGGCAGCGCGCCGGCGCCGAGCAGCGGCAGCAGTCCCAGGTGGACGGTTCCGACGGAGGTGAAGGGGACGACCTTGTTGCCGCGGTACACCGTGGAGAGCAGGTCCTCCAACTCGCCCAGGTAGTGCGGGCGCATCCGGTTGCGGGAGGTCGACAGGTGGACGCCGAAGCGGCGCAGCGCCTCCTCGGCGGCCGTCACCAGCGCGGGGTGCTCCTCGAGACCCAGGTAGGAGCAGGACACGAACTCCAGCGCCTCGGTGCCGTCCGCCAGGCAGACCACCTTGCCGGGCTTGCGGCCGGTGACCACGTGCCCGGTCAGGCCCTGCTCGAACGCCACGTCCAGGGAGTCGGACGTCTTGTTGATGCGGGACTCGACCCAGTTGGCCGGCTGTGTCTCCTGCTGCGGATGGATCATGTCGCCTCGATTCGGGTGGACGCGGACAGGGCGTCGAACAGGTGGGCACAGGTGTCGCGGTGCTCGTCCAGGGCGGTGCCGAAGAGGTCGCGCAGCCGGCCCTGCGCCGCGGCGAACCCGGCTTCGTCGCCGCCGTCGATCAGGTCGGCCAGTCGGCGCACGGACGCGGCCAGCGCACCGCGGGCCCGCACGGCGTCGGGATTGGCGACCTGGATGTCCCAGTACACCTCCGGTGTCCCGGAGGCGATCCTGGCCAGCAGGGCCAGCAGGGTCGCGTGCGGCGGCGGGGCGATCTCGCCGAGTTCGCCGATGTCGGTGCCGAGTTCCTCCAGCGCCAGCCCGAAACCGAGCACGCTGGCGTGGGTGAGCACCTGCGCGGCGGCGGTGAGCCGGTCGTGCCGCTCGGCGTCGAGCAGCACCGGTCGGCCGCCCCACTCGGCGAGCAGCCGCAGCAGTTCGGCCGCGGCCGGCCCGTCGTGCACCACGACGGTGGCGACCGGCTTGCCGGGCATGCCCAGGGCCGGCGCGAACATCGGGTTCAGGCTGACGGCCTGCACGCCTTCGACGCCCTGGAGCGCGGTCACCACGGCGTCCTTCACGGACAGCGTGTCCACCAGCAGGGCACCGGGACGCAGGTGCGGAGCGATGAGCGGGATCGCGGCCAGCCCCGTGCGCTCGGGCACCGCCAGCAGCACCAGATCCGCCTTGCCCAGCTCCGCGACCAGGGCGTCACCGGGCGCGGTGATGTCCCCGGCGATGTCGCCGCCGGCCGGGTCCACCACGACGACCTCGGCGCCCGAACCGGCCAGCAGCGAGGCGAACATGCCGCCGACCGCGCCGGCGCCGCCCGCCACCAGACAACGCCGCAGCGACCGAACTCCGGCCCCGCTCATGCCAGTCCTCCCAGCGCGGGGCGCAGCGCCGTCGCCGCGACCGCGGTGAGCACCGCGCGCGATTTCACCACGGTCTCCTCGTACTCCTCGTCGGGGTCCGACAGCGCCACGATCGCGCCGCCGACGCCGAAGCTCATCCGCTCGCCGGTGGCGACCAGGGTCCGTATGACGATGCTCAGGTCCGCGGCGCCGGACAGGGCGAACCAGCCCAGCGAACCGCTGTAGACGCCGCGCGGCCCCTCCTCCAGTCGGTCGATGATCTCCATCGTGCGCACCTTCGGCGCACCGGTCATGGAGCCGCCGGGGAACGCCGCGCGCACGCAGCCGACCGCGCTCTCCTCCGCCCGCAGCGTGCCGCGGACGGTGGAGACCAGCTGGTGCACCGGCGCGTACGTCTCCACGTCGAACAGCACCGGGACGTGCACCGAGCCGATCTCGCACACCGTGTTCAGGTCGTTGCGCACCAGGTCGACGATCATCAGGTTCTCCGCGCGGTCCTTCTCGTGCGTGGAGAGGTCCAGCTTGAGCAGCTCGTCCTGGTCGGGAGTGCCGCCGCGGGGCCGGGTTCCCTTGATGGGCTTGGACTCCACGACGCCGTCGGCGCCGATCCGCAGGAACCGCTCCGGCGACGCGCTGAGCACCGCGACCTCGGCGAAGTCCAGGAAGGCCCCGTAGGGCACCGGGCTGATCCGGCGCAGCCGGGAGTAGGTGTGCCGGGGATCGATCCTCTCGTCCACGGTGACCGTGTTGGTCAGGCAGATCTCGTAGGACTCGCCGAGCCGGATCTCGTCGAGGCACTCCTCGATCCGCTTGAGGTAGCCCTCGCGGTCGTGGCGCGGACGGGCGGTCTCCCAGCCGGCCATGTCGGCGGCCTCGGCGCCGGCCAGCACACCCGTCCGGCCCGGGTCGTCCGCGGCGGACCCGTCGATCCGGGACAGCCGGGCCGCCGTTTCGTCCAGCCAGTCGAGCGCGGCCGCCTCGTGCTCCGGGGTGCTCAACGCCAGCAGGTACGACCGGTGTTCCGCGTGGTCGACGACCAGCGCGCGGTCGGCGAACAGCAGGGCGGCGTCGGGGGTGTCGGCCCGGTGCACCCGGGAGCCACCGGTCTCGGCCTTCAACTCGTAGCCCAGGTAGCCGACGTAGCCCAGGTTGAAGTCGAACGGCAGACCGTCCGGGGCCGGCAGCGACCGCGCGGCCAGACTGTCCTGGAGGTAGCCGAAGAAGTCCTGGTGGACCTCCTCGACCCGGCCGTCCGAGTGGGTGACGGTGACCAGCCGCCGGCCGACGTCGTAGGAGACGTACTCGGCCAGCGGTCCGCTGTCGTCGCCCATGATCGAGAACCGCGAGCGTTCGTGGCGGGTCTCGCTGCTGTCCAGCCAGAAGCTGCGGGTGGAGCCGGAGAACAGTTCCCGGTGCGCCGCGTCCGGGTCCGGCTCGTGCGCCGCCTCGCGCACGTGCAGGCGCAGATCCGACGTGGCGTCACCGCGCGCCGGCCGCGCGGCCGGTGGAGGCGGGGCGACGGCCGGAGCGGGGCGCGCGTCCATCGCGAGGTCGCGGAAGTTCGCCAGCAGCAGCCTGCCGTGCTCGCTGCTGATGGATTCGGGGTGGAACTGGACGCCCCACAGCGGGTCCGTCCGGTGGCGCAGGCCCATCAGCACGCCGTCCTCGGTCCACGCGGTGCGTTCGAGCACCTCGGGCAGGTCGGTGACGGTCAGCGAGTGGTAGCGCACCACCGAGAACGGCGTGGGCAGCCCGGCGAAGACGCCGTCGCCGGTGTGGTGCACCAGCGAGCTGCGGCCGTGCATGGGCTCGGGCGCGAGGCCGACCTTGCCGCCGAACAGGTTCGCGATGCCCTGGTGGCCGAGGCACACGCCGAGCACCGGCCGTCCCGACTCGAGGACGGCGCGGGAGCTGATGCCGAAGTCACGGGCCCGGTCGGGCCGGCCGGGCCCGGGGGACACCACGATGCCGTCGAACTCGGCCATCCGCTCCGCCGGGAATTCGGCGTCGTTGCGCACCACGACCGGCGCCCGGCCGGTCACCTCGCCGAGCAGCTGGTACAGGTTGTAGGTGAACGAGTCGTAGTTGTCGATCAGCAACATCCGCATTGCCCGGTCTGTCCTTCCTTCAGTGTGGCCGTGGTGCCTAGCTCGCCGGGGTGTTGCCGATGACCAGGTCCTCGACCCGGCAGGTCTCGGCGATGATCAGGTCGTACAGCCGGCGCAGGAAGTCCTGGTCGATCCCGTTGCGCTCGCCGTACCGCGCGGCCCGCTCCTGCACGATGCCGATGCGGTGCGGCTGCATCATCGGGACGCCGTGCTCCCTCTTGTGGTGGGCGACGCGCACACAGACGTCGATCCGGTCGCGCAGCACGTCCAGCAGACGGGCGTCGATGCCGTCCAGTTCGCCCCGCAGTTCCTCGAGTTGACGGTCCGCTTCGCCGGATCGTGCCGCCGAATCCCCCATGGTCACCTGGAATCTCCTCGTGATCGTCTCGCCCGCCGAAGGGCTCTTCCAGATGTACCTGCCAACGGCGGTCCGCAGGAGCCCGCGCGGCGGTTGCGGCAACAAACGCGGTCTCGCGCAACAACCGAGGTCCACATGCGCAAGAAAGACCTTGTCGCTTCCGGCAGGCCCACGGACGATCGGTTCCCGGAAACCATCACCGGAAGGCGCGCCGATGACCTTGTCCGCTCGAACCCTGCTGTCCGCCGAGTCCCGTGCGAAACTCGCCGCGGATCCCCGTCTCGGGGGCGGGAACGTCCTGGAGTCGGCGCTGGCCGTCAGCCCGAACCCGGACCTGCCGTTCATCGCCACCGGCCGGCCGGTCGCCACCTGCGACGGCGGGACGACGACCGAGTTCAGCCTCCGCGGGCTGGACCGGCTCGTGCAGAGCTGGTCGGTCTGGTACCTCGACCGGGGCGTGCGGCCCCGGGACCGGGTCGCGGTCCACATCGAGGACTCCTTCGCGTACTCGGTTCACCTGCACGCGCTGGCGACCATCGGCGCGATCGCGGTGCTGATCAACAGCAAGGCCCCCAAGGAGAACGCGCTCGAACTGATCCGGCGCACCGAGCCGGTCGGCGTGTACACGACCCGCGGCCGGCGCGACCTCCTCGGCCCCGAGCTCGCCGAACTGCCGGGCTCACGCTGGGTCGTACTGGCCGAGGACGTGCCCGCGCCGCCCCGGGCCGAGCTGGACGCCGCCGCGCGGTTCCGGCACGCGCCCGACGACCCGGTCTCGATCCTGCATTCCTCGGGCACCACGGGCTTCCCCAAGCCGGTGGTGCAGACGCACGCGTCCAGCGTCGCCGGCCCGCGCTTCCGGCTCACGAACTACCTGGACTCGCCCGACGACCTGATGATGGCCGCGCAGCCGCAGTCGCACCTGGGCTCGGTGGTGTACGTCAACTACGCCGTCCTGGCCGGCACGCCCATGGTCGCCCACTACGACCCCACCGGCGCCGACCTGGTCGACGCCATCCGCCGGTACCGGCCGACCACGGTGATGGCCTTCGCGCACGCGTTCACGGAACTGGCCGACGTCGAGGTCCCCGACGGCGCGGTCGACTCGGTGGACAGCTGGGTGACCATGGGCGACGCCATCCATGAGGCCCACCTCAAGGCCATCCTGGGCAAGCGCGACCCCGAGCTGCCCTCCGCGGTGTTCTACGACCGCTTCGGCGCCACCGAACTGGGCTGGGGCCTGATGGTGCAGCCGCGATCGCTGGCCTCGCAGCGCAACGACCGCTGCATCGGCCGTCCCGACGCGCTGTCCGAGGTCGTCGTGCTGCGCCGGGACGGCACCGTGGCCGACCGCGGCGAGATCGGACTGCTGGGCGCCAAGGGCCCCACCATCACCGCGGGGTACTGGAACGACTCCGACACCACCTACCGCAGCCGGCTGTCCGGGTACTGGCTGTCCGGCGACCTGGCGTACCAGGACGAGGCCGGCGACTTCTACCAGGTGGACCGGGCGGTGGACACCATCGAGACCGCGGCGGGCCCCGCGCACTCGGTGCAGATGGAGGAACTCCTGCTCAACGAGCTGCCGGTGATCGTGGACTGCACGGTCGTGGCCGGCCGGCACGGCGGGAACACGGTCGCGGTGGCGCTGGTCGCCGCCCACGGCGAGCACCTCGACCCGTCGCAGCTGCTCGCCTCGGCCAACACCGTGCTCGGCGCGGCCGGTCACCCGACGCTGGCCGTGCTCGAACTGACCCGCTCCGTCACCGACATCCCGCAGGGCGTCACCGGCAAGGTGCTCAAGCGTCAGCTCCGTGAGCGCTACGACACGCTCGCGGACTACCTCCTCGCGAGCGACCCCGCCGCGGTGGCCACCACCCTCTAGGCGAGCGACCCCGTCGTGGTGGCCACCACCCTCCGGGCGGGCGGCCACCACGACGTGCGGACGTCATCCCCGGGCGACCTGAGTTCCCTCGGCGACGACGTCCGCGCCGGCCCACTCGGTGCCCAGCATCGCGTACACGGCCAGGTCCGCCCGCTGGCCCTTGAGCATCTCGCCCTGCACGAAGAACGCCTCCCGACGCATGCCGAGACGCTCCATCAGCCGCATCGACGAAACGTTGTCCCCGTTGCACATGCCGACCACCCGGTGGAAGCCGTACCGCTCGAACGCCAGCCGCAGCACCTCGCGGCCGGCTTCGGTGGCGTACCCGCGGCCGCCGTGGTCGGGGTTCATCACGAAACCGATCTCGGCGCGGCCCAGTTCGGCGCTCAGCCAGTCCAGGTTGAACTCGCCGATGAGCCGGCCGGACTCGCGCAGCTCCACCGCGACGGCCAGGTTGTCGCCCTCCCCGGCCAGCTCGGACTCCGAGATCCTGGTGGCCAGCGCGGTGCGCGTCTCCTCGCGGGTGCGGGCGTCCCACAGCAGGTACCGGGTCACGTCCGGACGGCGCTGGATGTCGTGCAGGTCGTCGATATCCGCCTCGGTGAAGGAACGCAGCACCAGCCGGTCAGTGACAACAGGATCCACGGGTGAGACTCCGAATTGGATTATTCGATGAATGGTCCAGCGGATACTAGCATCCGAATATCGGCATTTAGGGGAATCGTGAACACCTTGTTCCGCGGAGTACGCCGGTGATCCGTCGACTGCCGTTGATCGCACTCGTCGCCGCGTGCGGCGTGTCCTCGTGCGGCGCGACGATGACGATGATCGCCCTTCCCTGGTTCGTGCTGTCCAGAACCGGCAGCGGCCTCCAGACCGGGGCCGTGGCCGCCGCCGAAACGCTCGGACTGGTCCTCTCGGTGGTGCTGGTCGGCCCGCTGCTGGACCGGTACGGCGCGTGGCGCGGCAGCATCATCGCCGACCTGGCGGCCTCCGTCGCGGTGATCGCGATCCCGGCCGCGGAGGCACTGGACCTGCTGTCGCTGCCGGTGCTCGTGGTCCTGGTGTTCGGGATCGGCGCCGGCCGAGCGCCCTCCCGCAGCGCCAAACAGGTGCTGCTGCCCGCCGTGCTGGCCGCGACCGGCGTCCGCGTCGAGCGGGGCACCAGCGCGGAGGAGTCCGCGCTGCGCACCGGAGACCTGCTCGGCGCGCCGCTCGGCGGCATACTGATCGGGCTGATCGGACCCACCTGGGTGCTGCTGGCCGACGGCGCGGCGCTGCTCACCGCGGCGGCGCTGGTGGGCCTCCTGGTCCGGCCCGCGGCCGCCGCCGGACGCGAGCCGGCCGGCGGTGCGCACGGCTACCTGCGGGAGCTCAAGCAGGCCGCCGAGCACTTCCGGCGCGACCGGTTGCTACTGGTCATCGGCGTGCAGTGCGCGGCCTTGAACGCCCTCACCGTCGGGCTGCTCTCGGTGCTGCTGCCCGCCTACGGACTGACCGTGTGGCACGACAGCACACTGGTCGGCGTGCTGATCGCCGCGTCCAGCGGCGCCAGCATCCTGGGCACGGCGCTGTACGGCTGGCTGGGCGACGGCGGCCGTCGGTGGCGGGTGTTCGCGATCTGCTCCCTGGTCTCCGGCGCGCCCGTCTTCCTGGCCGTGGCGGCCGACCCGCACCCGGTGCTGCTGGTGCTGGTGGTCTCGGCCTGCATGATGGCGAACGGCCCGATCAACCCGGTGATCGCCGCGGTCAAGTACGCCCGGGTGCCCGAGGGGCTGCGCGGCCGGGTGTTCGCGGCGTTCCACGCCTCGGCCAACGCGGCCATGCCGGTGGGACTGCTGCTGGCCGGGGTGCTGCTGGACGCGGTCGGGCCGACCGCCGCGGTGCTCGTGCTCGGCGGGCTCTGCCTGCTCGTTTCGCTGTGGCCGTTCGTGTTCCGGGTTTGGCGGGAGTTGGACGAACCGGAACGCCTCCCGTCGACGGTCGGATAATTCGCGCAACAAATGCGGCCCCCAGCAAAAAATGCCGCCCCATAACGCAAAGAAGCCGGTCGTCCGGTCGTCCGGCGGAATCTAGTGTTCGGGCGTCGACGGAATGGGAATGGGACCACGCGAATGCCCGGTGCGGCCGGCCCGTCGGCGCCGGGGCCACCCGGGCGAGGACGCGCCGCGCGGAGCCGTCCGGGCAGGCACGGTGATCGTGCGCGACGAGATCAGCACACAACGGAGGTTCCCGATGAACACCGGCATTCGGCTCGCCGCCGACCTGGACGCCATCAGCCGGGAGGAGATCGAGCGACTGCGGGCGCACAACTTCACGCGGTTGGTGACCGCGGCCCGGCGCACGCCCGCGGTACTGCGCCGCTGGCCCGGGCTCGACTCCGTGCACAGCCTGGACCGGTTGCCGGAACTGCCCGTGCTGACCCCGTCCGCGCTGGCCGACGGCTGTCCACCGCACTCGGCGGAGTTCCTGATCGACGGCGACCAGCCCGGCATGGTGCTTCGTTCGAGCGGGACCTCCAGCAAGGTCAAGATGATGTACCACTCCTGGGCGTTCAACGAGCAGGTGTCCGCGCTCGGCGCGCGCGGGCTGCGCGCGACCCTGCCCGAGCCGCCCCGCCGGGTGGCGAACTGCCTCTACGGGGCCGAACTCAACGGATCCTTCCTGTTCACCCAGGAGGTCGCTCGGCTGCTCGGCGCGCGGGTGTACCCCCTGGGCAACGTCACCAGCGTCGCGGAGACGGCGAAGATGATCTCCGAGCACGCGATCGACACCTTGGCCGCGCCGCCGGGGTACGGGGTGGACCTGCTCACCGGAACGCCCCCGGACCTGCTCGCCTCGATGCGGACCTACCTCTACATCGGGGAGAGCCTCGGCGCCAGCCGCACCGCGGCGCTCACCGCCGCCCTGCCCGGACTGACGGTGCGCTCGCTGGCCTACTCCACCACCGAGACCGGGCCCATCGGCTACCAGTGCCAGTGGCTGTCCGGCAACGACCACCACGTGCACGAGGACGCGATGGTGGTGGAGATCGTCGACGAGGAGACCGGGCTCGCCGTGGCCGCCGGCGAGGAGGGCGAGGTCCTGGTCACGCCGCTGAGCGACACCGGCATGGCCCTGTTCCGCTACGCCATCGGCGACCGGGGCCGGCTGAGCACGCAGCCGTGCCGCTGCGGCAGCCAGGCCTCCGTACTCACCCTGCTCGGCCGGGCCCGGCAGTCGCTGAACGTGGACTCCGAGACCGTCTCCGCCGACCAGTTGATGTCGCGGCTCGCCCGGTTGGGCATCACCGATCCCGCCGACTGCCAGTTGCAGGTGCTCTGGAGCGTCAACCGGTACCGGGTGCGGCTGCTGCTGTCACCGAGCACACCCGCGGACATCACCGTCGACGCGGTGGTCGCGGCCTTCGCGGACACCGTGGAGCTCAACCAGATCGTCACCGGCCCGCGCTGCCTGGGGTTCACCGTGGAGCACGTCGAGCGCGGCGACTTCGAGCGCACCGAGCGCGGCAAGGTGCCCACCCTCTACCAGCGAACGGTCACCGCATGAACCGGAACCCCTGCCCCGTCACCCGGTCCTACCTGGACGAATGCGCAGCCGAGGGGCGCGACGGCCTGCGCGGGGTCGTCGACCACCTGCGGTTCCCGCCGCACTTCACCGCGGCCTTCGACGGGCGGGTGCTCGGCCGGCCGCTGTTCGTCGAGGAGACCGCGATCCGCGGCGTCGCCGACCGGCTCATGCGGTTCCACGACCTGATCGTCTCCCTGCCCGGCAGGCTCCACGGCGGCGACGTGTTCGCCTACGGCGAGGCGCTCGGGCTCGACCGCCGGTCGGTGGAGGTCGTCCGCCGGAACGGACTCGTGCCGCCGATCCCGTACGGCCGGGCCGACCTGCACCGCGACGGCGACTCCTGGCGGCTGCTGGAGTTCAACATCGGCGCCGACCTCGGCGGCATGGAGCGGACCGGCGACATCCCGCGGGCGCTGATGGACGTGCCCAGGTTCCGGGAGTTCGCCGAGAAGCACCGGCTGACCTACCCCGACATCGGGGCGGGCATCGCCCGCATGCTCACCCGCTGCGCCGAGAGCGTGTCCGCCGCCGGCACGCCGGTGGTCGTGATGCTGGAGAGCAACGGCCGGGTGGCCCAGTACCGGAAGTACATGCTGCCCTTCCAGGAGTACATGCGGGGCAAGGGAATCGACCTCCGGCTGGCCGAGGTGGGCGAGTTGAGCTCGCCGGGCGGGAAGATCCACCTGGACGGCACCCCGGTGGACGTGATCCTCCGCTACGTGTCGGTGGACCAGATCCTCGCCGACCCCGAGGTCGCCGCGGCCATGGAGCCGGTCTTCCGCGCCCACGAGGAGGGCCGGACCGTGCAGCTGACCCCGATCTGTACCGACCTGCACGGCAACAAGGGCATCCTGCCGATGCTGCACGACCCCCGGTTCCGGGCCGCCCTGGCCGAGGACGAGCTGGCCCTGATCGACGGAATGCTGCCGTGGACGCGGTCGATGGCCGAGGGCACGGTCGAGGTGGACGGCGACGTGGTCGATCTGATCGATTACTGCCGCGCCCATCGGGAGGACCTGATCCTCAAGCCGAACAACGACGCGCGCGGCGGCGGCATCGTCGCCGGCTGGGAGACGTCCGACGGGGACTGGCGGCGGGCCCTGACGGAGTGCGACCGGCGACGGTTCCTGGTGCAGCGCAAGGCCCCGGCGCAGCCGGAGCCGGTGCAGGACGCGGAGACCGGCGAGGTGCGGGACTGGCTCGCGACCTGGGGCGTCTACCTGACCGACGAGGGGTACGCGGGCACCTACATCCGCGCGCTGTCCAAGTCCGCCGGCAGCGCGGTCGTCGGCTGGGACGCGCTGCCGCAGCTCACCGCCGTGTTCAGCTACCCGGCCTGACCCGTACTCGCGGGCGAGCCCGGGCGCGGCATTGCCTTAACCTTCATCCATTGCAACGATCCATTGCGTTCGAGTTCAGCGTCATTGCATCAATTTACCGCCGCTGAGCTGGAAAGACGCGTTCCCCGCGATTGACGTCGAGTCAGAAACGGCCGTAGCTTTCCAGTTGTCCGAACGAGCGGCAACGCGAAACGAGGAACGGCCATGGGTGAATCCCCGCACACCGTCACGACCATGCCGGTGGCACGCCGCCCCGGCTGTCCCTTCGACCCGCCCGCCGAGCTGACCGACGCCCGCCGGCACGCGCCGATGAGCCGCTACACCTTCCCCGGCGGGCAGCCCGGCTGGCTGGTCACCGGATACGACCTGGTCAGGGCGGTGCTGGCCGACACGAGGTTCAGCTCGCGCAAGGACCTGATGCTCCACCCGACCATCGACTACGGCGACTTCCAGATCCCGCCGGCGCCGCCCGGGGAGTTCGTCCTCATGGACGAGCCCCAGCACAGCCGCTACCGCAAGCCCCTGACGGGCAGGTTCACCGTACGGCGGATGCGGCTGCTCACCGAGCGCATCGAGCAGGTCACCGCCGCCCGCCTGGACGCCATGGAGGCGGCCGGGCCCCCGGCGGACCTGGTGACCGCGTTCGCCAAGCCCATCCCCGCCATCGTGATCTGCGAGCTGCTCGGGGTGCCGTACGAGGACCGGGGCTCCTTCCAGGAGCAGGTCGACTCGTTCATGAACGGGGAGACGAGCGACGAGGACATGATGGCGGCCTACGCCTCGACCCAGGAGTACCTGGCCGAGCTGGTGGCCGCCAAGCGCGCCGACCCCACCGACGACGTGCTCAGCGACCTCACCGACAGCGATCTGACCGACGAGGAGCTGAAGGGGATCAGCCTGATCCTGCTCGCGGCCGGTCTCGACACCACCGCGAACATGCTCGCCCTCGGAACCTTCGCGCTGCTGCGCAACCCGGACCAACTGGCCGCACTGCGGGGCGATCCCGCACTCGCCGACCGGGCCGTGGAGGAACTTCTGCGGTACCTGAGCGTCGCCAAGACCTTCATGCGGACGGCCCTGGAGGACGTCGAACTCGGCGGCCGGACCGTCAGGGCCGGCGAGCGGCTGATCCTCTCGTTCAACACCGCCAACCGCGATCCCGAGCGCTTCCCCGATCCCCATGTGCTCGACCTGCGCAGGCAGGACGGCGGACACCTGGCCTTCGGCCACGGCATCCACCAGTGCCTGGGCCAACAGCTGGCCCGCATCGAGATGCGGGTCGCCTTCCCCGCGCTGCTCGACCGCTTCCCCACGCTGCGCCTGGCCGTACCGCCCGAGGAGGTCGCCCTGCGCCCGGAGATCGCGGACATCTACGGGGTGAAGAGCCTCCCCGTCACCTGGGACGCGTGATCGATGAGGATCACCGTGGACGCCGAACGCTGCATCGGCTCCGGAATGTGCGTCCTGACGGCCGGCGAGGTCTTCGACCAGCGCGAGGACGACGGCACGTCGTTCGTGCGGCAACCCGAACCTGCGGCCGGGGCGTTGGACGCGGTTCGCGAGGCGGTCGCCTTGTGCCCCGCCTCGGCGATCAGCCTGTCGGCCGACCCGCGGCACCAGGGCGGGCCCGACGCATGACCGTCCGGTGGAAGAACGGCGAGGTCCTCCGCCCGGCGGGTGCGGACCTCGGCGGCGACCGGTCTCCGTGAAGAGTGGAGCCGGGTCCCGCCTCCGGCCAGGTGGTGGACACCCATACCGGAACGCCGGAGGTATGTGACGCCTCCATAGGGACGGCACTGCGGCGTCCGTAGCGTGTCGCGCACTTGGCCCCGGTGTGGAGGAGTGAACGCGTATGCGAAGGAACGGGCGTGGCAGGCGAAGAGGACTGGGCTGGGTGCTCGCGGGCGTCCTGGCGCTGGCCGGTGCGGCCGTCCCGGCGGGTCCGGCCGCGGCCGCGGTGCCGGCCAACCTGACCCTGGAGGCGACCTACAGCACCGTCGCCAACGGCTGGGACCGGGTCGAGCGCTACCTCGACACCACCACCGGCTTCCGGCAGGAGCAGTACCCGCCGGACGGCCGCGGCGACCAGGACGGCCAGCGGCTCACCTTCTTCGGCGGCGTCAAGCAGCCCTTCTCCGGCCGCTTCCTGCTCTACTCGGCCCCGGGCTGGAACACCGGCTCGCACCAGGTCCC
This sequence comes from Kitasatospora sp. NPDC058048, assembly GCF_042885555.1. Classification (NCBI taxonomy): domain Bacteria; kingdom Bacillati; phylum Actinomycetota; class Actinomycetes; order Kitasatosporales; family Streptomycetaceae; genus Kitasatospora; species Kitasatospora sp. NPDC058048. The sequence goes on along the minus strand of NZ_JBHVRT010000013.1, from coordinate 142,015 downwards.
GGTGCTGCTGGTGCACGGCGCCAACGACAACCCGGACCGGGCCTGGGCCAACCCCGGCGAGTCCGGCGGCTACGGCTGCGGCTCCATGTCCTGCCCGAACACCGGGCTGATGCAGAACCTGGCCGGGCAGGGCTACCGGGTCTTCGCGATCGGCTTCGCGCACAAGCAGGGCGACAACCTGATGCAGGCCCAGGAGGTCGGCGACGCCGTCGCGCTGATCCGCGCCAAGCTCGGCGTCCCGCAGGTGGACGTGGTGGGCTGGAGCAAGGGCGAGATGTCCTCGCGGGCCTACGTGTCCTCGGTGAAGCCCTCCTGGGGCCGCCCGTACGCCGGCGACGTGCGCAAGCTGATCACCCTCGGCGGCCCGAACGGCGGCTACGACTACCCGTTCGCGCACGGGTGGGCGCACGACTTCTCGATCTGGCCGCAGTGCGGCGGTGCGGTCAACGCCCCGTCCCCGCACCTGCGCATGACCTGCTACGGCACCTACACCGCACACCCGGAGTTCTCCTTCACCCCCTCGGGCGGCTACGACAACTACCCGGGGCAGCGGCAGATGCTGGCCCGCTGGGACTCGGTGTTCGGCATCGACCAGACCCAGCAGGACTGGTACACGACCTACTACGGCGGCCAGGGCTTCTACACCGACGGCGGCGGCATCCAGGCCGCGATCAACGCCGGCTCGCTGATCGCCCCGCTGCACCAGGCCGGGGTGCCCTCCTCGGTGACGGCCTACCTCCTGGCCGGCGGCACCCCCAGCATCGTCGGGATCTTCAACGAGAACCGAGGGCCCAGCGACGGCGTGGTCTTCGTGGCCAGCGCGCTGGACAAGACCGGCTACGGCACCGTCGGCGGCACCGCGCTGATCGCCCTCGCCAACCACCTGCAACTCGGCTGGGACAGCGCGGCGAGCGCGCAGGTCGCCAGTTGGCTGAACTGAGGACATCCCGGATGATCACCGATCGACTGATCCCCACCGACCGGCTCACCGTGGGCTACGCCGAGATCGAGGGCCGCACCGGGGAACCCGTGGTCCTGGTGCACGGCAACGTCTCCTCCGGCGTCTTCTGGCACTCGACCATGACCGGGCTCCCCGCCCGCTACCGCCCGCTGGCCCCCGACCTGCGCGGCTTCGGCCGCACCGAGCCGCTGCCGGTGGACGCCACCCGGGGCCTGCGCGACCACAGCGAGGACCTGCTCTCCTACCTCCGGGCGCTGGCCCTGGGCCCGGTCCACCTGGTCGGCTGGAGCATGGGCGGCGGTGTGGCGCTGCAACTGCTGCGCGACCACCCGGAGCTGGTCCGCTCGCTCACCCTGGTCAACCCGGTCTCCCCGTACGGCTTCGGCGGCACCCACGGGGTGGACGGGCGGCTCAACTCGCCCGACGGGGCGGGCTCCGGCGCCGGCGGCGCGGCCCCCGATTTCGTCCGGCTGCTGGGCGAGGGCGAGACGGGCGCCGAGTCGCCGTTCGCGCCGCTCTCGGTGCTGAACACCACCTACGTCAGCGAGCCGCTGGCGGAGCCGGACCCCTACGTGGCGGCGATGCTGACCACCCGGACCGGGGAGGACCACTACCCGGGCGACAGCCGCACGAGCGACGCCTGGCCGGGCTTCGGCCCCGGCGAACGCGGGGTGCTCAACTCGATGGCGCCCACCCACTTCCGGATCGACGACCTGGAACTGGTCGAGCCGAAGCCGCCGATCCTGTGGATCCGCGGCACCGCCGACGTGATCGTCTCCGACACCTCGCTCTTCGACCTGGCCCACCTGGGCGCCATCGGTGCCGTCCCCGGCTGGCCCGGCGCGGACACCTGCCCGGCGCAGCCGATGGTGGCCCAGACCCGCGCCGTACTGGACCGCTACGCCGCCGCCGGCGGGCGGGTGCGCGAGGTCGCGGTCGAAGGCGCCGGGCACAGCGTGCAGCTGGAACGGCCGAAGGAGTTCCTGACCGCGCTGGTGGAGGTGCTGGACGGGGCCTGACGGCGGGACGGCCCCCCGCGGGTCGAGCAGTCCTGACGGACGGGGAAGGGCGGCCGGAGCGATGTGCTCCGGCCGCCCTCCTCGTGTTTCGGCCGCCCTCTTCGTGTTCCGGCCGCTCTCCTCGTGCGCCGTTCGACGGGTCCGGCGCGGCGCGGTGCCACCGATCGACTCGGTGGCACCGCGTTCCGGCACGTCCGGCCGCCCGCCTACGGCGCCGGGCGGGACCGCTCAGTCCAGGTCGCTGTTGCCCAGCTCCTCCCGGACCAGGTTGAGCAGTTCCTCGTCGTCCGCGGCGTCGAGGAGGTCCGCGATGGTGTCCTCCTCCGCCGGGGCACCGGCGGACCAGCGGGCCAGGAAGGCCTGGAGCCGCACGGTCACCCTGGAGCGGGAGAGCTCGTCCAGCGGGTTGACGGTCATCGCCGCCTCCAGCCCGTCGAGCATCCCGAGCAGCGGCTCGACGTCCGCGGCCGGCTCGGCGCCGCCCGGGAGCGCGCCGTGCAGGTGGCCTGCCAGCGCGACCGGGGTCGGGTGGTCGAAGACGATCGTCGCCGGGAGCGCGACACCGCACTCCCGCGCCAGCCGGTTGCGGAACTCGACGGCCGTGAGCGAGTCGAAGCCGAGGTCGCGGAACGGCCTGGTCTCGTCGATCTGTTCGGCCGCGGAGTAGCGGAGCACCTCGACCAGCACGTCCCGGACCAGCTCCAGCAGGACGGCCGTCCGCTCCTTGGCGTCCAGCCCGGCCAGCCGGGCGCGCAGCGCCCCGCCGTCCGCCCCGCCGTCCGCCGCCGGAATCCCGGCCGAAGCCGCGGCCCCGGCCGGGGACCGGCCCTCGGCCGCCTCGGGCAGGTCGCCCAGCAGCGGGCTCGGCCGGCCCGAGGTGAAGGCGGGCGCGAACCGGGTCCAGTCCACGTCGGCGACGGTCAGCGCGCTCGCGCCGCCGTCCACGGCCGCCGCCAGGGCGGTGAGCGCGAACTGCGGGTCGAGCGGCGTCAGTCCGCGGCGGCGCAGGTACTCCTCCGCCCCGTCGGCCGCCATCCCGGCGCCCGCCCACGGGCCCCACGCGACCGACGTCCCGACGAGACCGCGGTCCCGCCGGTTCCGGGCCAGGGCGTCCAGGTAGGCGTTGCCCGCCGCGTAGAGGGCCTGCCCGCCGCTGCCCCAGGTAGCGGCGATGGAGGAGAAGACCAGGAACAGCTCCAGGTCCGCCTCCGCGGTGAGCTCGTCCAGGTGGGCGGCGCCGTCGACCTTGCCTCCGGTGATCCTCGCGATGTCCTCGACACCGGTCTGCGCCAGCATCGCCGACTGGGCGACACCGGCCGCGTGCACGACACCGATCAGCGGGCGGTCGGCCGGGACCGCGGCCAGCGTCGCCGCCAGCGCCTCCCGGTCGGCGGCGTCGCACGCGGCCACCGTCACCCGGGCGCCGGCCGCCGTCAGTTCGGCGGTCAGCTCCTCGGTGCCCGGGGTCCGGGAGCCGCGGCGGCCGGTGAGGACCAGGTCGGTGACGCCCCGGCCGACCAGCCAGCGGGCGACGACCGCGCCCAGCGCGCCGGTACCGCCGGTGACCAGCACCGTGCCGGGCCGCGACGGCCGCCAGGGCTCCGCCGGGGCCGCTCCCGCGTCGGTGCGGACCAGGCGGCGGGCGAGCACCCGCTCACCGCGCAGGGCGAGCTGGTCCTCCCCGGTCGCCCCGTCGAGCACCGCCGCGAGCGCCGCGAGGGTGCCGGCGTCCGGCTCGGCGGGCAGGTCGACCAGCCCGCCCCAGCTCCGCGGGTGCTCCAGCGCCGCGGCCTGGCCGAAGCCCCACAGCTGCGCCTGCTCGGGGCGGGTGACCCGGTCCGCCGCGTCCACCGCCACCGCGCCCCGGGTGACCATCCACAGCGGCGCCTCCAGCTCCGCGTCGCCGAGGGCGTGCAGCAGCACAAGACCGCGGTCCAGCCCGGTGGGCAGGTAGGCGATCCCGCGGGCCTTCTCGGCCAGCTCGCGCAGCCGCTCCGCCAGTTGCTCCCGGTCGAGGTCGCCGACGGCGAGTCGGACCGGGGCGGTGTCGGCGGGCAGCCGCGTGAGCAGGGTGTCCGCGAACGCGCCGTCGTCCTCGGTGTCGGTGACCAGCAGCCAGCCGCCGTCGAGCCGCGCCGGCGGGACCTCGACCGGCTTCCAGTCGATCCGGTAGAGGCAGTCGTCCAGGACCGCGGCGGCACCGTCGGCCCGGCCGGACGCCGCGAGCGGCAACCGCGGCCAGTACCGGTCCCGCTGGAAGGCGTACGTCGGCAGGTCCACCCGGCGGCCCTCCGGCAGCACGGCCGACCAGTCGACCTCGGCGCCCGCCGTCCAGAGCCGGGCCAGCGCCTCCAGGGCGGTGTCCCGCTCCTCGCGGCCCTTGCGCAGCAGCGGAGCGAAGGTGCCCGCCGCGACCGACTGCTGTGCCAGCCCGCAGAGCACGCCGTCGGGGCCGAGCTCCAGGTACCGGGTGACGCCCTGCTCCGCCAGGCGGGTGACGCCCTCGGCGAAACGGACGGCCTCGCGGACCTGGCGCACCCAGTAGTCCGGTGTGGAGAGCAGCCCGGGTTCGGCGAACGTCCCGGTCAGGTTGGAGACAACCGGGATGCGCGGCTCAGCGAAGGTCAACTCCGCCAGCACGGAGGCGAATTCGGCGAGCATCGGCTCCATCAGGGCCGAGTGGAAGGCGTGCGAGACGGTCAGCCGGCGGATCCGGCGCCCGTCGGCCTTCCACCGGGCGGCGAACTCCTCCACCGCCTCGACCGAACCGGAGACCACCAGCGAGGCCGGACCGTTGACGGCCGCCACGTCCAGCCGGTCGCCGATCGCCTCCCGGACCTCGGCCTCGGCGGCCTCGACCGCCAGCATCGCCCCGCCGCTCGGCAGCGCCTGCATCAGCCGGCCCCGCGCCGCCACCAGGGCGCACGCGTCCGCCAGCGAGAGAACGCCCGCCGCATGGGCCGCGGCGATCTCACCGATCGAGTGCCCGAGCAGGAAGTCGGGCGTCACACCCCAGGATTCGAGCAACCGGAACGAGGCCACCTCGACCGCGAACAGCCCGGCCTGCGCCCACACCGTACGGTCCAGCTCCTCCGCCCCGTCGAACACCACGTCCTTCACCGGCCGGTCCAGCAGCAGGTCCAGCTCCCCACAGACCGCGTCGAAGGCGTCCGCGAAGGCGGGGAAGGCCTCGTACAGCTCCCGGCCCATCCCGACCCGCTGCGCACCCTGACCGGTGAACAGGAACGCCGTCCGCCCCTCGGCCACGACGCCCGACACCAGAGTGCCGGACGGTCGGCCCGCGGCCAGGGCCGCCAGCGGGGCGTCCCGGTCGGCGCCGAGCACCACCGCGCGGTGTTCCAGCCCGGCGCGGGAGAGCAGCGACCGGGCCACGTCCTGCGGCCGCAGCTCGGCCCGCCGCGCCGCGAAGGAGCGCAGTCGCCCGGCCTGGGCGGCGAGCGCCGCGGCCGAGCGCCCGGACAGCAGCCAGGGCAGCGCGTCCGGCTCGACGGCGGAAGCGGCTTCCACCGCGTCCGGCTCGACAACGGCCGTGGCCTCGGCCGCGTCCGGCTCGACGGCGGCCTCCAGGATGACGTGGGCGTTGGTGCCGCTGATCCCGAAGGAGGACACACCGGCGCGGGCCGGCCGGTCCACGGCGGGCCACGCCCGGCGCTCCGTCACCAGCTCCACCGCGCCCGCCGACCAGTCCACCTGCGGGGTCGGCTCGCCGACGTGCAGGGTCGGCGGCACGATGCCGTGCCGCAGGGCCAGCACCATCTTGATCACCCCGGCGACGCCGGCGGCGGCCTGGGTGTGGCCGAGGTTGGACTTCACCGAGCCCAGCAGCAGGGGCTCCGCGGTGCGCTCCCGGCCGTAGGTGGCCAGCAGCGCCTGCGCCTCGATCGGGTCGCCGAGCCGGGTGCCGGTGCCGTGCGCCTCGACCACGTCCACGTCGGCGGCCGACAGTCCGGCGTCCGCCAGCGCCTGGCGGATCACCCGCTCCTGGGACGGGCCGTTGGGGGCGGTGAGGCCGTTGGACGCGCCGTCCTGGTTGACGGCGCTCCCCCGCACCACCGCGAGCACCCGGTGGCCGTTGCGCCGCGCGTCGGACAGCCGCTCCAGCAGCAGCACGCCGACGCCCTCACCCCAGCCCGTACCGTCCGCCTCCGCCGAGAAGGCCTTGCAGCGGCCGTCCGCCGCGAGGCCGCCCTGGCGGTCGAACTCCGCGAACACCACCGGGGTCGACATCACCGAGACGCCGCCCGCGAAGGCCAGTTCGCACTCGCCGCGGCGCAGCGCCTGGGCCGCGAGGTGCAGGGCGACCAGCGAGGAGGAGCAGGCGGTGTCCACGGTCATCGCCGGGCCCTCCAGCCCGAACGCGTAGGAGATCCGGCCGGAGAGCACGGAGGCGGCGTTGCCGGTGGCCACGTGGCCGTCCACGTCCTCCTCCGAGGCGGCGAGCACCAGCGGGTAGTCCTGACCGTTGGTGCCCGCGAAGACGCCGACCGGCCGGCCGCGCATCGCCCTCGGGTCCACTCCGGCGGACTCGAAGGCCTCCCAGGAGGCCTCCAGCAGCAGGCGCTGCTGCGGGTCCATCGCCAGCGCCTCGCGCGGCGAGATCCCGAACAGGCCCGCGTCGAACTCGGCCACGCCTTCCAGGAATCCACCCCGGGCGGCCGCGTCCACGCCGGTCCAGCCGGCCTCCCAGCCGCGGTCGGTCGGGATGCCGGTCATCGCGTCGACGCCGTCGGACAGCAGCTCCCAGAGCGCGTCCGGGGAGCCGGCGCCGCCCGGGAAGCGGCAGGCCATGCCGACGATCACGATCGGCTCGTCCTCGGCCCGGGTGCGGTCCGCGACCTCGGCGGCCGCGGCCGGTTCGGCGGCGCCGAACAGCTGCTCGCCGAGGTGGCGCGCCAGCGCGGCCGGGGTCGGGCGGTCGAAGACCAGGGTGGCCGGCAGCGCCAGCCCCGTCCGGGCGCTCGCCAGGTTGCGGAACTCCACCGCCGTCACCGAGTCGAATCCGAGGTCGCGGAACGCCTGCTCGGCGCCGACCGCGTCCGGCGAGCCGTGGCCGAGCACCGCCGCGGTCCAGGACCGCACGGCGTCCAGCAGCAGCCCGGAGCGCCTGCTCCCGGGTGCCGCCGCCAGCTCGGCCCGGAACTCCTCGGCCGGTCCGGCGCCGCGGGTGCCGGCCGTGGCCGAGGCGGCCTCCGGCAGGTCGGCCAGCAGGGCGCTGGGCCGCAGCCCGCCCGCACCGGCCGCGAACAGCGACCAGTCGACGTCGGCGACCACCAGGGCGGCCCCGTCGTGACCGATCGCCCGGGCGAGTGCCGTGACGGCGAGCGCCGGGTCCATCGGCGGCAGGCCGCCGCGCCGCAGCCGCTGCACCAGGGCCGGGTCGGCCGCCATGCCCTCGTTCGCCCACGGGCCCCACGCGACCGAGACGCCCGGCAGGCCGCACTCGCGCCGCCCCTCCATCCAGGCGTCCACGAAGGCGTTGGCGGCGGCGTAGTTGCCCTGGCCGGCGCTGCCGACGGCGCCCGCCAGCGAGGAGAATGCGACGAAGAACTCCGGCTCGTGGCTCCGCGTCAGCTCGTCCAGGACGACCAGGCCGGCCGCCTTCGCGGCCAGCACCGTCCTCAGGCGCTCCGGCGTGAGCGCGTCCAGCGCCCCGTCGTCCAGCACGCCGGCGGCGTGCACCACGCCGATCAGCGGGCGGTCCGCCGGCACCGCGTCGAGCACCGCGGCCAGCGCGGTCCGGTCGGTCACGTCGCAGGCGGCGACCACGGCCTCGGTGCCGCGCGCCGCGAGCTCCGCGACCAGGTCCGCCGTGCCCGGCGCGGCCGCCCCGCGACGGCCGGTCAGCACTACCCGGGCCACGCCGTGGTCGGCGAGCCAGCGGGCGACCTCGGCGCCCAGCGCGCCGGTCCCGCCGGTGACCAGGACGGTCCCCCCGGCGGTCGGCGACCAGGACGGCGCACCCGCGCCGGCCGTCGCCCGGACCAGTCGGCGGCCGTACGTGCCGGAGCCGCGCACGGCCACCTGGTCCTCGCCGCCACCGGACAGCACGGCGGCCAGCCGGGTGCCGGCCCGGGCGTCCGGCGTGGACGGCAGGTCGATCAGACCGCCCCAGCGGTCCGGGGACTCCAGCGCGGCGACCCGGCCGAGGCCCCACACCTGCGCCTGTCCGGCGTCGGCGGCCCGGTCCGAGCGGCCGACGGAGACCGCCTGCGCGGTCAGCGCCCAGAACGGGGCGGTGACGCCCGCGTCGCCGAGCGCCTGGAACAGGGCCAGGGTCAGTTCCAGGCCCGGCGAGACCGCCGGGTCCGGGTCCGGTTCCCCGGCGAGCGCGGCCAGCGACACCACACCGGCGAACGTGCCCGGGCCCGCCTCGGCGAGCTGCGCGGCCAGGGCCGCCCGGTCGGTGCCGACGGGCCCGAAGCGGACCACCTCGGCGCCCGCCGAGCGGATCGCCGCCGCCACGGCCTCGGTCAGCGGGTGCTCGGCGGCCGCCCGCGGGACGGCCAGCAGCCACCGGCCGGTCAGCGCCGGGGCGCCGGCCGGGGTGCCGAGCGGCCGCCACATCACCCGGTAGCGCCAGGAGTCGACCACCGAGTCGACCTTGCGCCGCTGCCGCCACGAGGAGAGCACCGGCAGGGCCGCGCCGAGCAGCTCGGCTGGGTCCGGGGTGTCCAGGAGGTCGGCGAGATCGCCGAGGTCCTCGCGCTCCACCGCGTCCCAGAACCTGGCCTCCACCACGTCGCCGACGGGCTCGGCGGCACCGGCCCGCGGCCAGAACCGCTGCCGCTGGAAGGCGTACGTCGGCAGCTCCACCCGCCGGCCCTCGGGCAGCACCGCGGACCAGTCGGCCTCGGCGCCGTCCGCCCACAGCCGGGCCAGCGCCCGCAGCGCGGTCCGGGAGTCCTCCCGGCCGCGGCGCAGCAGCGGCGCGAACACGCCGTCCGCCACGCTCTGCTGCGCCAGCCCGCTCAGCACGCCGTCCGGACCGAGCTCGGCGAAGCGGGTGACGCCCTCGCGGTGCAGGGTCTCGACGCCGTCGGCGAAGCGGACGGCCTCCCGGACCTGGCGGACCCAGTACTCGGGGGTGGTGAGGAGACCGGGTTCGGCGATCCCGCCGGTCAGGTTGGAGACGACCGGGATGCGCGGTTCGTTGAAGGTCAACTCCGCGAGGACGGAGGCGAATTCGGCGAGCATCGGCTCCATCAGCGCCGAGTGGAAGGCGTGCGAGACCGTCAGCCGGCGGGTCTTGCGGCCCTCGGCCGACCAGCGCGCCGCGTACTCCTCGATCGTTTCGACCGGCCCGGAGACCACGAGGGAGGCCGGGCCGTTGACGGCCGCCACGTCCAGGCGGTCGCCGATCGCGTCACGCACCTCCGCCTCGGTGGCCTGGACCGCGAGCATCGCCCCGCCCTCGGGCAGCGCGTCCATCAACCGCCCGCGCGCCGCCACCAGGGCGCACGCGTCCGGCAGCGAGAACACCCCGGCGACGTGGGCGGCGGCGATCTCGCCGATCGAGTGCCCGAGCAGGAAGTCGGCCGTCACGCCCCAGGATTCGAGCAGCCGGTACGAAGCCACCTCGACCGCGAACAGCCCGGCCTGAGCCCACACCGTCCGGTCGATGCCGATGCCCTCGAACACCGCCTCGGTGAGCGGCCGGTCGAGCCGGAGGTCCAGCTCCGCGCGGACCGCGTCGAAGGCCTCCGCGAACACCGGGAAGGCCTCGTACAGCCCCCGCCCCATGGCGGCGTACTGCGAGCCCTGGCCGGTGAACAGGAAGGCGGTCCGACGGTCGGCGACCGCGCCCCGGACCACCGCCGCATCGGGTGCGTCGTCCGCCAACGCGGCCAGGCCGCGCAGGAGTTCGGCGTGGTCCGCGCCGACGATCACGGCCCGGTGGTCGAGCGTCGCCCGGGTGCCGGCCAGCGACCAGGCGACGTCCCGGACGTCCGCGCCGGGCTCGGCGAACGCCCGCAGGCGCCGCGCCTGCTCCCGCAGGCCCTCGGCGGTCTTCGCCGAGACGGCCCAGACGGGCAGCACCGGCGCCGCCTTCGGCTCCTCCACCGGGGCTGACGGCACGCTCTCCAGGATGACGTGGGCGTTGGTGCCGCTGATGCCGAAGGAGGACACCGCCGCGCGGCGCGGCCGCTCCAGCTCGGGCCAGGGGCGCGCCTCGGTGAGCAGTTCCACCGCGCCCGCCGACCAGTCGACCTTCGGGCTGGGCCGCTGCGCGTGCAGGGTGGCCGGGAGCAGGCCGTGGCGCATCGCCTGCACCATCTTGATGACACCCGCGACGCCCGCGGCGGCCTGGGTGTGGCCGATGTTGGACTTGATCGAGCCGAGCCAGAGCGGCTCGCCGTCGCGGTCCCGGCCGTAGGTGGCCAGCAGCGCCTGCGCCTCGATCGGGTCGCCCAGCACGGTGCCCGTGCCGTGCGCCTCGACGGCGTCCACCTCGGCGGCCGACAGCCCGGCACTCGCCAGGGCCTGGCGGATCACCCGCTGCTGAGCCGGACCGTTCGGGGCGGTCAGGCCATTGGAGGCACCGTCCTGGTTGACCGCGCTGCCGCGCAGCACGGCCAGCACCCGGTGCCCGTGGCGGCGGGCGGTGGAGAGGCGCTCGACCAGCAGGACGCCGACGCCCTCGCCCCAGCCCGTACCGTCCGCCTCCGCGGCGAAGGACCTGCAGCGGCCGTCCGAGGACAGCCCGCCCTGGCGATCGAACTCGGCGAAGGCGGCCGGCGACACCATCACCGTCACACCGCCGACCAGCGCCGTCTCGCAGTCGCCCTCGCGCAGCGCCTGCGCCGCCCAGTGCAGGGCCACCAGCGAGGAGGAGCAGGCCGTGTCCACAGTGACGGCCGGACCCTCCAGACCGAAGACGTACGACACCCGGCCGGAGATCACACTGTTCGCCGAGCCGGCCAGGACGTGGCTCTTCGCCTCCTCCAGGCCGCCGACCGCGTTGTAGCCGGAGTTGGAGGCGCCGACGAAGACGCCGATCTGCTCGCCGCGCACCGAGCGCGGGTCGATCCCGGCATCCTCGAAGGCCTCCCAGGACGCCTCCAGCAGGATCCGCTGCTGCGGGTCCATCGCCAGCGCCTCGCGCGGCGAGATCCCGAACAGCCCGGCGTCGAACTCCGTCACTCCCTCCAGGAAGCCGCCGCGCGCCGCCTCGGCCGCGATGCCCTCGACCGACCAGGCGCGGTCCGCCGGGAAGCCGGTGACGCCGTCCGCCCCGGCGGCCACCAGGTCCCACAGCCCGGCGGCCGAACGCACCCCGCCCGGGTAGCGGGCGCTCATGCCCACGATCACCACCGGGTCGTCCGAGACGGCCACCGCCGCACCGGTCTCCTCCGCGGCCGCCACCGTCACCGGTACCGACTCCAGCAGTTCCCCGGCCAGATGGGCCGCCAGCACCGCCGGCGTCGGATAGTCGAAGGCCAGCGTCGCCGGAAGGGCGAGCCCGGTGTCCTTCACCAGCAGGTTGCGCAGGGCCACCGCCGTCAGCGAGTCGAAGCCGAGGTCGCGGAACGCCTGACCGGCGTCCACCGCCTCCACCGACGTGTGGCCCAGCGCCGCCGCCGCGGACGACCGGACCAGGTCCAGCAGCATCCGCTCCCGGCGGCCGGCCGCGGCCGCCGCCAAGGTGTCCAGGAAGGCCGAGGCCCCCTCGACCGCCGCCACCGGCGCCGACCCGCGGCCGGCCTCCGGCAGCTCCGCCAGCAGCCGGCTGGTGCGCACGGCGGTGAAGGCCGGCGCGAACCGCTGCCAGTCCACGTCCGCGACCGTCACACAGCCCTCGTCCCCGTCCACCGCGCGGGCCAGCGCCAGCACCGCGAGACGCGGTTCCATCACGGCCAGACCACGGCGGCGCAGCTGCTCGGCGGCCTCGCCCCGGGCGGCCATGCCCTCGCCGGCCCACGGCCCCCAGGCCACCGACGTGCCCCGCAGACCGTGCGCCCGGCGCCGCAGCACCAGCGCGTCCAGGTGGGCGTTGGCCGCCGCGTAGACGCCCTGACCACCACTGCCCCAGGTCGCCGCGACCGAGGAGAAGACCACGAACAGATCGAGGTCCAGACCGGCGGTCAGCTCGTCGAGCAGTTCGGCGCCGGCGGCCTTGCCGTCGAGCACCCGGGCGATCTCCGCCTCGTCGGTGTCCGCCAGCGGCGCGGCGCCCTGGCCCACCCCGGCCGCGTGCACCACGCCGGTCGGCCTGTGCTCGGCGAGCAGCGCGGCCAGCGCCTCCCGGTCGGTCGTCGCGCAGGCGGCCACCACGACCTCGGCGCCCGCCTCGGTCAGCTCGGCGGCCAACGCGGCGGCGCCCGGCGCGTCCGCGCCCCGGCGGCTGGTCAGCACCAGCTTCGGCACTCCCCGGCCGACCAGCCAGCGGGCCGTCTCCGCGCCCAGCGCGCCGGTGCCGCCGGTGATCAGGACCGGGCCGGACGGCGTCCACGGCGCGGCGGGCGCGGCACCGGAGGCGGCGCGCGCCAGGCGGCAGCCGTACGCCCCGGCGCCGCGCACGGCCACCTGGTCCTCGCCGGTGCCGCCGCCGAGGACGGCGACGGCACGCTCGGCCGACTGCGGGTCGAGGACGGCCGGGAGGTCGATCAGCCCGCCCCAGCGCTGCGGGTGTTCGAGCGCCGCGACCCGTCCCAGGCCCCAGAGCTGGGCCTGGACGGGATCCCGCAGCGGGTCGGAGCGGCCGATCGACACGGCACCGCTGGTGACCAGCCAGAGCGGGGCGTCGACGCCCGCCCCGCCCAGCGCCCGCAGCAGCGCGACCGCACCGGACACCGGGGCGTCCGAGGGCAGCAGCGCCACGACGCCGGCGATTCCGGCCACCCCGGCCGGGACGGCGTCGAGGGCGAACGGGAGCACCTCGGCGCCGGCCTCCCCCAGCGCGGCGGCCAGCGCGGCCCCGGGCTCGGAGCCCTCCGGCGCGGCCAGCAGCCACGTCCCGGAGAGGCCGGTCCCGACGAGGCCGGCGAGCGGCTTCCAGGTCGACCGGTAGCGCCAGGAGTCGATCACCGCGTCCTGACGGCGCGACCGCCGCCAGGCGGTGAGCACCGGCAGCACGGAGTCCAGGCCCTCGGGCGCCCGGTCGGCGTCCAGGGTGGAGGCGAGGCCCGCCAGGTCCTCGTTCTCGACCGCCGCCCAGAACCGGACCTCCGCCGGGTCGGCCGCGACGCTCGTCGGCTCGGCCGCCTCCGGCCAGTAGCGCTCGCGCTGGAAGGCATAGGTCGGCAGCGGCACCCGCCGGGAGGCGGGCAGCAGCGCGGACCAGTCGATCGCGGCGCCCGCCGTCCAGAGGGCGGCCAGCGCGGTCAGGACGGTCTCGCGGCCGTCCCGGTCCTTGCGCAGCAGCGGCACGCCGGCCACGTCGGGGGCGCTCTGCGCGGCCAGCGCGGTCAGCACACCGTCCGGACCGAGCTCGACGAGACGGGTGACGCCCTCGCGGTGCAGGGCGTCGACACCGTCGGCGAAGCGGACGGCCTCCCGGACCTGCCGCACCCAGTACTCGGGGGTGGTGAGCAGGCCCGGCTCGGCGATCCCGCCGGTCAGGTTCGACACGATCGGGACCTGCGGCTCGGCGAAGGTCAACCCACCGAGCACGGACGTGAATTCGGCGAGCATCGGCTCCATCAGGGCCGAGTGGAAGGCGTGCGAGACCGTCAGCCGGCGGGTCTTGCGGCCCTCGGCCTTCCAGCGCTCCGCGAACTCCTCCACCACCTGCGCCGGACCGGAAACCACCACGGAGGTCGGGCCGTTGACGGCCGCCACGTCCAGGCGGTCGCCGACCGCGTCACGGATCTCGGCCTCGCTGGCCTGCACGGCGAGCATCGCCCCGCCCTCGGGCAGCGCGTCCATCAACCGCCCGCGCGCCGCCACCAGGGCGCAGGCGTCCGGCAGCGAGAGGACGCCCGCCACATGAGCGGCCGCCACCTCACCGATCGAATGCCCGAGCAGCACGTCCGGGACCACACCCCAGGACTCCAGCAGCCGGAAGGACGCCACCTCGACCGCGAACAGCCCGGCCTGCGCCCACACCGTACGGTCCAGATCCTCGACGCCGTCGAGGACGACCTCGCGCACCGACCGCCCGAGCCTCGCGTCCAACTCCGCACAGACCGCGTCGAACGCCGCCGCGAAGGCGGGGAAAGCCTCGTACAACTCCCGGCCCATGCCGACGCGCTGCGCGCCCTGCCCGGTGAACAGGAACGCCGTCCGTCCCTCGGCCGCCACCCCGGTGACGACCCCGCCCGAGGGGCGGCCGTCCGCCAGCGCGGCCAGGCCGTCCAGCAGCGCCGCCCGGTCGTCGCCGAGCACCACCGCACGGTGGGCCAGCCCGGTCCGACCGGTCGCCAGCGACCACGCCACGTCCTGCGGACGGGCCCCGGACTCCAGCGCCCCGGACTCCGGCGCCCCGGACTCCAACTCCCGTGCCAGTCGGGCCGCCTGGGCCTTCAGCGCCCCGGCGCTCTGCGCCGACACCACCCACGGCGTCGGCCCGGTCGCGTCTCCGACCGGCGCCGTCTCCTCGGCCGGCGCCTGCTCCAGCACCACATGGGCGTTGGTGCCGCTGATCCCGAAGGACGACACACCCGCCCGGCGCGGACGGTCCGCCTCCGGCCACGGCCGGGCCTCGGTGAGCAGTTCCACCGCGCCCTCCGACCAGTCCACCTCGGAGGTCCGCTGCTCGGCGTGCAGGGTGGCCGGGAGCGTCCCGTGCCGCATCGCCTGCACCATCTTGATCACCCCGGCGACGCCGGCCGCCGCCTGGGTGTGCCCGATGTTGGACTTGATCGAGCCCAGCCAGAGCGGCTCGTCACCACGGCCCCGGCCGTAGGTGGCCAGCAGCGCCTGCGCCTCGATCGGGTCCCCGAGCCGGGTCCCCGTCCCGTGCGCCTCCACCGCGTCCACCTCGGCCGCCGCCAGCCGGGCGTCGGCCAGTGCCTGCCGGATCACCCGCTCCTGCGCGGGCCCGTTCGGCGCGGTGAGGCCGTTGGACGCACCGTCCTGGTTGACCGCGCTGCCGCGCACCACCGCGAGCACCCGGTGCCCGTTGCGACGGGCGTCCGACAGCCGCTCGACCAGCAGCAGGCCGACCCCTTCGGACATCCCGGTGCCGTCGGCGTCGGCCGAGAAGGCCTTGCAGCGACCGTCCGAGGCCAGGCCGCCCTGGCGGTCGAACTCCGTGATCACGCCGGGCGTGGCGAGGGTGGTCACGCCGCCCGCCAGCGCCAGGTCGCACTCGCCGCCGCGCAGCGCCCGTACCGCGAGGTGCAGGGCGACCAGCGAGGAGGAGCAGGCGGTGTCGACCGTCATGGCCGGGCCCTCCAGCCCGAACACGTAGGCCAGTCGGCCGGAGGCGATGCTGGTCGCGCTGCCGGTCATCAGGTGGCCGAGCGCGCTGTCCGGGATCCGCATGCCGAGGCCGTAGTGGGACGCCGCCGCGCCGACGAAGACGCCGGTGGAGCGGTTGCCGAGGTCGGCGGTCACGATGCCGGCGTCCTCGAAGGCCTCCCAGGCGGTCTCCAGCAGCAGGCGTTGCTGCGGGTCCATCGCCAGCGCCTCGCGCGGGGAGATCCCGAACAGGCCGGCGTCGAACTCGGTGGCGCCGTCCACGAATCCGCCTCGGGCGGCCTCTCCGTGCGCCACGTCGAGGGGCCAGCCGCGGTCGGTCGGGAAGGCGGCGGTGCCGTCCTCGCCGGCGGCCACCAGCCGCCACAGGTCGGCCGGGGAGGCGACGCCGCCGGGCAGGCGGCAGGCCATGCCGACGATCGCGATCGGCTCGCCGGGGTCGGCCGTCGGCGACGGCGCGGCCACGGCGGGGGCCGGTGCGCTCTCGCCCAGCAGCCTGGTGGCCAGGTGGTCGGCGAGCGCGGTCGGGTTCGGGTGGTCGAACACCGTGGTGGCGGGCAGCCGCAGGCCGGTCGCGGCGTTGAGCCGGTTGCGCAGTTCGACCGCGGTCAGCGAGTCGAAGCCGAGGTCGCGGAAGGCCTGCCGGGCGCCGATCGCCTCGGCGTCCGCGTAGCCGAGCACGGTGCCGGCGTTGCCGCGGACCAGGTCGAGCAGGATCTGCCGGCGCCGGCTCGCGGAGGCGTTGCGCAGCTGTCCGGCCAGGGTGCCGGTGTCGCCGGCCTCGCGCTCGGCGGCGCGGCGCACCGCGGGCCGGATCAGGCCGCGCAGCAGTGCCGGGACCTCGCCGCCACCGGTGCGGTCCAGGGCGACCGGCACCAGGTGCGGGGCGGGCAGGGCGGTGGCCGCGTCGAAGAGGGCGAGGCCCTGCCCGCTGTCCAGGGCGGTGCCGAGCTTGTCGGTCCGCGCGTCGGCGCCCGGGTTCAGGTGCCGGGTCATCTCGCTGGCCTCCTGCCACAGGCCCCAGGCCAGTGACTGGGCGGGCAGCCCGAGGGCGTGCCGGTGGGAGGCGAGGGCATCCAGGAAGGCGTTGGCCGCCGCGTAGTTGGCCTGGCCGCCGGTGCCGAAGGTGGCGGAGGCGGAGGAGTACAGCACGAACATCGCGAGGTCGCGGTCGGCGGTCAGCTCGTGCAGGTTGACGGCGGCGTCGACCTTGGGCCGCAGGACGGCCTCGACCCGCTCGGGGGTCATCGCGTCGAACACGCCGTCGTCCAGGGTGCCGGCCGCGTGGATCACGCTGGTGAGCGGGTGCTCCGCGGGGATCGCGGCGAGCACCGCGGCCAGCGCCTCCCGGTCGGCGGCGTCGCAGGCCGCGACGGTCGTCTCGGCGCCCAGGTCCCGCAGCTCGGCGACGAGTTCGGCCGTGCCCGGGCCGTCGGCGCCGCGCCGGCTGAGCAGCAGCAGGTGCCGCACGCCGTGCTCGGCGACCAGGTGACGGGCCAGCAGCCCGCCCAGGGTGCCGGTGCCGCCGGTGATCAGCACGGTGCCCTCGGGGTCGAGCGGCGCCGGGACGGTGACCACGTTCTTGCCGACGTGCTTGGCCTGGCTGATGTGCCGGAACACGGCGGGCGCCTCGCGGACGTCCCAGGCGGTGATCGGCAGCAGCCGCAGCGCACCGGACTCGAACAGGCCGATGATCTCCGCCGTGATCTCCCGGACCCGCTCCGGGCCCGCCTCCGCGGGGTTGAACGCGCGGTAGCGCACGCCGGGGTGGTCGGCGGCGACCTGCTCGGCGTCGCGCGGGTCGGCCTTGCCCATGTCGGCGAAGCGCCCGCCCTCGGCGAGCAGCCGCAGCGAGGCGTCCGTGAACTCGCCGGCCAGCGAGTTCAGCACCACGTCCACGCCGCGTCCGCCGGTGGCGGTACGGAACGACTCCTCGAAGGCGAGGTCACGGGAGGAGGCGATATGGGCGTCGTCCAGACCGGCGGCGCGCAGCGCGTCCCACTTGCCGGGGTTGGCGGTGCCGTACACCTCCAGGCCCAGGTGGCGGGCCAGTTGGACGGCGGCCATACCGACGCCACCGGCCGCCGCGTGCACCAGCACCGACTCCCCCGGCCGGGCCGCGGCCACATCGACCAGCCCGTAGTAGGCGGTCAGAAAGGCGACGGGCACCGAGGCGGCCTCGGTGAAGGTCCAGCCGGCCGGGATCCGGGCCAGCAGCCGCCGGTCGGTGACCGCCCGGTCGGCGAGGCCGCCGCCGTCGAAGTGGCCGAACACCCGGTCGCCGACGGCCAGATCGGTGACGTCCGCGCCGACCTCGGTCACTACACCGGCGGCCTCGGCGCCCATCACGGCCCGGTCGGGGTACATGCCGAGCGCGAGCAGCACGTCGCGGAAGTTCACGCCGGCCGCGCGGACGGCGATCCGCACCTGGTCGGCGCCCAGCGGGGCGTCGGCCTCGGCGGCGGGCACCAGGGCGAGGGCCTCCAGGGTGCCCTCCTCGGTGACGTCCAGGCGCCAGGCGCCGGGCCCGTCGGGGGCGGTGAGGCCGTGGACGGCGCTCTGCCGGACGAGCCTGGGGGCGCGGGCCCCGCCCTCGCGCAGGGCGAGCTGCGGTTCGTCCTGGACGGTGGCCCAGGTCTGCCAGTCGGGGTCCTGGCCGGCCGGGTCGCGGTCCAGCAGCAGCACGCGGCCGGGGTGCTCCGACTGGGCGGAGCGCAGCAGGCCCCACACGGCCGCGCCGGCCAGGTCGGTCACCGGCTGCCCGGGGGCGGCCGGGACGGCGCCGCGGGTGACGACCACCAGCCGGGTGTCGGCGAAGCGGTCGGCGGCGAGGAACTCCTGGACGGTGCGCAGGACTTCGGTGGTGATCCGGCGGACGGCCCGGGCCGGCCCGCCGTCGGAGGCGGCGGGCGGCAGGGTCAGCACGACCACCGGGGGCGTCGCGCCGTCCTCGACGGCGTCGATCTCCCGCCACTGCGAGGTATCGGGCCGGGCCGGGTCCCGCTGCGGCAGCGGGGTCCAGTCGACGGTGAACAGGGCGTCGTGGACGGCGCGTTCGCCGGCCCGCCGCAGCGTCGCGGGGGCGATCTCGCGCAGGGTCAGCGAGGCGATGTCGATCACCGGCGCGCCGGTGGGGTCGGCGGCGTGCAGGCCGACGCCGTCCGCGCGGACGGTCAGCGCGACCCGGAGCACGGTGGCCCCGGTGGCCCGGAGGTGGACGCCGTCGAAGGAGAACGGCAGCCGGGTGCCGGTGGCGGGGTCGGCGGTGAGGCCGATGGCGTGCAGGGCGGCGTCCAGCAGCGCCGGGTGCAGGCCGAAGCCCTCGGCCCGGACGTCCTGCGGCAGGGCGACCTCGGCGTAGACCCGGTCGCCGTCCCGCCAGGCGGCGCGCAGCCCCTGGAAGGCGGGGCCGTAGCCGTAGCCGGCCTCG
Organism: Kitasatospora sp. NPDC058048; assembly: GCF_042885555.1. Taxonomy (NCBI): domain Bacteria; kingdom Bacillati; phylum Actinomycetota; class Actinomycetes; order Kitasatosporales; family Streptomycetaceae; genus Kitasatospora; species Kitasatospora sp. NPDC058048. The sequence continues at coordinate 123,225 of NZ_JBHVRT010000013.1, read as the reverse complement.
GTGAGCGCCTGGTAGAAGCCCTCGACCTCGACCGGCCGGGCCCCGACGGGCGGCCAGACCGCGAGGTCGGGGCCGTCCTTCGGGGTGGTCGCGGCCGGGGCGAGGAGGCCGGTGGCGTGGCGGACCAGCTCGGTGCCGGTGGCGTCGGGGCGGGAGAACACCTCGAAGGTCCGGCTGCCGGTGTCGTCGGCGGTGCCCACGCTCACCTGGACCGCGACGCCGCCCTGGGCGGGCAGCACCAGCGGCGCCTGGAGCACCAGTTCGGACAGCAGGGCGCAGTCGGCCCGCTCGCCGGCGGTCAGCGCCATCTCCACGAAGGCGGTGCCCGGCACCAGCACGTCGCCGTGCACCGCGTGGTCGGCCAGCCAGTCCTGGCCGGCCGCGCTCAGCCGTCCGGTCAGAATCAGGGCTCCGCCGGGCAGCGGGACGGCGGCGCCCAGCAGGGCGTGCTCGGTGACGACCTGGCCGACCGTGCTCAGGTCGCCGGCGGCGACCACGGCCCGCGGCCAGTAGCGCTCGCGCTGGAAGGCGTAGCTGGGCAGCTCGACCCGGCGGCCGGCGGGCACGACCGGGGTGAAGTCGACGGACGCGCCGGCGGTCCAGGCCTCGGCCAGGGCGGTGAGCAGCTGCTCGGGGCCGCCCCGGTCGCGCCGCAGCGTGCCCAGCGCGGCCGCGTCGGCGCCGGCGGCGTCGGCGCTCTCCTGCACGCCGACGGTCAGCACCGGGTGGGGGCTGCACTCGACGAACACCGAGCGGCCGTCGGCCAGCAGGGCCCGGGTGGCCTGCTCGAACAGGACGGTGGAACGCAGGTTGTCGTACCAGTACCCGGCGTCCATCCGCGCGGTGTCGATCGGCTCACCGGTCAGCGTCGAGTAGAGCGGAACCACGGACGTGGTCGGGCTGATCCCGGCCAGCTCCGCCAGGACCCGCTCGCGCACCCGCTCCACCTGGGCGGAGTGCGAGGCGTAGTCCACCGGGATCCGACGGGCCCGCACCCCGCTCTCCTCGCAGAACACCATCAGCTCGTCCAGCGCACCGGGCTCGCCCGACACCACCGTCGAGGACGGGCCGTTGAACGCGGCCACCGAGATCCGGCCGCCGAAGCCGGCGATCAGCTCCTCGACCACCGCGCTGCCCGCCGCGACGGACACCATGCCGCCGTCACCGGCCAGTTCGATCAGCGCCCGGCTGCGCAGCGCCACCACCTTGGCGCCGTCCTCGACGGACAGCGCACCGGCCACCACGGCCGCGGCGATCTCGCCCTGGGAGTGGCCGATCACGGCCGAGGGCTCCACGCCGTGCGCCCGCCACACCTCGGCCAGCGACACCATCACCGCCCACAGCACCGGCTGGACCACGTCCACCCGGGACAGCAGCTCCTCGTCGTCCAGGGCCTCGGTGAGCGACCAGTCGGTGTACGGCGCCAGCGCCGCCTCGCACTCGGCCAACCTGGCCGCGAACACCGGTGCGGCGGCGGCCAGTTCACGTCCCATGCCGAGCCACTGCGAACCCTGGCCCGGGAAGACGAACACCACGTCGCCGGGCACCGCCCGGCCCTTCACGACGCCCTCGCCGTCGAGGGTGCCCAGGCCGTCCAGCAGGGCGGCCCGGTCGGCGCCCAGCACCACGGCGCGGTGCTCCAGGGCGGCCCGGGACAGCAGCGAGCGGGCCACCTCCGGGCCCGTGAGCTCGGGGCGCCCGGCCGTGAACTCCCGCAGCCGCTCAGCCTGCTCGGTGAGCGCGGCCGGGGTGCGGCCCGACAGCAGCCAGGGCTGGGGACCCTCGGCGGCCTCGGACTCCACGGTCCCGACGACCGGCACGGACTCCAGGATGACGTGGGCGTTGGTGCCGCTGATCCCGAAGGAGGACACCGCCGCCCGGCGCGGCCGGTCGAGCTCCGGCCACGGCCGGGCCTCGGTCAGCAGCTCCACCGCACCGGCCGACCAGTCCACGTGCGGGGACGGCGCGTCCACGTGCAGGGTCGCGGGCAGCAGGCCGTTGCGCAGCGCCTGCACCATCTTGATCACGCCCGCCACGCCGGCGGCGGCCTGGGCGTGGCCGATGTTGGTCTTCACCGAGCCGAGCCAGAGCGGCTCACCGGCGCGCTCCTGGCCGTAGGTCGCGAGCAGCGCCTGCGCCTCGATCGGGTCGCCGAGCCGGGTGCCGGTGCCATGCGCCTCGACGGCGTCCACCTCGGCGGCGGTCAGTCCGGCGTTGGCCAGAGCCTGCCGGATCACCCGCTGCTGGGCGGGCCCGTTGGGCGCGGCGAGGCCGTTGGAGGCGCCGTCCTGGTTGATCGCGCTGCCGCGGATCACCGCGAGCACCTGGTGGCCGTTGCGGCGCGCCTCGGACAGCCGCTCCAGCACCAGGATGCCGACGCCCTCGGCCCAGGAGGTGCCGTCGGCGGCGGCCGCGAAGGCCTTGCACCGGCCGTCGGCCGCCAGGCCGTTCTGCTTGTCGAACTCGGCGAACACCCCCGGGGAGACCATCACGGCGACACCGCCGGCCAGCGCCAGCTCGCACTCGCCGCGGCGCAGCGACTGGGCGGCCAGGTGCAGGGCGACCAGCGAGGAGGAACAGGCCGTGTCCACGGTGACCGCCGGGCCCTCCAGGCCGAAGGTGTACGCGATCCGGCCGGACAGCACGCTGCTGACGGTGCCGGTGAGCAGGTGGCCCTCGACGTTGGCGGGCATCTCCATGCCGAGGCCGTAGCCGGAGGCGGAGGCACCGATCACCACGCCGGTGGACGAGTGGCCGAGGGAGTACGGGTCGATGCCGGCGTTCTCGAACGCCTCCCAGGCCGTCTCCAGCACCAGGCGCTGCTGCGGGTCCATCGCGAGGGCCTCGCGCGGCGAGATGCCGAACATGCCGGCGTCGAAGTCGGTGGCGTCCTCGACGAAGCCGCCGCGCCGGACGTAGCCGCCGCCCTCGGGCCAGCCGCGGTCGGTGGGGAAGCCGGTGACGCCGTCCCGGCCCTCGGTGACCATCGCCCACAGCTGCTCGGCCGAGCGGACCCCGCCCGGGTAGCGGCAGCTCATGCCGACGATCGCGATCGGCTCGTCGTCCGCCGCGGCCGCCACCGGGCGCGCCGGCCGGGCCTCGTCGGGGGTGCCGAACAGCTCGCCGAGCAGGTACTCGGTCAGCGCGGCCGGCGTCGGGTGGTCGAAGACCAGTGTCGCCGCCAGCTTCAGGCCGGTCTCCGCGCCGAGCCGGTTGCGCAGCTCCACGGCGGTCAGCGAGTCGAAGCCCAGGTCGCGGAAGGCGCGTCGCGGCGCCACCGCCTCGGTCGTCGGGCGTCCCAGCACCAGCGCGGTGCGGTCCCGGACCACCTCCAGCAGCAGCCGCGACCGCTCGCCCTCGGGCGCGGCGGCGAGCGAGTCCCGCAACTCCGAGGAGGGGGCGGACGATCCGGTGTCCCCGGCCGCGTCGGCCCGGTCGGCCAGGCCGCTCAGCAGCGGGCTGGGCCGGCCGGAGACGAAGGCGGGCCCGAACCGCTCCCAGTCGACGTCCGCGACGGCCACGCAGCCCTCGTCCCGGTCGACGACCCCGGCCAGCGCGCGGATCGCCGCCGTACGGTCCAGCGCGGACAGGCCGCGGCGGCGCAGGTAGTCCTCGAAGCCGGCGTCCGCGGCCATGCCGGCCTCGGCCCACGGGCCCCAGGCGACCGAGGTCCCGGCCAGGCCGCGGGCCCGCCGGGCCTCCACCAGCGCGTCCAGGAAGGCGTTCCCGGCCGCGTAGGCGCCCTGGCCGCCGCTGCCCCAGGTGGCGGCGATGGAGGAGAAGACCACGAACAGGTCGACGTCGCCGGCCAGTTCGTCCAGGAGCGCGGCCCCGGCGGCCTTGCCGCCGATCACCTCGGCGACGGCCTCGGCGTCGGTGTCCATCAACGGGCCCGGCGCGCCGACCCCGGCGGTGTGCACCACGCCGCTCAGCGGGTGCTCGGCCGGGATCCCGGCCAGCAGCCCGGACAGCGCCTCCCGGTCGGTCACGTCGCAGGCGGCGACGGTCACCCGGGTGCCCAGCGCGGTCAGTTCGGCCACCAGCTCGTCCGCTCCCGGCGCGGCCGGGCCGCGGCGGCTGGTCAGCAGCAGGTGCGGCACGCCCCGCCCGGCCAGCCAGCGCGCCACGTCCCCGCCGAGGGCGCCCGTGCCGCCGGTGATCAGGACGGTGCCGTCGGTGCTCCACTCCGCCGCGGGCGCCCCGGACAGCGGTGCCCGGACCACCCGGCGGCCGAGCACCCGCGCCCCGCGCAGGGCCAGCTGGTCCTCCCCGCCCGCACCCGCGAGCAGCGCCGCCAGCCGGCGGCCCTCCTCGGCGCTGACGGTCTCCGGCAGGTCGACCAACCCGCCCCAGCGGCCGGGGTGTTCGAGCGCCGCGACCCGGCCGAGGCCCCACAGCAGGGACTGCTCGGGGGCCGGCGACCGGTCCTCGTCCCCGGTCGACACCGCGCCCCGGGTCAGGCACCAGAGCGGAGCCTGCGAGCCCGCGTCCCCGAGTGCCTGGACCAGCAGCAGCAGGGCGCCGAGGTCGGCGGGCACCGGAAGGCCCGCGGCGGACGAACCGGCCACGAACACCACGCCGGCGAAGTCCTCGGCGGCCAACCGCCCGGCGAGGGCGGGCCGGTCCCCGGTCAGCGGCAGCCGGGTGACCCGCGCACCGGCGGCCAGCAGCGCGGCGGCCACGTCCTCGGCGGCCGCGGACTCGTCCGCGGTGGCGAGCAGCCAGCTTCCGTTCGGCCCGGCGGCGTCCGGCAGCGGCAGCGGCTGCCACTCCACCCGGTAGCGCCAGGAGTCGACCACCGCCTCCTGGCGGCGCGAGCGCCGCCACGCGGAGAGCGCCGGGACGACGCCGTCCAGCACCTCCGGGGTGTCCGACAGCCGCAGGGTGGCGGCCAGCTCCGGGACGTCGGCGCGCTCCACGGCCGCCCAGAAGCGGGCGTCCTCGGCCGAGCCGGGCGCGTCGAGCGGGACGTCGGGCCAGTAGCGCTCGCGCTGGAAGGCGTACGTCGGCAGGTCGAGCCGGCGCCCGGCCGACAGCACGGACCGCCAGTCGAGTTCGGCGCCGGTCGTCCACAGGGTGGCGAGCGCGGTCAGCGCGGTCTCGGACTCCGCGCGGTCACGGCGCATCAGCGGGGCGACCACGACCTCGGCGAGCTGCTGCCCGACCAGGCCCGACAGCACGGCGTCCGGGCCCAGCTCCACGAACCGGGTCACGCCCTCGCGGTGCAGGGCCTCGACGCCGTCGGCGAAGCGGACGGCCCCGCGGACCTGACGGACCCAGTAGTCCGGCGTGGACAGCAGGCCGGGCTCGGCGAGTTCGCCGGTCAGGTTCGAGACGACCGGAATCTGCGGCTCGGCGAAGGTCAACTCCGCGAGGGCGGCCGCGAATTCTTCGAGCATCGGCTCCATCAGCGCCGAGTGGAAGGCGTGCGAGACCGTCAACCGGCTGGTCTTGCGGCCCTCGGCCTTCCAGCGCGCCGCGAACTCCTCGACGACCTCCGCCGGTCCGGAAACCACCACGGAGGTGCGGCCGTTGACGGCCGCGACGTCCAGCCGGTCGCCGATCGTCTCGCGGACCTCGGCCTCGGTGGCCTGCACCGCCAGCATCGCCCCGCCGCTCGGCAGCGCGTCCATCAGCCGGCCGCGCGCCGCCACCAGGGCGCACGCGTCGGCCAGCGAGAACACGCCCGCAACATGAGCGGCCGCCACCTCGCCGATCGAGTGCCCGAGCAGGAAGTCGGGCATCACACCCCAGGACTCCAGCAGCCGGAACGACGCCACCTCGACCGCGAACAGCCCGGCCTGCGCCCACACCGTACGGTCCAGATCCTCGACGCCGTCGAGGACGACCTCGCGCACCGACCGCCCGAGCCTCGCGTCCAGCTCCGCGCAGACCGCGTCGAACGCCGTCGCGAAGGCGGGGAAAGCCTCGTACAACTCCCGGCCCATCCCGACCCGCTGCGCGCCCTGCCCCGTGAACAGGAACGCCGTCCGCCCCTCCACCGCGACACCCGCGACCACGCCGCCGGTCGGACGACCGTCCGCCAGCGCGCCGAGGCCGTCCAGCAGCCCCTCACGGCCACCGGTGCCCAGCACCACCGCGCGGTGGGCCAGCGCGGCCCGGGTCGTCGCCAGGGACCACGCCGCGTCGCCCGCGTCCATGTCCGGCCCGAACCGCTCGGCCAGCCGCGCCGCCTGGCCCCGCAGCGCCTGCGCGGTCTGCGCCGACACCGGCCACGCCACCGGGCGGACGCCCTGCCCGGGCGCCTCCGGTTCCGTCCGCGGCTCGGCCCCGGCCTCGGCCGGGCTCTCCTCGATGAGCACATGGGCGTTGGTACCGCTGACGCCGAACGCGGAGACACCGATCCGACGGGTCCGCTCCGCCTGCGGCCAGGGCCGGGCCTCGGTCAGCAGCTCGACGCCGCCGCCCGTCCACTCGACGTGCGGGGTGGGCGCGTCCACGTGCAGCGTTGCCGGGAGCACGCCGTTGCGCAGCGCCAGCACGCTCTTGATCACGCCGACCGCGCCGGCGGCGGCCTGGGTGTGGCCGACGTTGGACTTCAGCGAGCCGAGCAGCAGCGGCCGGTCGGCCGTACGGCCCCGGCCGTAGACGGCCTGCAGCGCCTCGGCCTCGATCGGGTCGCCGAGGCGGGTTCCGGTGCCGTGCGCCTCCACGGCGTCCACGTCGGCCGCCTCCAGCCGGGCGTTGGCCAGCGCCTGCCGGATCACCCGCTCCTGCGAGGGCCCGTTCGGCGCCGTCAGCCCGTTGGACGCACCGTCCTGGTTGACCGCGCTCCCCCGGACCACCGCCAGCACCTCGTGCCCGTTGCGGCGGGCGTCGGAGAGCCGTTCCAGCAGCAGGACGCCGACGCCCTCGGACCAGCCGGTGCCGTCCGCCGCCGCCGCGAAGGACTTGCAGCGGCCGTCGGCGGCCAGGCCGCCCTGCTTGCCGAACTCGGCGAAGGCGGCCGGGGTGCTGATCACCGCGACGCCGCCGACCAGGGCCAGGCCGCACTCTCCCTGGCGCAGCGACTGGACCGCCAGGTGCAGTGCCACCAGCGCGGAGGAGCACGCGGTGTCCACGGTGACGGCCGGGCCCTCCAGCCCGAACACGTACGAGAGCCGGCCGGAGAGCACCCCGCTCGCGGTGCCGGTCAGGTGGTATCCCGCGGTGTTCTCGGGGAGCCGGCCGGCTCCGTCGTAGCCGGACGGGGAGGCGCCGACGAAGACGCCGGTCGCCGTGCCGGCCACCGAGTGGGGATCGATGCCCGCCCGTTCGAAGGTCTCCCAGGCGACCTCCAGCAGCAGCCGCTGCTGCGGGTCCATCGCCAGCGCCTCGCGCGGGTTGATGCCGAACAGCTCGGCGTCGAACCCGGTCGCGTCGCCGAGGAAGCCGCCCCGGCGGGCGTAGTCGCGGCTGCCGGGGAAGGACTCCTCCCAGCCGCGGTCGGTCGGGAACCCGCCGATCGCGTCGGTGCCGTCCGCGACCAGCCGCCACAGGTCCTCGGGGCCGGTGACGCCGCCCGGCAGCCGGCAGCCCAGCGCGACGATCGCGATCGGCTCGCGGGCCGCCGCCTGGATCTCCCGGTTCTGCCTGCGCAGGCGCTCGACCTCCTTGAGGGAGGCCCGAAGTGCTTCGACCGCCTTGTCACCGCGGGTGTTCATCGATTTCTCCATGGCTCAGGCGTCGTCTCGTTCGGTGTTCAGGGCCATCTCGATCAGCGCGTCGGCGTCCAGATCGTCAAGGTCGTCAAGGTCGTCGTCGTCCGGCACATGCGCACCGTCCGGACCGTCCAACTGGTCCGGGCCGTCGGGTGTGCCGGGTGTACCGGGTGTGCCCGACGGCGCCGGGTCCGCCAGGCTCAGCAGGGTGTCCATCAGTCCGGCCTCCCGCAGCCGCTCGATCGGGATGGCCGCCAGCGCCGCGCGGACCGCCGCCTCGTCCGGCCCGGCGGGCCGCTCCTCGGTCAGGACGCCCAGCTCCTCGCCGAGGAAGGCGGCCACCCGCTGGGGGGTGCGGTGGTTGAACACCAGGCTCGGCGGCAGGCGCAGGCCGGTCACCCGGCTCAGCCGGTTGCGCAGCTCGACCGCGGTCAAGGAGTCGAAGCCGAGGTCCTTGAACGCCTGGCCCGCCGCGACGGAGCGGCCGTCCTGGTAGCGCAGCACGGCGGCCGCCTCGGCCCGCACCACGTCGACCAGGATCTGCGGGCGCCGGCGCGGCGGCGCCGCCGCCAGCCGGGCGGCGAGGGCGGACGCCTCGTCGGCGTCCTCCGCCGCGGCCGGCTCCGCGCTCGCGGCCGCCGCCGGCTCCTCCAGCAGTTCGTGCAGCAGCGGGCTGGGCCGGACGGAGGTGAACGCCGCGCCGAAGACCTCCCAGTCCACGTCGGCCACGGTCAGACCGCTCTCCGCCCGGTCGACGGCCTGGGCGAGGGCCTGAACGCCGAGTTCGGGATCCATCGGGGTGACGCCGCGGCGCAGCAGGCCGCCGGTGTCCCCGCTGACGGCCAGTCCGGCGCCCGCCCACGCCCCCCAGGCCACCGAGGTGCCGGCCAGGCCGCCGGCCCGGCGGTGCTCCACCAGGGCGTCCAGGAAGGCGTTGCCCGCCGCGTACGCGCCCTGTCCGCCGCCGCCCCAGACCGCGGCGATCGAGGAGAAGACGACGAACTGCTCCAGGTCGAGCCCGGCGGTCAGCTCGTGCAGGTGCACCGCTCCCCCGAGCTTCGCGGCCAGCACCGCATCGAGCCGGTCGGTGTCGGCCTCGTCCAGCCGGCCCAGGCCGTCGACCCCGGCGGCGTGCAGCACGGCGGTCAGCGGCAGGTCCTGCGGCACGGCGGCCAGCACGCGGGCCAGGGCGTCGCGGTCGGCCACGTCGCACGCGGCGAGGGTGACCCGGCTGCCGTACCCGGCCAGTTCGGCCGCGAGCTCCCGCGCGCCGGGGGTGTCCGCCCCGCGCCGGCCGAGCAGCACCAGGTGCGCGGCGCCGCGCCGGGCCAGCCACCGGGCGGAGTCCGCGCCGAGCGCGCCCAGCCCGCCGGTCACCAGGACCGTTCCGGTGGGCCGCCAGCCCTCGGGCGCCGGAACGGCGGTGTCCAGCGGGGCGCGCACCAGCCGGCGGGCCAGCAGGCCCGTCCCGCGGATCGCGACCTGGTCCTCGCCGGTGTCCTCGCCGAGCAGGACGGTCAGCAGGTCGGCGGCACGGGCGTCCACGGTGACCGGAAGGTCGACCAGGCCGCCCCAGCGCTCCGGATTCTCCAGCGCGGCCACCCGGCCGAGACCCCAGACCGACGCCTGGGCCGGGCTGTCCAGCGGATCGTCCCCGCCGGTGCGGACGGCGCCCCGGGTGGCCACCCAGAGCGGCGCCTCGATCCCCGCGCCGCCGAGCGCCTGGAGCAGGGCCACGATGGCGGCGGTGCCCTCGGGCAGCGCCGATCCGGGCAGCGCGGAGCCGACCGCGGCGGTCAGCGACAGGACGCCGGAGACCTCACCCGCCGCTCCGGCCGCCTCGGCGAGCAGGGCGGCCAGCGCGTCCCGGCCGGTGCCCGGGTCGACCACGACGGTGACCTCGGCCCCGGCGGACCGGAGCGCGGCGGTGGCCCACTCGGTCAGCTCGGAGTCCTGCGGCGCGACGACCAGCCAGCCGCCGTCCAGCAGCCCCGTGGCGGGCAGACCGGTCAGCGGCGTCCAGTCGACGCGGTAGCGCCAGCCGTCGATCGTCGCGTCCCGGCGGCGCCGGGTCCGCCACGCGGCGAGCGCCGGCACGACCGGGTCCAGCGCCTGCGGGCCGAGGTCCAGCGTGTCGGCCAGCTCCGCCAGGTCGCCGCGCTCCACGGCGGCCCAGAACCCGGCCTCCGCCGGGTCCGCCGGGTCGGCGTCCTGCGGCCTGACGGCCGGGGCCTGGACCGGGTCCGGCCAGTAGCGGTCCCGCTGGAAGGCGTAGGTCGGCAGCGGAAGGTGACGGGCCGTGGGCAGCAGCGCGGACCAGTCGATCGCGGCACCCGCCGTCCAGAGCGCGGCCAGCGCGGTCAGGACGGTCTCGCGGCCGTCCCGGTCCTTGCGCAGCAGCGGCACGCCGACCGCGTCCGGGGCGCTCTGCGCGGCCAGCGCGGTCAGCACACCGTCCGGGCCCAGCTCCACGAGGCGGGTCACGCCCTCGCGGTGCAGGGTCTCGACGCCGTCGGCGAAGCGGACGGCCTCCCGGACCTGCCGCACCCAGTACTCGGGGGTGGCGAGCAGGCCCGGCTCGGCGATCCCGCCGGTCAGGTTGGAGACGAGCGGGATCCTCGGCTCGGCGAAGGTCAACTTCGCGAGAACGGCGGCGAATTCGGCGAGCATCGGCTCCATCAGGGCCGAGTGGAAGGCGTGCGAGACCGTGAGCCGGCGGGTCTTGCGGCCCTCGGCCTTCCAGCGCTCCGCGAACTCCTCGACCACCTCCGCCGGACCGGAAACCACCAGCGAGGTCGGGCCATTGACGGCCGCCACGTCCAGGCGGTCGCCGACCGCGTCGCGGACCTCGGCCTCGCTGGCCTGCACGGCGAGCATCGCCCCGCCGCTCGGCAGCGCCTGCATCAGCCGGCCCCGCGCCGCCACCAGGGCGCACGCGTCCGGCAGCGGGAAGACCCCTGCGACGTGGGCGGCGGCGATCTCGCCGATCGAGTGCCCGAGCAGGAAGTCGGCCGTCACGCCCCAGGATTCGAGCAGCCGGTACGAGGCAACCTCGACCGCGAACAGCCCGGCCTGCGCCCACACCGTCCGGTCCAGATCCTCCGCCCCGTCGAACACCACGTCCTTCACCCGCTGGTCCAGCAGCAGGTCGAACTCCGCGCAGACCGCGTCGAAGGCCGCCGCGAAGGCGGGGAACGCCTCGTACAGGTCCCGGCCCATCCCGACCCGCTGCGCACCCTGCCCGGTGAACAGGAACGCCGTCCGGCCCTCCGTCGCGACACCGGAGACGACCCCGCCCGCGGAGCGCCCGTCCGCCAGCGCGGCCAGACCGTCCCGCAGTGCCGCCCGGTCGTCGCCGAACACCACCGCGCGGTGCTCCAGCGCGGCCCGGGAGAGCAGCGTCGACGCCACCTCCACCGGCCCGAACTCCGGCTCCCCGCCGAGGAATTCGGCCAGTCGCCCGGCCTGCGCCGCCAGCGCGCCGGCCGAGCGTCCCGACACGAGCCAGGGCAGCACGCCCTGTGCGGTCTCCGGCTCCTCGGCCGCCACCGCCGGAGCGGCCTCCAGGATCACGTGGGCGTTGGTGCCGCTGATCCCGAAGGAGGACACGCCCGCGCGACGCGGGCGACCGGCCTCCGGCCACGGCCGGGCCTCGGTCAGCAGCTCGACCGCGCCCGCCGACCAGTCCACCTCGGAGGTCCGCTGCTCGGCGTGGAGGGTGGCCGGCAGCACCCCGTGCCGCAGCGCCTGCACCATCTTGATCACACCCGCCACACCGGCCGCCGCCTGGGTGTGCCCGATGTTGGACTTGATCGAGCCGAGCCAGAGCGGCTCGCCGTCGCGGCCCTGCCCGTAGGTGGCCAGCAGCGCCTGGGCCTCGATCGGGTCGCCCAGGCTGGTGCCGGTGCCGTGCGCCTCGACGGCGTCCACCTCGGCGGCCGACAGTCCGGCGCTCGCCAGCGCCTGCCGGATCACCCGCTGCTGGGCCGGACCGTTCGGCGCGGTGAGGCCGTTGGACGCGCCGTCCTGGTTGACCGCGCTCCCGCGCACCACGGCCAGCACCTGGTGCCCGAGCCGCCGGGCGTCCGACAGCCGCTCGACCACCAGCACGCCGACGCCCTCGCCCCAGCCCGTGCCGTCCGCGCCGGCCGCGAAGGGCTTGCAGCGGCCGTCCGCCGCCAGCCCGCCCTGCCGGGCGAACTCGGTGAACACCCCGGAGCCGGTCATCACCGTCACCCCGCTCGCGAGGGCCAGGTCGCACTCGCCGGAGCGCAGCGCCTGCGCCGCGAGGTGCAGCGCGACCAGCGAGGACGAGCAGGCCGTGTCCACGGTCATCGCCGGGCCCTCCAGCCCGAACGCGTACGCCACCCGGCCGGACAGGACGCTGGTCGCGCCACCGGTCAGCCGGTGCCCCTCGGTGTCCTGGGGCAGGTCCACATCGACGCCGTAGTAGGACGGCGCGGCGCCGGCGAAGACGCCGATCGGCTCGCCCTTGAGCGCCCGGGGATCGAGGCCGGCGGATTCGAAGGCCTCCCAGGAGGCCTCCAGCAGCAGCCGCTGCTGCGGGTCCATCGCCAGCGCCTCGCGCGGCGAGATCCCGAACAGCCCGGCGTCGAAGTCCGCGACGCCGTCGACGAAGCCCCCGAGGGTGGCGTAGGCGCCGGACTGCCCGGTGAGGTCCCAGCCGCGGTCGGCCGGGAACCGCACGATCCCGTCCCCGCCCGTGGAGACCAGTCGCCACAGGTCGGCCGGGGAGGCCACGTGGCCGGGGAAGCGGCAGGACATGCCGACGATGGCGATCGGCTCGCCGGGGTCGGCGACGGCAGCCGTCGCGCGGGGCCGGTCGGCCTCCTCGGCCGCGCCGAGCAGCAGGGTGGCGAGGAAGTCCGCGAGGGCCGCGGCCGTCGGGTAGTCGAACACCAGGGTGGCGGGCAGCCGCCGGCCGGTGGCGGTGTTCAGCCGGTTGCGCAGTTCCACCGCGGCCAGCGAGTCGACGCCGAGGTCCTTGAACGCCTGCTGCGGTCCGACCGCCTCGGCACCCGCGTGGCCGAGCACGGTGGCCGTGTTCGTCCGGACCAGGTCGAGCAGCAGCTGCCGCCGCTCGCCGTCCTCCAGGCCCCGGAGGCGGCGTTCCAGCGTGGCCTGCCCGCCCGTCACCGGGCCGTCGGCGGCCTGCCGCAGGGTGGGGCGGACCAGGCCGCGCAGCAGGGACGGCGGCTCGGCGCCCGAGGCGCGGGCGGCCGCGAGGTCGAGCGGGACCGGCAGCAGGTGCGCGGCGGGCAGGGCGGCCGCGCGATCGTGGAGGGCCAGTCCGAGCTCGGCGGTCAGCGTGCCGGAGAGCCGGTCGCCGCTGGTCACGGTGGCACCCTCGGCGAGGTGTCCGGTGAGGGCGCTGGCCTTCGCCCACAGGCCCCACCCGAGCGACTGCGCGGGCAGGCCGTGCGCCCGGCGGTGCGCGGCGAGGGCGTCCAGGAAGGCGTTCGCGGCCGCGTAGTTGGCCTGGCCGCCGGTGCCGAAGGTCCCCGCGGCGGAGGAGTAGAGCACGAACGCGGCCAGGTCGGCGTCGGCGGTGAGCTCGTGCAGGTTGACGGCCGCGTCCACCTTGGGGCGCAGCACCGCATCGAGCCGGGCCGGGGTGAGCGCGCCGAACACGCCGTCGTCCAGGACGCCCGCGGTGTGCACCACGCCGGTGAGCGGGTGCTCGGCGGGGATCGCGGCGAGCACCGCGGCCAGCGCCTCGCGGTCGGCGGCGTCGCAGGCCGCGACGGTCGCCTCGGCGCCCAGGTCCCGCAGTCCGGCGACGAGTTCGGCGGCGCCGGGCGCCTCCGGACCCTGACGGCTCAGCAGGAGCAGGTGCCGCACGCCGTGCTCGGCGACCAGGTGACGGGCCAGCAGCCCGCCCAGGGTGCCGGTGCCGCCGGTGATCAGGACGGTGCCCTCGGGGTCGAGCGGCGCCGGGACGGTGAGGACGTTCTTGCCGATGTGCCGGGCCTGGCCGATGTGCCGGAAGGCCTCGACGGCGTTGCGCACGTCCCAGGCCGTGGTCGGCAGGTCGTGCAGCGCGCCGGCGTCGAACAGCGCGATGACCTCGGCGAGGATCTCGCCCATCCGCACCGGTCCGGCCTCGCCGAGGTCGAAGGCGCGGTAGCGGACGTCCTCGCGCGGGAGGTCGGTGCGGACGTCGGCCTTGCCCATCTCCAGGAAGCGGCCGCCGGGCGCGAGCAGGCGCAGCGAGGCGTCGACGAACTCGCCGGCCAGCGCGTTGAGCACGACGTCCACGCCGCGTCCGCCGGTGGCGGCCCGGAAGGACTCCTCGAAGTCCAGGTCGCGGGAGGAGGCGATGCGGGTGTCGTCGAGGCCCTGGGCGCGCAGCACGTCCCACTTGCCGGCGCTGGCCGTGCCGTAGACGTCGAGGCCAAGGTGCCGGCCGAGCTGGACGGCGGCCATGCCGACGCCCCCGGCGGCGGCGTGCACCAGCACGGACTCGCCGGGCCGGACGTCGGCCAGGTCGCGCAGCCCGTAGTAGGCCGTCGCGAACACCAGCGGGACGGCGGCGGCCCGGCCGAAGGTCCAGCCGTCGGGGATGCGGGCCAGCAGGTCGCGGGCCGTGACCGCGGTGGCGGCGATGCCGCCGGAGAAGAAGCCGAACACCCGGTCGCCGGGGGCGAGGCCGGTGACGCCGGGGCCGGTCCCGACCACCACGCCGGACGCCTCGGCGCCCATCGGCGCGCGCTCCGGGTACATGCCGAGCGCGAGCAGCACGTCGCGGAAGTTCACGCCGGCCGCGCGGACGGCGACCCGCACCTCGCCGGGGCCGAGCGGCCGGTCGGCGTCCGGCGCGGGGACCAGGGCGAGGTTCTCCAGCGTCCCGGGGCCGAGGGTGTCCAGGCGCCAGGCCTCCCGGCCGGACGGTACGGCGAGCGTGTCCGAGGGCCGGGCCAGCCGGGCGGCGAGGACGGCGCCGTCGCGGACGGCCAGCACCGGCTCGTCGCCGTGGGCGGCGACCGGGCACCAGTCGTCGGCCGGGGCCTCGCCGTCCAGGTCGACCAGCACGATCCGGCCGGGGTTCTCGGTCTGCGCGGAGCGGACCAGGCCGCGGACCGCGGCGGCGACCAGGTCGACCGGCTCCTGGCCCACGGCGACGGCACCGCGGGTCACGACCACCAGCCGGGTGTCCGCCAGCCGCTCCTCGGCCAGCCAGGCCTGGAGGTCCGTCAGGAGGCGGCCGGCCGTCTCCCGCACCCTGGCCGGCAGGTCGACGGCCTCGGCGGCGGTGACGGGGACCGGCAGCACGACGGCCTGCGGCGCCGGGCGTCCGTCGTCGAGCGCGGCGACCAGCTCGGCGAGCCCGGCGTACCGGGGCGCGTCGAGCGGCGGGACGGCGGGCGCGGGGGCGTCCGCGCCGCCCGGGGCGGGCGCACCGAGCACGGCCCAGGTCGCGGGCCCGGCACCGGTGGCGCCCACCGGCGTGACCGGGGTCCAGTCCAGCGCGAACAGCGCCTCGGCGACGGCCGGGCCGACGGCGGGGCGCAGCTGCTCGGCCTCGACCTCCCGCAGCACCAGGGACTCGATGGTCATGACGGGCGCCCCGGTGCCGTCGGCGACGCTCAGCGCCACGCCGTCGGCGGTCACGGTCAGGGTGACCCGCAGCACGGCGGCACCGGCCGCGTGCAGCCGGACGCCGGTCCAGGCGAACGGCATCCGGGCGGCCCGGTGGGCGTCCACGGCGGCGGAGAAGCCGACCGCGTGCAGCGCGGCGTCCAGCAGCGCGGGGTGCAGGCCGTACGCCTGCGCCTGACCGGCGGCGGCCTCGGGGAGCAGCACCTCGGCGTGGACGCTGTCGCCGTCGCTCCAGGCCGCGTGCAGGCCCTGGAACACCGGTCCGTAGCCGTAGCCGACGGCCGTCAGGCGGTCGTAGAAGCCGTCGAGGTCGACGGGCTCGGCCCCCACCGGCGGCCAGGTCCCGGCAGCGGCGGAGCCATCGGCGGCCGGAGTGGCGGAGCCGTCGGCGGCCGGGGCGGCGGCGCCCGCCGGGGAGAGCACCCCGGTCGCGTGGCACACCCACGCGGCGTCCTCCGCCTCGGAGCGCGACAGGACCTGCACGGTGCGGTCCCCGGCCTCGTCGGCCTCGGAGACGCTCACCTGGACGGCGACGCCGCCCTGCTGCGGCAGCACCAGCGGCGACTGGATCACCAGCTCGCGCAGCACCTCGCAGCCGGCCTCGCGGCCCGCCCTCAGCGCCATCTCCACCAGGGCGGTGCCGGGGACGAGCACGGTCTCCAGGACGGCGTGGTCGGCGAGCCAGGGGTGCACGGCCAGGCTCAGCCGCCCGGTCAGCACCAGTCCCCCGCCGTGCAGGGCGACGACCGCGCCCAGCAGCGGGTGCCGGGCCCCGGTCTGGCCGAGGGCCTTCACGTCGCCCGCCCCGGCGGTCGGCTTCGGCCAGTACCGCTGCCGCTGGAAGGCGTAGGTCGGCAGGTCGAGCCGGCGTCCACCGGTGACGACCCGGGACCAGTCGAGTTCGGTGCCGCTCGTCCACAGGGTGGCGAGCGCGGTCAGCGCGGTCTCGGACTCCGCGCGGTCACGGCGCATCAGCGGGGCGACCACGCCCTCGGCGAGCTGCTGCCCGACCAGGCCCGACAGCACGGCATCCGGGCCCAGCTCGACGTAGCGGGTGACGCCCCGGCCGTGCAGCGCTTCGACGCCGTCGGCGAAGCGGACGGCCTCGCGGACCTGACGGACCCAGTACTCGGGGGTGGTGAGCAGGCCGGGCTCGGCGATCCCGCCGGTCAGGTTCGAGACGACCGGAATCTGCGGCTCGGCGAAGGTCAACTCCGCGAGGACGGCGGCGAATTCGGCGAGCATCGGCTCCATCAGCGCCGAGTGGAAGGCGTGCGAGACCGTCAGTCGACGGGTCTTGCGGCCCTCGGCCGACCAGCGGGCCGCGAACTCCTCGATCGTTTCGACCGGGCCCGAAACCACCACCGAACGCGGCCCGTTGACGGCCGCCACATCCAGCCGGTCGCCGATCTCCGAACGCACCTCGGCCTCGGCGGCCTGCACGGCGAGCATCGCACCGCCCTCGGGCAGCGCCTCCATCAGCCGACCCCGCGCCGCCACCAGCGCACAGGCGTCCGCCAGCGAGAACACCCCGGCGCAGTGCGCCGCCGCCACCTCACCGATCGAATGCCCGAGCAGGAAGTCGGCCGTCACACCCCAGGACTCCAGCAGCCGGAACGACGCCACCTCGACCGCGAACAGCCCGGCCTGCGCCCACACCGTACGGTCCAGATCCTCGACGCCCTCGAGGACGACCTCCCGCACCGACCGCCCGAGCCTCCCGTCCAGCTCCGCACAGACCGCGTCGAACGCCGTCGCGAAGGCGGGGAAAGCCTCGTAGAGGTCCCGGCCCATCCCGACCCGCTGCGCGCCCTGCCCGGTGAAGAGGAATGCCGTCCGGCCGTCCGCCGCGACACCGGTCACTACCCCGCCCGAGGGACGACCGTCCGCCAGCGCGGCCAGGCCGTCCAGCAGCGCCGCCCGGTCGGACCCGAGCAGCACCGCGCGGTGCTCCAGCGCGGCCCGGGAGAGCAGCGTCCCCGCCACCTCCACCGGTGCGAACTCCGGCTCCCCGCCGAGGAATTCGGCCAGTCGCCCGGCCTGCGCCGCCAGCGCCTCGGACGATCCGCCCGACACCGGCCACGGCGCCATGCCGTTCGGCGCCGGGGGCTCCTCCACCGGAGCCCCCTCCGCCGAAGCCCCCTCCGCTGAAAGCTCCGGCGCCGACTCCAGGATGACGTGGGCGTTGGTGCCGCTGATGCCGAAGGAGGACACACCCGCGCGGCGCGGACGGTCCGCCTCCGGCCACGGCCGGGCCTCGGTCAGCAGCTCGACCGCGCCGGTCGTCCAGTCCACGTGCGGGGACGGCGCGTCCGCGTGCAGGGTGGCCGGAAGGACGCCCTGCCGCATCGCCTGCACCATTTTGATGACGCCCGCGACACCGGCCGCCGCCTGGGTGTGCCCGATGTTCGACTTGATCGAGCCCAGCCACAGCGGCCGCCCCTCGGGGCGCTCCTGCCCGTAGGTGGCCAGCAGCGCCTGGGCCTCGATCGGGTCGCCCAGGCTGGTGCCGGTGCCGTGCGCCTCCACGGCGTCCACCTCGGCCGCCTCCAGCCGGGCATTGGCCAGCGCCTGGCGGATCACCCGCTCCTGCGAGGGACCGTTCGGGGCGGTCAGACCGTTGGACGCACCGTCCTGGTTGACCGCGCTCCCCCGGACCACCGCCAGCACCCGGTGCCCGAGCCGCTGCGCGTCCGACAGCCGCTCCAGCACCAGCACGCCGACGCCCTCGCCCCAGCCCGTGCCGTCCGCGCCGGCCGCGAAGGCCTTGCAGCGGCCGTCCGCCGCCAGCCCGCCCTGCCGGTTGAAGCTGGCATACCCGCCGGGGGTGGACATCACGGTGGCGCCGCCCGCGAGGGCCAGGTCGCACTCGCCGGAGCGCAGCGCGTGCGCCGCGAGGTGCATGGCGACCAGCGAGGACGAGCAGGCCGTGTCCACGGTGACCGCCGGGCCCTCCAGCCCGAACACGTACGAGAGCCGGCCGGACATCACGCTGGCGGTGGTGCCGGTGGCGATGTGCCCCTCCAGGCCCTCCGGGGAGGCGAGCGCGACCAGGCCGTAGTCCTGGCCGTTGGTGCCCGCGAACACCCCGGTTCGGCTGCCGCGCAGCGCGCGCGGGTTCAGGCCGGCGGCCTCGAAGGCCTCCCAGGAGGCCTCCAGCAGCAGGCGCTGCTGCGGGTCCATGGCGGTGGCCTCGCGCGGGCTGATGCCGAAGAACGCGGCGTCGAACTCGTCGGCGTCGTGGAGGAAGCCGCCCTGCCGGGCGTAGTCGTCGTCCTCGTCCTCGGCCCAGCCCCGGTTGGTCGGGAAGTCGCCGACCGCGTCGGTGCGTTCGGCCACCAGCCGCCACAGTTCGGCGGGCGTCCGCACCCCGCCGGGGAAGCGGCAGCCCATGCCGACGATGGCGATCGGCTCCTGCGCGCGGTCCTCGATGGTGCGGATCCGGCGGTGCGCCTGGCGGAGCTCGCCCGTCACCCACTTCAGATGGTCGAGCAGCTTCTGGTCATCCGCCATGGATCTTCCCCTTCACGAACGGTGCCTCGACGACGATCAAGCCGGGCCCCCGAATTCCTTCCGGATGAGGTCGAGGACCTCATCGGCGCTGGCGTCGTCCAGCGCGTCGTCCGATTGCGTCTCGCCCGTGCCCGCCAGGCGGGCCAGCAGGCCCTGGAGCCGGGCGGCGACGTCCGCCCGTTCCCGCTCGTCGGCGTCGAGCCGCAGCAGCCTGGCCTCCAGCCGGTCCAGGTCCGCCACCAGGTCGACCGTCCGGTCGGCCTCCTCGGGCAGCAGCAGGCTGCCGAGGTGGGCGCCGAGCGCGGTGGGCGTCGGGTGGTCGAACACCAGCGTGGCCGGCAGGTTGAGACCGGTCTCGTGGTGCAGCAGGTTGCGGAACTCCACCGCGATCAGCGAGTCGAACCCGATCGAGCGGAACGCCTGGTCCGGTGCGACGGCCTCGGCGCTGTCGCGGCCGAGGACCGCGGCGGCACGGGCGCGGACCAGGTCGAGCAGCATCCGCTGCCGCTGCGGGGCGGGCAGCGCCGCCAGTTCCCGGCGCAGCCCGGCGGAGCCGTCGAGCACGACCGTCTCGGCCACCGACGGGACCAGCGCCGCGAACTCCGCCAGGTCGCGCATCAGCGGGTTCGGCCGCGTCCCGGCGAACCGGGGCGCGAAGGTGGGCCAGTCGATGTCCGCGACCACCAGGTTCGGCCGGTCCCCGCCGATCGCCCGGGCCAGGGCCCGGACCGCCGAACGCGGGTCCATCGCCGGGACCCCGCTGCGGCGCAGCCGGTCCGTCACGACCTGACCGGTGGCCATGCCGTCCTGCGCCCACGGGCCCCAGGCCACCGACACGCCGGGCAGGCCCCGGTCGTGCCGGTGCTCCATCCAGGCGTCCAGGAAGGCGTTCGCCGCGGCGTAGTTGCCCTGTCCGGCGCTGCCGACGGTGCCGGCCAGCGAGGAGAACGCCACGAAGAAGTCCAGGTCACCGGTGAGTTCGTCCAGGTGCACCAGTCCGGACGCCTTCGCCGCCAGGACGGTGGCGAACCGCTCCGGGGTGAGGGCGTCGAGCGTGCCGTCGTCCAGGACCCCGGCCGCGTGCACCACGCCGATCAGCGGGGCGTCGGACGGGACCTGCGCCAGCACCGCCGCCAGCGCCTCGCGGTCGGCGGCGTCGCAGGCCGCGACGGTCGCCTCGGCGCCCAGTTCGGCGAGTTCGGCGACGAGTTCGGCGGCGCCGGGCGCCTCCGGGCCGCGGCGGCCGGTCAGCAGCAGCCGGGTGACGCCGGACTCGGCGAGCCAGCGGGCGACCACCGCGCCCAGCGCGCCGGTTCCGCCGGTGACCAGCACCGTGCCGGGACCGGACGGCGCCCACGAGGGCTCCGCCGCACCGTCGGTGGCGGCGACCCGGCCGAGGCGCCGCACGAGGGCCTCGCCCGCGCCGCGCAGCGCGACCTGGTCCTCGCCCGGTGCGCCGCCCAGCACGCCGGCCAGGGTCCGGCCGGCCGCCGCGTCCACGGTCTCCGGCAGGTCGACCAGGCCGCCCCAGCGCTGCGGGTGCTCCAGCGCGGCGACCCGGCCGAGGCCCCACACCTGCGCCTGCGCCGGGTCGGCGAGCAGGTCACCGGTGCCGGTCCGGACGGCGCCGCGGGTGAGCGTCCACAGCGGCGTCTTCAGGTTGGCGTCGCCGAGCGCCTGCACCGTCACCAGGGTGGCGGCCACGGCCGGCGACACGGCGCGGTCGGCGTCCGGGCCGTCGTGGGCGGCGGCCAGCAGCACCGCGCCGGCCACGTCGGGCACGCCCTCGACCGCGGCCAGGAGGCGGGCCGCCAGAGCGGCCCGGTCGAGGTCCGCCGGGTCCAGCACGAGGTCGACGGTGCGCGCCCCGGCGGAGCGGATCGCCGTGCGCACGCCCTCGGCCGGGTCCCGGTCGGTCCCGTCGAGGACCAGCACCAGCCAGCTCCCGTCCAGTTCGGGCTCGGCGACCGGCGCCGGGACCGGCTTCCAGGTGACCTCGTAGCGCCAGCTGTCGAGCACCGAGTCCCGGCGGCGCAGCCGGCGCCAGGAGGAGAGCGCGGGCAGGATCTCGCCGAGCACCTCGGACCGCTCGCCGAGGCGCAGCGTGCCCGCCAGTTCGGCCAGGTCCTCGCGCTCGACGGCCTCCCAGAACCGGGACTCCACGGCGTCCCCGGACGGCACCGGCGCGGGCGCCGGGGTCGGCCAGAACCGCTCGTGGTGGAAGGCGTACGTCGGCAGGTCGACCCGCCGGCCGCGCGGCAGGACCGCCGGCCAGTCCACCTCGGCGCCGGCCGTCCAGAGCCGGGCCAGCGCGTGCAGCGCCGTCCCGGCCTCGTTCCGGTCGCGCCGCATCACGGGGGCGAACACGGCCTCGGCGACGGACTGCTGGGCCAGCGCGCAGAGCACGCCGTCCGGGCCGAGCTCCGCGAAGCGGGTCACGCCCTCGCGGAGCAGGGCCTCGACGCCGTCGGCGAAGCGGACGGCCTCGCGGACCTGCCGCAGCCAGTAGTCCGGCGTGGACAGCAGGCCGGGCTCGGCGAGCTCGCCGGTCAGGTTGGAGACGACCGGGATGCGCGGCTCGGCGAAGGTCAACCCGCCGAGCACGGAGGCGAATTCGTCGAGCATCGGCTCCATCAGCGCCGAGTGGAAGGCGTGCGAGACGGTCAGACGGCTGGTCTTGCGGCCCTCGGCCTTCCAACGCGCCGCGAACTCCTCGACCACCTCGATCGGACCGGAAACCACCAGCGAGGTCGGGCCGTTGACGGCCGCGACGTCCAGGCGGTCGCCGATCGCCTCCCGGACCTCGGCCTCGGTGGCCTGCACCGCCAGCATCGCCCCGCCGCTCGGCAGCGCCTGCATCAGCCGGCCCCGCGCCGCCACCAGGGCGCACGCGTCCGCCAGCGAGAACACGCCCGCAGCATGGGCGGCGGCGATCTCACCGATCGAGTGCCCGAGCAGGAACTCCGGTGCCACGCCCCAGGATTCGAGCAGCCGGAAGGACGCCACCTCGACCGCGAACAGCCCGGCCTGCGCCCACACCGTACGGTCCAGATCCTCGACGCCCTCGAACACCACGTCCTTCACCCGCCGGTCCAGCAGCAGGTCGAACTCCGCGCAGACCGCGTCGAAGGCCGCCGCGAACACCGGCTGCGCGTCGTACAACTCCCGGCCCATGCCCGCGCGCTGGGCGCCCTGGCCGGTGAACAGGAAGGCCAGGCGGCCCTCCCGCACGGTGCCGGTGACCACGTCCGCCGAGAAGGCCGCCGAGGCGAGGGCCCCGGCGCCGGAGCGCAGCGCGTCCCGGTCGGCGCCGAGCACGACGGCGCGGTGCGCCAGCCCGGCCCGTCCGGTCGCCAGCGACCAGGCCGCGTCCACCGGGTCGTGGCCGGGTTCGGCGTCCAGGTGCGCGGTGAGCCGCTGTGCCTGGGCCCGCAGCGATTCGGCGCTCTGCCCGGAGAGCAGCCACGGCAGACCGCCCGCCGGCACGGCGGTCGGGGGCTCCACCGCTTCCGCCGCTTCCGCCGACTCCACCGGGTCCGCCGGGGCGGACTCCAGGATGATGTGGGCGTTGGTGCCGCTGATCCCGAAGGAGGAGACACCGGCCCGGCGCGGCCGGTCCAGCTCGGGCCACGGCCGGGACTCGGTGAGCAGTTCCACCGCGCCCGCCGACCAGTCGACCTGGGGCGACGGCTCACCGACGTGCAGGGTGGCCGGGAGCGTCCCGTGCCGCAGCGCCTGCACCATCTTGATCACACCCGCCACACCGGCCGCGGCCTGGGTGTGGCCGATGTTGGACTTGATCGAGCCCAGCCAGAGCGGCTCGCCCGCACGCTCCCGGCCGTACGTGGCCAGCAGCGCCTGCGCCTCGATCGGGTCGCCGAGCCTGGTGCCGGTGCCGTGCGCCTCGACGGCGTCCACGTCCGCGGCCGTCAGTCCGGCGTTGGCGAGTGCCTGGCGGATCACCCGCTGCTGAGCAGGGCCGTTCGGGGCGGTCAGGCCGTTGGAGGCGCCGTCCTGGTTGACCGCGCTGCCCCGCACCACAGCCAGCACCCGGTGCCCGTTGCGGCGCGCGTCCGAGAGCCGCTCGACCAGCAGGACGCCGACGCCCTCGCCCCAGCCCGTACCGTCCGCGTCCGCTGCGAAGGCCTTGCAGCGGCCGTCGGCGGCCAGGCCGCCCTGGCGGTCGAACTCGCTGAACACGCCCGGCGTGGACATCACGGTGACACCGCCGGCCAGCGCCAGTTCGCACTCGCCCCGGCGCAGCGCCTGCGCCGCGAGGTGCAGGGCGACCAGGGAGGCGGAGCAGGCCGTGTCCACGGTCAGCGCCGGTCCTTCGAGGCCGAAGGCGTACGCCACCCGGCCGGAGAGCACCGCCGCCGCGTTGCCGGTGGCGACGTGCCCCTCGACCTTGTCCTCGGCGGCGGCGAGCAGCGTCGGGTAGTCCTGGCCGTTGGTGCCCGCGAAGACGCCCACGGACCGGCCCCGCGCGGACCGCGGGTCCATTCCGGCGGACTCGAAGGTCTCCCAGACCGTCTCCAGCAGCAGGCGCTGCTGGGGGTCCATCGCCAGCGCCTCGCGCGGCGAGATGCCGAACAGCGTGGCGTCGAACTCCGCGACGCCGTCGAGGAAGCCGCCGACGGCCGCGAACGAGCCCGACCGGTCGGCGAGGTCCCACCCGCGGTCGACGGGGAAGCCGGTCATCGCGTCCCCGTTGCCGGAGAGCAGCGCCCACAGGGCCTCCGGCGTCCGGGCGCCGCCCGGGAACCGGCAGGCCATGCCGACGATCGCGATCGGCTCGTCCTCGGCGGCGACGGACGCGGTGTCCGGCGCCGACACCGGCACCGGGTCGGCCGCACCGTACAGCTCGGCGAACAGGAACTCGCCCAGGGCGATCGGCGTCGGGTGGTCGAAGACCAGGGTGGCCGGCAGCCGGAGGCCGGTGCGGGCACCGATCAGGTTGCGGAAGGCCACCGCGGTCAGCGAGTCGAAGCCGATGTCGCGGAAGGCCCGGCCCGGTTCGACGCTCGCGCTCGACGCGTGCCCCAGCACCGCGGCCGCGCAGCTGCGGATCAGGTCCAGCAGCGCCCGGTCGCGCAGGGCGGGGGGCAGCTCCGCGAGCCCCTGCGCCCCGGTCGCTTCCGCCCCGGCGTCGTCGGCCCGCTCGGCCCGGTCGGCCCGGGCCGCTTCGGGCAGCTCGGCCAGCAGCGGGCTGGTCCTGGCCCCGGCGAAGGCGGGCAGCATCCGCGCCCAGTCGACGTCGGCGATCGCCACGAGGTCCTCGCCGTGGTCGACGGCCCTGGCCATCGCCTCCATCGCCAGCCGTGCGTCCATCGGCGTCAGTCCGGCGCGCCGGACCCGGTCGGCCACCACGTCCTCGGTGGCCATGCCCTGCTCCGCCCAGGCGCCCCAGGCGATCGAGAGTCCGGCGAGACCGCGGTCGCGGCGCCGCTGGATCCAGGCGTCCAGGAAGGCGTTCGCCGCCGCGTAGTTGCCCTGCCCGGCACTGCCCAGCATCCCCGCCAGCGACGAGAACACCACGAACAGGTCCAGCTCCAGCCCGGCGGTCAACTCGTCCAGGTGCAGCAGCCCGCCGACCTTGCCCGCGAAGACCGTCTCGAAGCGCTCGGCCGACTGCGCGTCCAGCATCCCGTCGTCCACCACACCCGCGGTGTGCACCACACCGCTCAGCGGCAGCTCGGCCGGAATCCCCGCCAGCAGGGACACCACCGCGCCACGGTCCGCCACATCACAAGCCACCACCGTCACCCGGGCACCCAGGCCCGCCAGTTCCGCCACCAGCTCACCGGCGCCCGGCGTCTCGATGCCCCGACGACCGGTCAGCACCAGATGCGGCACACCACGCCCGGCCAGCCAACGGGCCACCGACGCACCCAGCGCCCCCAGACCACCGGTCACCAACACCGTCCCGGACGGCGTCCACCCGTCGACCCGGCCGACGGGCTGGGGCGCGTGCACGAACCTGCGGCCGTACGCACCCGAGGAGCGCACCGCCACCTGGTCCTCACCACCCCCCAGAACGGAGGCCAGCCGACGACCGGCCCGCTCGTCCACCACCGGCGGAAGATCGACCAACCCGCCCCATACATCCGGCAGCTCCAGCGCCGCCACCCGGCCCAGCCCCCACACCTGCGCCTGCCACGGACTCACCAACCGGTCCGCCCGGCCGATCGACACCGCACCGGACGTCAGGGACCACAGCTTGGCGCGCACGCCGGAGTCGGCGAGGGCGTGCAGCAGGGTCAGCGTCGCGGCCACCCCTGCCGGGAGCAGCGAGCCCCCGGCGTACGGCTCGGCGTGCGACTCGGCGTCGGCAGCGAGCAGCGAGACCACGCCCGCCAGCCCGCCCCCGGCGTTCAACTCGCGGATCCGGTCGGCCAGTTCCTCCCGGTCGGCGCAGTCGACGGCCAGCGGAACGACCTCCGCACCGGCGGCCAGCAGCGCGCTCTCCACGCCCTCCACCGACACACCCGCACCGGCACCGGCACCGGCACCGGCACCGGCACCAGCACCAGTCACCAGCAGCCAACGGCCCGACAGCCGCCCCTCCGCCGAACCGGCCAACGGCTTCCACGTCACCCGGTACCGCCAGGAATCCACCACCGAATCCACCCGGCGCCGCTGCCGCCACGAGGACAGCACCGGCAGGACGGAGCCCAGTTCCTCGGGCGCCCGGTCGATGTCCAGGGCCGCGGCGAGTTCGCCGAGGTCCTGGCGCTCCACGGCCTGCCAGAAGCGCGCCTCGTCCGGGTCGGCCACGACGGCCGTTCCGGGCGCGGCCTTCGGCCAGTAGCGCTCCCGCTGGAAGGCGTAGGTCGGCAGCTCGGTCCGGCGGCCGGCGGGCAGCAGCCCGGACCAGTCGATCTCCGCCCCGGCCGTCCACAGCGTGGCGAGCGCCCGCAGTACCGTGTCGTGGTCGTCCCGGTCCTTGCGCAGCAGCGGCGCGCAAACCGCGTCGGGGAGCATCCGGCCGGCCAGCGCGGTCAGCACGCCGTCCGGGCCGAGCTCCACGAAGCGGGTCACGCCCCGGCCGTGCAGCGCCTCGACGCCGTCGGCGAAGCGGACGGCCTCACGGACCTGCCGCACCCAGTAGGACGGGGTCGACATCAGCCCGGGCCCGGCGAGTTCGCCGGTCAGATCGGAGACGATCGGCAGCTGCGGCTCCGAGTAGGTCAACTCCGCCAGAACGGCGGCGAATTCGGCGAGCATCGGCTCCATCAGGGCCGAGTGGAAGGCGTGCGAGACGGTCAGCCGGCTGGTCTTGCGGCCCTCGGCCTTCCAGCGCTCGGCGAGCTCCTCGACGGCCTCCGCCGGGCCCGAGACCACCACGGCGGCCGGGCCGTTGACGGCCGCGACGTCCAGGCGGCCGCCGATCGCCTCGCGGACCTCGGCCTCGGTGGCCTGCACCGCCAGCATCGCCCCGCCCTCGGGCAGCGCGTCCATCAGGCGGCCGCGCGCCGCCACCAGGGTGCACGCGTCGGCGAGCGAGAACACGCCCGCCGCATGGGCGGCGGCGATCTCGCCGATCGAGTGCCCGAGCAGGAAGTCGGGCGTCACGCCCCAGGATTCGAGCAGCCGGAACAGCGCCACCTCGACCGCGAACAGCCCGGCCTGCGCCCACACCGTACGGTCCAGATCCTCGACGCCCTCGAACACCACGTCCTTCACCGGCCGGTCCAGCAGCAGGTCGAACTCCGCGCAGACCGCGTCGAAGGCCTCGGCGAACACCGGGAACCGCGCGTACAGCCCGGCCCCCATCCCGGCCCGCTGCGCGCCCTGCCCGGTGAACAGGAACGCCGTACCCCCCTGCGCCGTGACGCCCGAGACCACCTGGGCCGAGGGCTCGCCCGCCGCCAGCGCGGCGACACCGGAGCACAGCTCGTCCCGGTCGCCGCCGAACACCACCGCGCGGTGGTCCAGCGCGGCCCGGGAGAGCAGCCCCGCGGCCACCTCCGCCGGTGCGAACTCCGGTGCGGCCGCGAGGAATCCGGCCAGCCGCCCGGCCTGCGCCACCAGTGCGGAGGCGGTCCGCCCCGACACCGGCCACGGCAGCACACCCTCGACGGCCACCGACTCCTCGGCCGCCACCGCGGGCGCGGCCTCCAGGATGATGTGGGCGTTGGTGCCGCTGATGCCGAAGGAGGAGACACCCGCGCGCCGCGGCCGGTCCAGCTCGGGCCACGGGCGGGACTCGGTGAGCAGTTCCACCGCGCCCGCCGACCAGTCGACCTCGGAGGTCCGCTGCTCCGCGTGCAGGGTGGCCGGCAGCACCCCGTGGCGCAGCGCCTGCACCATCTTGATCACACCCGCCACACCGGCCGCGGCCTGGGTGTGGCCGATGTTGGACTTGATCGCGCCGAGCCAGAGCGGCTCACCGGCCCGCTCCTGGCCGTACGTGGCCAGCAGCGCCTGGGCCTCGATCGGGTCGCCGAGCCTGGTGCCGGTGCCGTGCGCCTCGACGGCGTCCACGTCGGCGGCCGACAGCCCGGCGCTCGCCAGCGCCTGCCGGATCACCCGCTCCTGCGAGGGACCGTTCGGGGCGGTGAGGCCGTTCGACGCGCCGTCCTGGTTGACCGCGCTGCCGCGCACCACCGCCAGCACCTCGTGCCCGTTGCGGCGCGCGTCCGACAGCCGCTCCAGCACCAGTACGCCGACGCCCTCCGACCAGCCGGTGCCGTCCGCCTCGGCCGAGAAGGCCTTGCAGCGGCCGTCCGAGGCCAGGCCGCCCTGCCGGGCGAACTCGGCGAAGGCGGTGTTGGTGGACATCACGGTGACACCGCCGGCCAGGGCCAGTTCGCACTCGCCGCGGCGCAGCGCCTGCGCCGCGAGGTGCAGGGCGACCAGGGAGGCGGAGCAGGCCGTGTCCACGGTCAGCGCCGGTCCTTCGAGGCCGAAGGCGTACGCGACCCGGCCGGAGAGCACCGACGCGGCGTTGCCGGTGAGCACGTGCCCCTCGACCTCCTCGTCGGAGGCGGCGAGCAGGGTGCCGTAGTCCTGGCCGTTGGTGCCGACGAAGACGCCGACGGGGGCGCCGTGGACGGACAGCGGGTCGGTGCCCGCCGATTCGAAGGCCTCCCAGGCGGCCTCCAGCAGCAGCCGCTGCTGGGGGTCCATCGCGAGGGCCTCGCGCGGCGAGATGCCGAACAGGCTCGCGTCGAAGTCGGTCGCGTGCCGGAGGAAGCCGCCCTCGGGCGCGTACGTCCCGGCGTCGCGGTCGAGGTCCCAGCCGCGGTCGGTCGGGAACGGGCCGACGCCGTCCGCGCCGTCGGTCAGCAGCTGCCACAGTTCGGCGGGCGTGCCGACGTCGCCGGGGAAGCGGCAGCTCATGCCGACGATCACGATCGGCTCGTCGGTCCCGGCCGGTGCGGGCGCCATCGCCTCGGTCAGCACGGCCCGGTCACCGAGCATCAGGCCGAGCAGGTGATCGGCGAGCCGGGTGGGCGTCGGGTGGTCGAACACGAGCGTCGTCGGCAGCCGCAGCGCGGTCTCGGCACCGAGCCGGTTGCGCAGTTCGACGGCGGTCAGCGAGTCGAAGCCCAGCTCCCGGAAGGCCCGGGCGGGCGCCACCGCGTCGACCGAGGCGTGGCCGAGCACGGACGCGGCCTGGGCCCGGACGAGGTCGAGCAGCAGCTGACGGCGCCGGCCGGCCGGCGCCGAGGCCAGCTCGGAGCCCATCGGCACGGGGGCCTCCGCCCCGGCGGGCGCGGGCCGCGCCGCGGCTTCCGGCAGGTCCGCGAGCAGGGTGCTCGGACGGGAGCCGGTGAAGCCGCCGAGGAACTGCGGCCAGTCGATGTCGGCGACGCTCAGCTCGGTCTCGTCGTGGTCGACGGCCCTGGCCAGGGCCTGGATCGCGAGTTCCGGGTCCATCGGCAGCACGCCGCCGCGCCGCAGCCGCTCGACGACGACCTCGCCGGTGGCGAGGCCGTCCTGCGCCCAGGCGCCCCAGGCGATCGAGAGTCCGGGGAGACCGCGGTCGCGGCGCCGCTGGATCCAGGCGTCCAGGAAGGCGTTCGCCGCCGCGTAGTTGCCCTGCCCGGCACTGCCCAGAGTGCCCGCCAGCGAGGAGAACACCACGAACAGGTCCAACTCCAGCCCGGCGGTCAACTCGTCCAGGTGCAGCAGCCCGCCGACCTTGCCCGCGAAGACCGTCTCGAAACGCTCGGCCGACTGCGCGTCCAGCATCCCGTCGTCCACCACACCCGCGGTGTGCACCACACCGCTCAGCGGCAGCTCGGCGGGGATCCCTGCCAGCAGCGCCGCCACCGCTTCATGGTCCGCGACATCACAGGCAGCGACCGTCACCCGGGCACCCAGGGACGTCAGTTCGGCCACCAGCTCGCCCGCGCCGGGCGTCTCGATGCCCCGACGACCGGTCAGCACCAGATGCGGCACACCACGCCCGGCCAGCCAACGAGCCACCGACGCACCCAGCGCCCCCAGACCACCGGTCACCAACACCGTCCCGGACGGCGTCCACCCGTCGACCCGGCCAACGGGCTGGACGGCCCGGACGAACCTGCGGCCGTAGACGCCCGAGGAGCGCACCGCCACCTGGTCCTCGTCGCCACCCAGCACCGCCACCAGCCGACGACCGGCCCGCTCGTCCACCACCGACGGCAGATCGACCAACCCGCCCCACACATCCGGCAGCTCCAGCGCCGCCACCCGGCCCAGACCCCACACCTGCGCCTGCCACGGACTCACCAACCGGTCCGCCCGGCCGATCGACACCGCACCGGACGTCACCGACCACAGCTTCGCCCGCACGCCGGAGTCACCGAGCGCCCCCAACAGCCCCAGGGTGGCCGGCACCCCGGTCGACACCGGGGTGCCCTCGTCCTGCGGCTCCTCGACGGCGAGCAGTGAGACCACTCCCGCGAACTCGCCACCGGCGTTCAACTCGCGGATCCGGTCGGCCAGTTCCTCCCGGCCGGCGCCGTCGACGGCCAGCGGAACGACCTCCGCACCGGCGGCCAGCAGCGCGCTCTCCACGCCCTCCACCGACACACCCGCACCAGCACCGGCACCCGCACCCGCACCCGCGCCCGCACCCGTCACCAGCAGCCAACGACCCGACAGCCGCCCCTCCGCCGAACCGGCCAACGGCTTCCACGTCACCCGGTACCGCCAGGAGTCCACCACCGAATCCACCCGGCGCCGCTGCCGCCACGAGGACAGCACCGGCAGCAGCGAGCGCAGCGCGCCGTCCTCGTCCAGCTCCAGGGACTCCGACAGCTCGGCCAGGTCCCCGCGCTCGACGGCGTCCCAGAACCGGGCCTCGGTCGGGTCGCCCTCGGCCGCCACGGCGGCCGCCTCCAGCCAGTAGTGCTCGCGCTGGAAGGCGTAGGTCGGCAGCTCGACCGGGCGACCGGCGGGCAGCAGCGAGGCGAAGTCGACAGGCGCACCCGCGGTCCAGGCCTCCGCCAGCGCCAGCAGCACCTGCTCGGGGCCGCCCCGGCCGCGCCGCAGCGTGCCCAGCACGGCCGCCTCGGCCTCGACCGCGTCGGCGGTCTCCTGCACGCCCACTGTCAGCACCGGGTGGGGGCTGCACTCCACGAACACCGACCGGCCACCGGCCAGCAGCGCCCGCGTCGCCTCCTCGAAGCGCACCGGGGAGCGCAGGTTGTCGAACCAGTACCCGGCGTCCATCCGCGCCGTGTCGATCGGGGTCCCGGTCAGCGTCGAGTAGAGCGGAACCACGGACGTGGTCGGGCTGATCCCGGCCAGCTCCGTCAGGATGCGCTCGCGCAGCCGGTCGACCTGGGCGGAGTGCGAGGCGTAGTCGACGGGAATGCGGCGGGCCCGTACGTCCCGCTCCTCGCAGAGCGCCATCAGCGCGTCCAGCGCCTCCGGTTCGCCCGAGACCACCGTCGAGGACGGCCCGTTGTACGCCGCCACCGAGATCCGGCCGTCGAACGAGCCGATCAGCTCCTCGACCACCGCGCTGCCCGCCGCGACGGACACCATCCCGCCACCACCGGCCAGTTCGACGATCGCCCGGCTGCGCAACGCGACCACCTTGGCGCCGTCCTCGACGGACAGCGCACCCGCGACCACCGCCGCGGCGATCTCACCCTGGGAATGGCCGATCACGGCCGAGGGCTCCACACCGTGCGCCCGCCACACCTCGGCCAGCGACACCATCACCGCCCACAGCACCGGCTGGACCACGTCCACCCGGTCCAGCTCCGCACCCTCGCGCAGCACCTCGGTCAGCGACCAGTCCGTGAACGGCGCCAGCGCCGCCTCGCACTGCGCCAACCTGGCCGCGAACACCGGTGAGGCCTCGGCGAGTTCCCACGCCATGCCCACCCACTGCGAACCCTGGCCCGGGAACACGAACACCACGTCACCCGGGACGACCCGGCCCCGGACCACGCCCTCGCCGCCGAGCACCGCGAGGCCGTCCAGCAGCGCCTCCCGCTCCGCGCCCAGCACCACCGCACGGTGCTCCAGACCCGCCCGCGACAGCAGCGCGGACCCCACGTCCGCCACCCCGAGCTCCGGACGCCCCAGCACGAACTCCCGCAACCGCTCCGCCTGCGCACCCAGCGCGGCCGGCGTCCGGCCCGACAGCAGCCACGGCACCGGGCCCGCGCCCGGAACGGCGGGCTTCGAAGGCCGCGTCTCGGGCACGGATTCGAGGATCACATGGGCGTTGGTGCCGCTGATCCCGAAGGAGGAGACACCCGCGCGACGCGGCCGCTCCGCCTCGGGCCACGGCCTGGCCTCGGTGAGCAGCTCCACCGCCCCGGCCGACCAGTCCACGTGCGGGGACGGCGCGTCCGCGTGCAGGGTCGCCGGCAGCACGCCGTGCCGCATCGCCAGCACCATCTTGATCACACCCGCCACACCGGCCGCGGCCTGGGTGTGCCCGATGTTCGACTTGATCGAGCCCAGCCAGAGCGGCCGGTCCGCGAACCGGTCCTGACCGTACGTCGCCAGCAGCGCCTGGGCCTCGATCGGGTCGCCCAGCTTGGTGCCCGTGCCGTGCGCCTCCACCGCGTCCACCTCGGCGGCCGACAGCCCGGCGTTGGCCAGCGCCTGCCGGATCACCCGCTCCTGCGACGGACCGTTCGGCGCCGTCAGCCCGTTCGACGCACCGTCCTGGTTGACGGCGGTGCCCCGCACCACCGCGAGCACCCGGTGCCCGTTGCGGCGCGCGTCGGAGAGCCGCTCCAGCACCAGCAGGCCCACGCCCTCCGACCAGCCGCTGCCGTCGGCCGCGGCCGAGAAGGCCTTGCAGCGCCCGTCGGCGGCCAGCCCGCCCTGGCGGCTGAACTCGGTGAACACCGAGGGCGTGGCGAGCACGGTGACACCGCCGGCCAGCGCCAGGTCGCAGTCTCCGGAGCGCAGCGCCTGGGCCGCCTGGTGCATGGCGACCAGGGAGGAGGAGCACGCGGTGTCCACGGTGACCGCCGGGCCCTCCAGACCGAAGGTGTAGGAGACCCGGCCGGAGGCGACGCTGCCCGCGTTGCCGGTGCCGAGGAAGCCCTGGACCTCGTCCGGGACGGCTCCGCCGCCGGTCGCGTAGTCGTGGTACATCAGTCCGGCGTAGACGCCGGTCCGGCTGCCGCGCAGCGCGGTCGGGTCCAGGCCGGCGCTCTCGAAGGCCTCCCAGGAGGCCTCCAGCAGCAGGCGCTGCTGCGGGTCCATCGCCAGTGCCTCGCGCGGGGAGATCCCGAACAGGCCGGCGTCGAACCGGGCGGCGTCGTGCAGGAAGCCGCCCTCGAAGACGGTCGCGGCGCCCGCGCTCTCGCCGGCGTACACGGCGCCGACGTCCCAGCCGCGGTCGGTCGGGAAGGCGGTGATGCCGTCCCCGCCGGAGGCCAGCAGCTCCCACAGCCGGTCCGGGTCGGTGACGCCGCCGGGGTAGCGGCAGCTCATGCCGACGATCGCGATCGGCTCGTCCGGGGCGGCGGTCGTGGCGGAGGGCCCGGTGGCGGCCGGGGCGGCCGGGCGCCGGCCGAGCAGCTCGGCGCGGACGAACTCGGCCAGCACGGCCGGGGTCGGGTGGTCGAACACCAGGGTGGCGGGCAGCCGCAGCCCGGTGACCTCCTGGAGCCGGTTGCGCAGCCGGACCGCGAGCAGCGAGTCGAAGCCGAGGTCCTTGAAGGCCCGGCCGGGCTCGACGGCGGCCGCGCTGGCGTGGCCGAGGACGGCGGCGACCTCGGTGGCGAGCAGTTCCCCGACCGTCCGGGCCTGCTCGGCCTCGGTGAGCCCGGTCAGCCGGTGCGCGAGCGAGCCGGTGGCGGTCTCGGCGGCGGCGGCGCGCCGCGGGGCCGGGCGGACCAGTGCGCGCAGCAGCGGCGGCACCTCGCCGTCCGGGCCGACGGCCGAGCGCAGCCGGATCGGCAGCAGGTGCGGGCGTGCGGAGCCGACGGCCGCGTCGAACAGGGCGAGTCCGTCGGCGTCGCCGAGCGAGTCCGCGGTGCGGGAGGCCCGGGCGACCTGCTCGGTGGAGAGGTGGCCGGTCATCCCGCTGGCGCCGGCCCACAGGCCCCAGCCGAGCGAGACCGCCGCGAGGCCCGCGGCGGCGCGGCGGGCGGCCAGCGCGTCCAGGGCCGCGTTCGCCGCCGCGTAGGCGGCCTGGCCCTCCGGGCCGAAGGTGCCGGCGGCGGAGGAGAACAGGACGAACAGGCCGAGGTCGCGGTCGGCGGTCAGCTCGTGCAGGTTGAGCGCCGCGTCCACCTTGGGCCGCAGCACCCCGGCCAGCCGGGCGTCGTCGTACGAGCCGACGGTGCCGTCGTCGATCACGCCGGCCGCGTGGACGATGCCCGTGACCGGGTGTTCGGCCAGCACGGCGGCGAGCGCGTCGCGGTCGGCGGCGTCGCAGGCGACGACCGTCGCCTCGGCGCCCAGTGCCCGCAGCTCGTCGACCAGTTCGGCCGCGCCGGGGGCGTCGGCGCCCCGCCGGCCGAGCAGCACCAGCCGGCGCACCCCGTGCCGGGCGGCCAGGTGCCGGGCGACCAGGCCGCCCAGTGTTCCGGTGCCGCCGGTGATCAGTACCGACCCGGGCAGCGCGGGCGTGTCCGCGGCCGGGGTGCGGACCAGGCGCGGGAGCAGCACGGCGCCGTCGCGCAGCGCGGTGCGGGGCTCGGTGTCCACGGCGGACGGCCAGGGGCCGCCGTCCCCGGCCGGGTCGCGGTCGACCAGGACGAAGCTGCCGGGGTGCTCGGCCTGGGCCGAGGCGACCAGGCCGTGCACGGCGGCGCCCGCGAGGTCGGCGCCCGTGCCGACGGCGCCGCGGGTGAGCAGCACCAGCCGGGAGGTGCCGAGCCGCTCCTCGGCGAGCCAGTCGCGCAGCAGGCCGAGGACGGCGGAGGTGGTGGCCAGCACGGCCCGTGCGTCGTCGCCGGACGGGACCGGCATGACGACGACGGCCGGGGTGGGCGCGCCCGCGTCGAGGGCGGCGGTCAGTGCGGCGAGATCCGGGTGGCGGACGGCCCGCGGCAGTCCGGCGTCGTCGGCGCCGAGCACCGCCCAGCCGGTGGTGTCGGGGGTCGCGGTCGGGTCGGTCGCGGGCACCCAGTCCAGGGCGAACAGGACGTCGTGGACGCCGCGCGCGGCGCTGCCGTCCAGGGCCTCGGGGGTGACCTCCCGGGCGGCCAGCGCGTCGACGGCGA
The DNA here is from genome assembly GCF_042885555.1 of Kitasatospora sp. NPDC058048. Lineage (NCBI taxonomy): Bacteria > Bacillati > Actinomycetota > Actinomycetes > Kitasatosporales > Streptomycetaceae > Kitasatospora > Kitasatospora sp. NPDC058048. The sequence continues at coordinate 88,787 of NZ_JBHVRT010000013.1, read as the reverse complement.
ACACGGGTGCGCCGGTGGGGTCGGCGGCCCGCACGGTGGTTCCGCCGGGGCCGCGGGTCAGGGCGACCCGCAGCGTGGTGGCGCCGACGGCCTGGAGCGAGACGCCGGTCCAGGCGAAGGGCAGCCTGGTTCCGGCCTCGGCGTCGAGGGCGTCCGCGTGCAGGGCGGCGTCCAGCAGGGCGGGGTGCACGCCGTAGCCGTCGGCCTGGACGTCCTGGGGCAGGGCGACCTCGGCGTAGACGGTGCTGCCGTCGCGCCAGGCGGCGCGCAGGCCCTGGAAGGCGGGGCCGTAGCCGTAGCCGGCCTCGGTGAGCGCCTGGTAGAAGCCGGCCAGGTCGACGGGCCGGGCGCCGTGGGGCGGCCACTGGGCGTGGTCGAAGCCGGCGGCGGGCGCGTGCGCGCCGAGCAGACCGGTGGCGTGGCAGGTCCACGGCGCGTCCTCGGCGGCCCGGGAGGAGACCTCCACGGTGCGGTCGCCCGCGCCGTCCGCCGGGCCGACGGCGACCTGGACGGCCACCGCGTCGGCCGCGGTCAGCACCAGCGGTGCCTGGAGCACCAGTTCCCGCAGCAGGGCGCTGCCGGCCTGTTCGCCGGCCCGCAGGGCCATCTCCACGAAGGCCGCGCCGGGCACCAGGGTGCGGCCGAGCACGGTGTGGTCGGCCAGCCACGGGTGACTGGTCGTGGACAGCCGTCCGGTCAGGACGACGCCGTCGTGGGCGAGCGGGACGGCGGCCCGCAGCAGCGGGTGGCCGGCCGTCACCTGGCCGACGGCGGCGGCGTCGTGCGCCGCGAGGGGCTTGGGCCAGTAGTACTCGCGCTGGAAGGCGTAGCCGGGCAGGGCGACGCGGCGGGCGGGCGGCAGCACCCCGGTGGCGTCCACCGGCACGCCGGCCGTCCAGAGTTCGGCGAGGACGGTCAGGAAGCGCTCGGCGCCGCCGTCGTCGCGCCGCAGGGTGCCGACCGCGGTGAGCGCGGTGCCGGCGTCCTCGGCGGTCTCCTGGAGGGCGACCGAGACCACGGGGTGGGGGCTGCACTCGACGAACACCGAGCGGCCGTCGGCCAGCAGGGCCCGGGTGGCCTGCTCGAACAGGACAGTGGAACGCAGGTTGTCGTACCAGTACCCGGCGTCCATCCGCGCGGTGTCGATCGGCTCACCGGTCAGCGTCGAGTAGAGCGGCACCACGGACGTGGTCGGGCTGATCCCGGCCAGCTCCGCCAGGACCCGCTCGCGCACCCGCTCCACCTGGGCGGAGTGCGAGGCGTAGTCCACCGGGATCCGACGGGCCCGCACCCCGCTCTCCTCGCAGAGCACCAGCAGCTCGTCCAGCGCGCCGGGCTCGCCCGAGACCACCGTCGAGGACGGGCCGTTGAACGCGGCCACCGAGATCCGGCCGCCGAAGCCGGCGATCAGCTCCTCGACCACCGCGCTGCCCGCGGCGACGGACACCATGCCGCCGTCACCGGCCAGTTCGATCAGCGCCCGGCTGCGCAGCGCCACCACCTTGGCGCCGTCCTCGACGGACAGCGCACCGGCCACCACCGCGGCGGCGATCTCACCCTGCGAGTGACCGATCACCGCCGAGGGCTCCACACCGTGCGCCCGCCACACCTCCGCCAGCGACACCATCACGGCCCACAGCACCGGCTGGACCACGTCCACCCGGGACAGGTCCGCGCCCGAACGCAGCACCTCGGTCAGCGACCAGTCGGTGTACGGCGCCAGCGCCGCCTCGCACTCGGCCAACCTGGCCGCGAACACCGGTGACCAGTCGGCGAGTTCCCGCGCCATGCCGACCCACTGCGAGCCCTGGCCCGGGAAGACGAAGGCCACCGAACGGCCGTCGCGCTCCTCCGCGACGCCGGTGACCACCCCGGCCCGGGCCGTGCCCTCGGCGAGTGCCGCCAGCCCGTCCAGCAGGTCGGTCCGGTCGGCGCCGAGCAGCACCGCGCGGTGCTCCAGGTCGGCCCGGGACAGCAGGGACCGGCCGATCTCCGCCGGGGTGAGCTCGCCGTGTCCGGCCGCGAACTCGCGCAGCCGCGCGGCCTGCGCCGCCAGTCCGGCCCGGGTGCGGGCCGACAGGAACCACGGGAGGACTCCGGAGCCGGTCTCCGGGGCCGCGGCGGTCTCGGTGACGACCGGGGCGGCTTCCAGGATGACGTGGGCGTTGGTGCCGCTCATGCCGAAGGAGGACACGCCCGCGCGGCGCGGCCGGTCCGCGGCCGGCCAGGGGCGCGCCTCGGCCAGCAGTTCCACGGCGCCCGCCGCCCAGTCCACGTGACCGCTCGGCGCGGCGACGTGCAGGGTGGCCGGGAGCGTCCCGTGCCGCATCGCCTGCACCATCTTGATCACCCCGGCGACGCCGGCGGCGGCCTGGGTGTGGCCGATGTTGGACTTGATCGAGCCGAGCCAGAGCGGCTCGCCGTCGCGGTCCCGGCCGTAGGTGGCCAGCAGTGCCTGGGCCTCGATCGGGTCGCCGAGCCGGGTGCCGGTGCCGTGCGCCTCGACGGCGTCCACGTCCGAGACGGTCAGCCCCGCGTTGGCCAGCGCCTGGCGGATCACCCGCTCCTGCGAGGGCCCGTTGGGGGCGGTGAGCCCGTTGGAGGCGCCGTCCTGGTTGATCGCGCTGCCGCGCACCACGGCGAGCACCCGGTGGCCGTTGCGGCGCGCGTCGGAGAGCCGCTCCAGCACCAGCACGCCGACGCCCTCGGACCAGCCGGTGCCGTCCGCCTCGGCGGAGAACGGCTTGCAGCGGCCGTCCGCGGCGACGCCGCCCTGCCGGCTGAACTCGGCGAAGATCTCCGGTCCGGCCAGCACCGTGACACCGCCGGCCAGCGCCATGGCGCACTCGCCGCCGCGCAGCGCCTGGGCCGCGAGGTGCAGGGCCACCAGCGAGGAGGAGCAGGCGGTGTCCACCGTGAGGGCGGGGCCCTCCAGGCCGAAGGTGTACGACACCCGGCCGGAGATCACGCTGTTCGAGGTGCCGGCGAGGACGTGCCCCTCGGCGGTGGTGGACAGGTCGGTGCCGATCCCGTAGTACGAGGTGCCGGCGCCGAGGAAGACGCCCACCTGCTCGCCGCGCACCGCGGTCGGGTCGATGCCGGCGTCCTCGAAGGCCTCCCAGGCGGCCTCCAGCGAGAGCCGCTGCTGCGGGTCCATCGCCAGCGCCTCGCGCGGGGAGATCCCGAACAGGGTGGCGTCGAAGCCGGTGGCGTCCGCGAGGAAGCCGCCGCGCAGCGCGTACGGCGCGTCCGCGACCTCGGCCTCCCAGCCGCGGTCGGCGGGGAAGTCGGTCATGCCGTCGCCGCCCTCGGCGAGCAGCCGCCACAGCCGCTCCGGGCTGTCGGCGCCGCCGGGCAGGCGGCAGCTCATCCCGACGATCACGACCGGGTCCTGGTCGGTGGCCGTCGCGGCGGCCAGGACGGGCGCGGGCAGGTCACGGCCGCCGAGCAGTTCGCCGAGCAGGTACTCGGCGAGCGCGGCCGGGCTCGGGTGGTCGAAGACCAGGGTGGCGGGCAGCCGCAGGCCGGTGGCGGCCTGCATCCGGTTGCGCAGTTCCACCGAGGTCAGCGAGTCGAAGCCGGCCTCCTTGAAGGCGCGGCCGGCCGCGACGGCGTCCGGGGAGGCGTGGCCGAGCACCAGGGCGGTCTGCTCCCGGACCAGGTCGACCAGCAGCGGGAGCCTGCCGTCCGGCCGCACCCCGGCGAGCCGCTGGGTGAGGCTCGCGGCGGTCGGGGCGTCGCTGGCCCGGCGCAGCGCGGCGCCGGCCAGCGAGCGGAGCACCGGCGGCGGTCCCGCCGGGTCGTTGCGCAGCGCGGTCACGTCGAGGTTGGAGGTGACCAGGTGCGCGCGGGGCACGGTGCGGGCGACGTCGAACAGGGCCATGCCCTGCGCGGTGGTCAGCGGGGCGCCGACCCTGGCCGCCCGGGCCAGGTCGGCGCCGGTGAGGTGGCCGGTGATGCCGCTGGACTCGGCCCACAGGCCCCAGGCCAGCGAGACGCCGGCCAGGCCGCGGGCCCGCCGCTGGGCGGCGAGGGCGTCCAGGAAGCCGTTCGCGGCGGCGTAGTTGCCCTGCCCGGGCGGGCCGAGCACGGCGGCGACGGAGGAGAACAGCACGAACATCGCGAGGTCGCGGTCGGCGGTCAGCTCATGCAGGTTGACGGCGGCATCCGCCTTGGGGCGCAGGACGGTGGCGAGCTGTTCGGCGGTGAGGGCGGTGACCACGCCGTCGTCGACCACGCCGGCGGTGTGGATGACGCCGGTGAGCGGGTGCTCGGCGGGGATCGCGGCGAGCACCGCGGCCAGCGCCTCCCGGTCGGCGGCGTCGCAGGCCGCGAGGGTCGCCTCGGCGCCCAGTTCCCGCAGTTCGGCGACGAGTTCGGCCGCGCCCGGGCCGTCGGCGCCGCGCCGGCTGAGCAGCAGCAGATGCCGCACGCCGTGCTCGGCCACCAGGTGACGGGCCAGCAGCCCGCCCAGGGTGCCGGTGCCGCCGGTGATCAGCACGGTGCCCTCGGGGTCGAGCGGCGCCGGGACGGTGACCACGTTCTTGCCGACGTGCTTGGCCTGGCTGATGTGCCGGAACACGGCGGGCGCCTCGCGGACGTCCCACGCGGTGATCGGCAGCAGCCGCAGCGCACCGGACTCGAACAGGCCGAGCACCTCGGTGAGGATCTCGCCCATCCGCTGCGGGCCGGCCTCGGAGGGGTCGAAGGCGCGGTAGCGCACGCCGGGGTGGTCGGCGGCGACCTGCTCGGCGTCGCGCGGGTCGGCCTTGCCCATGTCGGCGAAGCGCCCGCCCTCGGCGAGCAGCCGCAGCGAGGCGTCCGTGAACTCGCCGGCCAGCGAGTTGAGCACCACGTCCACGCCGCGTCCGCCGGTGGCGGTACGGAACGACTCCTCGAAGGCGAGGTCGCGGGAGGAGGCGATGCGGGAGTCGTCCAGACCGGCGGCGCGCAGCGCGTCCCACTTGCCGGGGTTGGCGGTGCCGTACACCTCCAGGCCCAGGTGGCGGGCGAGTTGGACGGCGGCCATGCCGACGCCGCCGGCCGCCGCGTGCACCAGCACCGACTCACCGGGCCGGACCGCGGCCACGTCCACCAGCCCGTAGTAGGCGGTCACGAAGACGACCGGCATCGAGGCGGCCTCGGTGAAGGTCCAGCCGGCCGGGATCCGGGCGAGCCGGCGCCGGTCGGCGACGGCGACGGGGCCGAAGCCGCCGGGGAACAGGCCGAAGACCCGCTCGCCGGGGGCGAGGTCGGTGACCTCGGCGCCGACCTCCAGGACGACGCCGGCGCCCTCGGAGCCCAGCTCGGCGCGCTCGGGGTACATGCCGAGCGCGAGCAGCACGTCGCGGAAGTTCACGCCGGCCGCGCGGACGCCGATCCGCACCTCGCCGGGGCCGAGCGGCCGCTCGGCGGTGTCGGCGGGCAGCAGCCGCAGGCTGGTCAGGATGCCGGGCTCGGTGGGGTCGAGGGTCCAGGCGGCGGCGTCCTCGGGGACGGTCAGCGCGGCGGAGGCGGGCACGCGCACCAGTCGGGGCGCGTACAGGGCGCCGCCGCGCGCGGCGAGCTGGTTCTCCCCCAGCTCCACCGCCCGGCGGACCTGCGCCCAGTCGGCCGAGCCGTCGTCGTCGAGCAGCAGGACGCGGTCCGGGTGCTCGGACTGGGCCGAGCGCAGCAGGCCCCACACCGCGGCGCCCGCCGGGTCGGCGGGCTCCTCGCCCGGGTGGACGGCCGCGGCACCGCGGGTGACGACCACCAGGCGGTCGGCCTCGTCCCGGTCGCCGGCCAGCCAGCGCCGGGCGGCGTCGAGCGCCCCGGCGGTGGCGGTGCGGGCCCGGGCGGCGTCGTCCGCGCCGGTCGCCTCGACCCGGTGCAGCACCAGGGCCGCGCGGGCGTGGCCGGCCTCGACGGCGGACAGCTCCGCCACCGGGCACTCCTCGGCGGCGGCGCCGGTCGGCAGCGCGCTCCACTCGACCGCGAACAGCGCGTCGCCGGCCTCGGCGCGGCGGCCGTCCGGCTGACCGGTGGGCGCCGCCCGCAGGGTCAGCGAGCGGACGTCGGCCACCGGTGCGCCGGTGGCGTCGGCGACCCGGATCGAGATCGCGTCCCGGCCCGCGGGGGCGAGCCGGACCCGGGCCACGGAGGCGCCGGTGGCGTGCAGGGTCACCCCGGACCAGGCGAACGGCAGCGGTGTCGCGCCGGCGTCGTCGAGGAACCCGCCGACGGTGGTGGCGTGCATGGCCGCGTCGAGCAGCGCCGGGTGCACGCCGTAGCCGGCGGCCTCCTCGGCGGCGCCCGCCGGGAGGGCGATCTCCGCGTAGACGGCGCCCTCGGCCCGCCAGGCCCGGCGCAGCCCGCGGAAGACCGGCCCGTAGCCGTAGCCGGCCTCGGTCAGCCGCTCGTAGTAGCCGTCCAGCTCCACCGGCTCGGCGTCGGCCGGCGGCCAGGCGGAGAGGTCGTACGGTTCGGCGTCCGTCCCGGCGGCCAGGGCGCCGGAGGCGTGCCGGGTCCAGCCGGCCGCGCCGTCGGACTGGGCGTGGACGGCCACCGGACGGTCGCCGGCCGCGTCCGGGTCGCCGACCCGCACCTGGATGCGGACGCCGCCGGTGGCGGGGACGGCCAGCGGGGCCTCGACCATCAGCTCGCGCAGCGCGGTGCAGCCGACCTCCCGGCCGGCCCGCAGCGCCAGTTCCACGAAGCCGGTGCCGGGCAGGATCGCCGTGCCGCGCACGGCGTGGTCGGCCAGCCAGGGCTGGGCGGCGAGCGACAGCCGGCCGGTGAGCAGCGCGCCCTCGCCGTCGGCGAGCGGCACGGCGGCGGTCAGCAGCGGGTGCTCGGTCCGCAGCAGGCCGGCGCCGGTCACGTCGGCGCCGGACCGGCCGGGGCGCAGCCAGTAGGGCCGGCGCTGGAAGGCGTACGGGGGCAGGGTGATCCGGCGGACGCCGCGGTCGGCGAGGACGGCGGACCAGTCCACCGCGGTGCCCCGGGTCCAGGCGGTGGCGACGGCGGCCAGCAGGGTCTCGGCCTCGGGCCGCTCGCCCCGGGAGGCGGGCACCAGTGCGGCGTCGTCGCGGCCGGTGGCGTCCAGGGTGAGGCGCGCCATGGCGGTGAGCACCGCCTCCGGGCCGAGCTCCAGGAAGCGGGTCGCGCCCTGGCCGGCGAGCCAGCGCACGCCGTCGGCGAAGCGGACGGCCCCGCGGACGTGCCGCACCCAGTAGTCGGGGGTGCAGATCTCCTCGGCGCCGGCGGCGGTGCCGGTGAGGTTGGAGACCACCGGCAGGCGCGGCGGGTGGTAGGCGAGGCCCTCGGCGACGGCGCGGAACTCGGCGAGCATCGGCTCCATCAGTGCCGAGTGGAAGGCGTGCGAGACCCGCAGCCGGCTGGTCCGGCGGCCCTCGGCGCGCCAGTGCCCGGCCAGGTCGGCGATCGCGTCCTGCGGTCCGGAGACCACGATCGCCCGCGGGCCGTTGACGGCGGCGACGTCGACCCCGTCGTGGGTGGCGAGCGCCTCGGCGGCCCCGGCCTCGTCGATCTCGACGGCCAGCATCGCGCCGCCGGCGGGCAGCGCCTGCATCAGCCGGCCGCGGGCGGCGACCAGGGTGCAGGCGTCGTCCAGCGAGAGCACGCCCGCGACGTGGGCGGCGGCGATCTCGCCGATGGAGTGGCCGAGCAGGAAGTCGGGGCGCACGCCCCAGTCCTCCAGCAGCCGGAACAGCGCCACCTCGAAGGCGAACAGCGCGGCCTGGGTGTGGACGGTCCGGTCCAGCAGGGCCGCCTCGGGGGTGTCCGCCTCGGCGAACATCACCGCGCGCAGCGGGTGGTCCAGCTCGGTGTCGAGCCGGGCGCAGACGGCGTCCAGGGCGTCGGCGAACACCGGGAAGGCGGTGTAGAGGGCGCGGCCCATGCCGGGGCGCTGGGAGCCCTGGCCGGAGAACAGGAACGCCGAGCGGCCGTCGGCGCTCTCGCCGCGCAGCACGCCGGGCGCCTCGGCGCCGGTGGCCAGCGCGCCGAGGCCGGCGAGCAGGCCGGTACGGTCGGCGGCCAGGACGACGGCGCGGTGCGCCAGGCCGGTGCGGCCGGTGGCCAGTGCCAGGGCGATGTCGGCCGGGTCCGGGTCGGTGCCCGTCCCCGCGTCGGCGAAGCCGTGCAGCCGCTCGGCCTGGGCGGCGAGCGCGGTGGGGTCGGCGGCGGACAGCAGCCACGGCAGCGGCGCCCCGGTGGCGGGTGCCGCCGGGCCGCGGGCCGCCGTCTCCTCGACGGGGGCGCTCTCCAGGATGACGTGGGCGTTGGTGCCGCTGACGCCGAAGGAGGAGACGCCGGCCCGCAGCGGTCGGCCGTTCTCGGGCCAGGGCCGCGTGGCGGTCGGCAGCTCGATCGCGCCGGCCGACCAGTCCACGTGCGGTGAGGGCGCGTCCAGGTGGAGCAGGCCGGGCAGCTCGCCGTGGCGCATCGCCATGATCGTCTTGATCACCCCGGCGACGCCGGCGGCGGCCTGGGTGTGGCCGATGTTGGACTTCACCGAGCCGAGCAGCAGCGGCCGGTCGGCCGGCCGGTCCTGGCCGTAGGTGGCCAGCAGGGCCTGGGCCTCGATCGGGTCGCCGAGCCGGGTGCCGGTGCCGTGCGCCTCGACGGCGTCGACGTCGGCGGCCGTCAGTCCGGCGTTGGCGAGCGCCTGGCGGATCACCCGCTGCTGGGCGGGGCCGTTGGGCGCGGTGAGGCCGTTGGAGGCGCCGTCCTGGTTGACCGCGCTGCCGCGCAGCACGGCGAGCACCCGGTGCCCGTTGCGGCGCGCGTCGGAGAGCCGCTCGACCAGCAGCATGCCCACGCCCTCGGCCCAGCTGGTGCCGTCCGCCGCCGCCGAGAACGGCTTGCAGCGGCCGTCGACGGCGAGGCCGCGCTGCCGGCTGAACTCGATGAAGGAGTCGGGCGACACCATCACCGTCACGCCGCCCGCGAGGGCGATGCCGCACTCGCCGGAGCGCAGTGCCCCGGCCGCCATGTGCAGGGCGACCAGCGAGGAGGAGCAGGCGGTGTCCACCGTGATGGCGGGGCCCTCCAGGCCGAAGGTGTACGCGAGCCGGCCGGAGGCGACGCTGGTCGTGGTGCCGGTCAGCACGTGGCCCTCGACGCCGTCCGGCAGCTCCGCGCCCTGCCCGTAGCCGGAGGAGGTCATGCCGACGAAGACGCCGCCCTGGCTGCCGCGTACGGCGGTGGCGTCGATGCCGGCGTCCTCGAAGGCCTCCCAGGCGGCCTCCAGCAGCAGCCGCTGCTGCGGGTCCATCGCCAGGGCCTCGCGCGGGGAGATCCCGAACAGGCCGGCATCGAACTCGCCCGCGCCGGAGAGGAAGCCGCCGGAGCGGACATAGGTGTGCCCCTGCCGGTCGGGGTCCGGGTCGTAGAGGCCCTCGACGTCCCAGCCCCGGTCGGTCGGGAAGCCGACGATCGCGTCCCCGCCGGCCGCGACCAGCCGCCAGAGGTCCTCGGGGCCCTCGACGCCGCCGGGGAAGCGGCAGCTCATGCCGATGATCGCGATCGGCTCGTCGGTGGCGGCGGTGGCCGTCGCGGCCGGGCCGGAGTCGAGCCCGCCGACCAGGTAGCGGGTCATCTCGCCGATGGTCGGGTGGTCGAACACGGCGGTGGCGGGCACCGGGGTGCCGGTGCCGGCCGCCAGGCGCTTGCCCAGCTCGACGGCGGTCAGCGAGTCGAAGCCGAGGTCCTTGAAGGTCCGGCCGGTCTCCAGGCCGCTCGGGTCGGCGTGCCCGAGCACCGCGGCGACCTCGGCGCGGACGACGGCCAGGGTCTCCCGCTCGCGCTCGGCGGCGGACAGTGCGGCGATCCGGCCGCCGAGGGCGGCCGCGCCGTCGGTGCCGGCGGCGGCCGCGGCGGTGCGCGGGCCGGGCAGGTCGGCGAGCAGCGGGCTGGGCCGGGCGGAGGTGAAGGAGGCGGTGAAGGTCGGCCAGTCGACGTCGGCGACGACGACGGTGCTCTCGTCCCGGTCGACGGCCCGGTCCAGCGCGGCCAGGGCCAGCCGCGGGTCCATGGCCGGGATGCCGCGGCGGCTCAGGAAGTCCGCGCCGCGGCCGTCCGGGCCGCCGGACCACGGGCCCCAGGCGACGGAGGTCGCCGGCAGGCCGAGCGAGCGGCGGTGCTCGGCCAGGGCGTCGAGGTAGCTGTTGCCGGCCGCGTAGGCGGCCTGGCCGCCGCTGCCCCAGACCCCGGCGATCGAGGAGAACAGCACGAAGGCGTCCAGCGGCACGTCCGCGAGCGCGGCGTGCAGCCGGGCGGCACCGGCGGTCTTGGCGGCGAGGACGGCCGCGAACTCCGCCGGACCGGTCAGCTCCAGGGCCTCGGTCGGGCCGACCTCGGCGGTGAGGACCACGCCCGCGACGGGGTGCTCGGCCAGCAGCGCGGCGAGCGCGTCGGCGTCGCCGAGGTCGCAGACGGCCACGGTGGCCGGGGTGCCGGCCCCGGTCGACTCGGCGGCGAGGTCGGCGAGTTCCCCGGACGGTGCGGAGGCGACCAGCAGCAGGTGCGCCGCACCGCGGCCGGCCGCCCAGCGGGCGGCCTGGCGGCCGAGGGCACCGTCGGCTCCGGCGACCAGGACGGTGCCGGTCAGCCGCCGGCCCTCGCCGGCGGGCGCGGGCTCGGGGGCGCGCAGCAGCCGGGCGGCGTAGGTCCCGGAGGAGCGTACGGCGCTCTGGTCCTCGCCGGTGGCGCCGGAGAGGAGGGCCGCGAGGCGCCGACCGGCGCGCTCGTCGAGCACCGGCGGCAGGTCGATCAGGCCGCCGGTGCGCTCCGGGTGCTCCAGCGCCAGCGACCGGCCGAAGCCCCAGAGCTGGGCCTGCACCGGGTGGTCCAGCCGGTCGGCCCGGCCGGTGGAGACGGCGCCCCGGCTCAGGGTCCACAGCGGGGCGGTGATCCCGGCGTCCCCGAGCGCCTGCACCAGCGTCAGCGACACCGCCAGGCCGGCGGGCAGCACCGTCCCGGGCAGCGGCTCCTCGGCCAGGCCGGCCAGCGAGACCACGCCGGCGAACGGCTCGGCCGCGGGAAGCGCCGCGCGGAGGGTGTCGGCCAGCGCCGTACGGCCGACGGCCGGGTCGGCCACGACCAGGGTCACGGTCTGCGCACCGGCGGTGCGGATCGCCGCGACCACCTCCTCGACGGCGGTCTCCTCGGCGGCCACCACCAGCCAGGTGCCGGTCAGGGCGACCGCCCCGCGCGGGGCGTCCACCGGCTTCCAGCCGATCCGGTAGCGCCAGGAGTCCAGCGTCGAGCGGTCCCGGCGGCGGCGCCGCCAGTCGGCCAGCGCGGGCAGCACCGAGCCGAGCAGCTCCGGCGTGTCGTCCAGCCGCAGCGCCTCGGAGAGCTCGGCCAGGTCCTCGCGTTCCACGGCGTCCCAGAACCGGGCCTCGGCCGGGTCGCCCTCGGCCACCGGGGCGGCGGCCTGCTCCAGCCAGTAGCGCTCGCGCTGGAAGGCGTAGGTCGGCAGCTCGATCCGGCGGCCGGCGGGCAGCAGCGTGGTGAAGTCGACGGCCACGCCGGCGGTCCAGGCCTCGGCCAGGGCGGTCAGCAGCTGCTCGGGGCCGCCCCGGCCGCGCCGCAGCGTGCCCAGCACGGCCGTCGCGGTCTCGGCCGCGTCGGCGGTCTCCTGCACGCCGACCGTCAGCACCGGGTGGGGGCTGCACTCGACGAACACCGCGCGGCCGCTGCCGAGCAGCGCGCGGGTGGCCTCCTCGAAGCGCACCGGGGAGCGCAGGTTGTCGAACCAGTACCCGGCGTCCATCCGGGCGGTGTCGATCGGGGTGCCGGTCAGCGTCGAGTAGAGCGGCACGGTGGAGGTCACCGGGGCGACCTCGGCCAGCTCCGTCAGGATGCGCTCGCGCAGCCGGTCGACCTGGGCGGAGTGCGAGGCGTAGTCGACGGGAATGCGGCGGGCCCGTACGTCCCGCTCCTCGCAGAGCGCCATCAGCGCGTCCAGCGCCTCCGGTTCGCCCGAGACCACCGTCGAGAACGGCCCGTTGTACGCCGCCACCGAGATCCGGCCCTCGAACGAGCCGATCAGCTCCTCGACCACCGCGCTGCCCGCCGCGACGGACACCATCCCGCCACCACCGGCCAGTTCGACAATGGCCCGGCTGCGCAACGCGACCACCCGGGCGCCGTCCTCGACGGACAGCGCACCCGCGACCACCGCCGCGGCGATCTCACCCTGCGAGTGACCGATCACGGCCGAGGGCTCCACACCGTGCGCCCGCCACACCTCCGCCAGCGACACCATCACCGCCCACAGCACCGGCTGGACCACGTCCACCCGGTCCAGCTCCGCACCCTCGCGCAGCACCTCGGTCAGCGACCAGTCCGTGAACGGCGCCAACGCCGCCTCGCACTGCGCCAACCTGGCCGCGAACACCGGTGAGGCCTCGGCGAGTTCCCACGCCATGCCCACCCACTGCGAACCCTGACCCGGGAACACGAACACCACGTCACCCGGAACCACCCGGCCCCGGACCACACCCTCGCCGCCGAGCACCGCGAGGCCGTCCAGCAGCGCCTCCCGCTCCGCACCCAGCACCACCGCACGGTGCTCCAGACCCGCCCGCGACAGCAGCGCCGACGCCACGTCCGCCACCCCGAGCTCCGGACGCCCCAGCACGAACTCCCGCAGCCGCTCGGCCTGCGCACCCAGCGCGGCCGGCGTGCGGCCCGACAGCAGCCACGGCTGCACACCGCCGGCCTCCGCCGGCTCCTCGGCCGCCGTCGCGGGCGCGGCCTCCAGGATCAGGTGCGCGTTGGTGCCGCTCATGCCGAACGAGGAGACGCCCGCCCGGCGCGGGCGACCGGCCTGCGGCCAGGGACGTGCCTCGGACAGCAGCTCCACGGCGCCCGTCGCCCACTCCACGTGCGGGGACGGCTCGTCCGCGTGCAGCGTCGCCGGCAGCACGCCGTGCCGCATCGCCAGCACCATCTTGATCACACCCGCCACACCGGCCGCCGCCTGGGTGTGCCCGATGTTCGACTTCACCGAGCCCAGCCAGAGCGGCTCGCCGGCCCGCTCCTGGCCGTAGGTGGCCAGCAGGGCGTGCGCCTCGATCGGGTCGCCCAGCGTGGTGCCGGTGCCGTGCGCCTCGACGGCGTCGACCTCGGCGGCCGCGACGCCGGCGTTGGCCAGCGCCTGCCGGATCACCCGCTCCTGCGACGGGCCGTTCGGCGCCGTCAGCCCGTTGGACGCACCGTCCTGGTTGATGGCGGTGCCGCGGATCACCGCCAGCACCTGGTGCCCGTTGCGGCGGGCGTCGGAGAGCCGCTCCAGCATGACCAGGCCGACGCCCTCGGCCAGCCCGAAGCCGTCCGCACCCGAACCGAAGGCCCGGCAGCGGCCGTCCTCGGACAGTCCGCGCAGCCGGCTGAACTCGATGAACAGGCCCGGGGTGGACATCACGGCGGCGCCGCCGGCCAGGGCGAGGTCGCACTCGCCGCCCCGCAGCGACTGGACCGCGAGGTGCAGGGCGACCAGCGAGGAGGAGCAGGCGGTGTCGACGGTGACCGCCGGGCCCTCCAGGCCGAGCGCGTACGCCACCCGGCCGGAGGCGACGCTGCCCGCGCTGCCGGTGACCCGGTAGCCCCCGTAGTTCTCCAGGGCGTGGTCCATCCGCGGGCCGTACTCCTGGGTGGCGACACCGGTGAACACTCCGGTGGCGCTGTGCCGCAGCGTGGCCGGGTCGATCCCGGCGCGCTCGACGACCTCCCAGGCCGTCTCCAGCAGCAGCCGCTGCTGCGGGTCCGCGGCGGCCGCCTCGCGCGGCGAGATGCCAAAGAACGCGGCGTCGAACAGGTCCGCGTCGTACAGGAAGCCGCCCTCGCGGGTGTACGAGCGGCCCGGCTCGTCGGGGTCCGCGTGGTACAGCCGGTCGAGGTCCCAGCCGCGGTTGGCGGGCAGGGTGGAGATCATGTCGCCGCGTTCGGCGACGACCTGCCACAGCTCCTCGGGCGAGCCGATGCCGCCGGGGAAGCGGCAGCCCATCGCGACGATCGCGATCGGCTCGCCCGGGGCGGCGGTCGCGGCCCTGGCCGCGGTCGGCGCCGGGCCGGTGCCGGTGGCGTCGGTCAGCAGGGCGAGCAGGTGGTCGGCGAGCGCGTTCGGCGTGGGGTGGTCGAAGGCGACGGTGGTGGGCAGCCGCAGGCCCGACGCCGCGTTCAGCCGGTTGCGGAACTCCACCGCGATCAGCGAGTCGAAGCCGAGCGCCTTGAACGCGCCGTCCACCGCGATCCCGGCCGGGTCGGCGTGGCCCAGCGCGGTCGCGGCACTGGAGCGGACCAGGTCCAGCAGGGTGCGGCGGCGGTCGGCGGCGGGCAGCACGGTCAGCCGGTCGGCCAGGCCGCTCGCCGCCGCGGCGGCCGACGCCCGGCGCAGCGGGGTGCGGATCAGGCCGCGCAGCACCGCGGGGACGGCCTCGGCGCGGCCGGCCGCCTCGGCGACGGCGATCCGGGCCGGGGCGATCAGCGGGCGGCCGTCGGCGAGGGCCGCGTCGAAGAGCGCGAGGCCCTGCTCGGCGGTCATCGGTGCCAGGCCGCCGCGGACCAGGCGGGCCCGGTCGGCCTCGCCGAGCCGGCCGCCCATGCCCTCGCCGTGCGCCCAGAGGCCGGAGAGCAGCGCCTGGGCGGGCAGCCCGAGGGCGTGCCGGTGCTGGGCGAGCGCGTCGAGGAAGCCGTTGGCGGCGCCGTAGCTGCCCTGGCCGGCGGCGCCGACGGTGCTGGCCAGCGAGGAGAAGAGCACGAACGCGCTCAGGTCGAGGTCGCGGGTGAGCCGGTGCAGGTTCCAGGCCGCGTCGGCCTTGGGGCGCAGCACCGCGTCCAGCTGCTCGGGGCGCAGCCGCTGCACGGAGGCGTCGTCGACCACGCCGGCGGCGTGCACCACGGCGGTGAGCGGGTGCTCGGCCGGGACTGCGGCCAGCAGGGCGGCCAGGGCGGCCGGATCGGCCGCGTCGCAGGCGGCGGCGGTGACCTCGGCGTCCAGCCCGGCGGTCAGCTCCGCGAGTTCTCCGGCGGGCAGGCCGCGGCGGCCGACCAGCAGCAGGTGGCGGACCCCGTGCGCGGTGACCAGGTGCCGGGCCAGCAGGCGGCCGATGGCGCCGGTGCCGCCGGTCAGCAGGACGGTGCCGTCCGGGTCGAACGGGGTGCGGGCGGGCTCGGCCCCGGCGAGCGGGGCGGGTCCGGCCTTGACCAGCCGCGGCGCCAGCAGGCGGCCGGCGCGCAGCGCGAGCTGCGGCTCGTCGCCGGCGAGGGCGTCGCGCAGGGCCTCGTCGGTGGGCCGCTCGCCGTCGTGGTCGAGGATCAGGATGCGGCCGGGGTGCTCGATCTGGGCGCTGCGGGCCAGGCCGAGGACGGCGGCCGCGGCGAGGTCGCGCACCTCCTCGTCCGGGCCGGCGGCGAGGGCCTGCCGGGTGAGCAGGACGAGTCGGGAGTCGGCCCGGCCCTCCTCGGCGAGGAAGGCCTGGATCAGTCCGAGGGCGCTGCGGGTCAGGGCGTGCGCGCTCTCGGCGGGGGCGTCGGGGTCGCCGGTGACCGGGACGAGGACGGCCTCGGGCGCCGGGCCGCCGTCGAGCGGCGGCAGGCCCTGGGCGAGGTCGGCCGGGGCGGTCCGGACGGCGCCGCCGGTGGCGGCGGCCGCGGTGGCGGCGGGGATCCAGTCGAGCCGGTGGAGCGGGTCGGCGGTGCTCCGGCCGGCGGCCGACCGCTCCGGGTCGACGGCCCGCAGGACGAGCGCGTCGACGTCCAGGACGGCGGCGCCCGCCGGGTCGCTCAGCGTGACGGCGTAGCCGCCCTCGGGGCCGGCGGGCGCGGCGTGCACCCGGACGGCGGTGGCCCCGGCGGCGTGCAGCCGGACGCCGGCGAACGAGAAGGCGAGCCGGGTGGTCGCCGGGTCGCCGTCGAGCAGCAGCACGTGCAGCGCGGCGTCCAGCAGCGCCGGGTGGATGCCGAAGCCCTCGGTCGGGAGCGTCTCGGGGAGGGCGATCTCGGCGAACAGCTCCTCGCCGCGCCGCCAGGCGGCGGTCAGGCCCTGGAAGGCCGGGCCGTAGGCGTAGCCGCGCCCGGCCAGGCCGGGGTAGGCGTCCTGGACCGTGAGCGGGACGGCTCCGGCGGGCGGCCAGGCGCCCTGCGGTGCGGGCGCGGCGGCCGGCCCGGCGGTCAGCGCGCCGGTGGCGTGCCAGGTCCAGGGGCGGTCCTCGGCGGCGGCCCGCGGGCGGGAGTGGACGGTGACCGGGCGGCGGCCCGCCTCGTCCGGCGGCAGCAGCACCACCTGGATCTGGACGGAGCCGTCGGCCAGGAGGACCAGCGGGCTCTGGAGGGTGAGCTCCTCCAGGTGCGGGTGGCCGCAGCGCAGGCCCGCGTGCAGCGCGAGGTCGACGAGCGCGGAGCCGGGCAGCACGACCGCGCCGTTGACGACGTGGTCGGCGAGCCAGGGCTGGTCGGCGGTGGCGAGCCGGCCGGTGAGGACGAGGGTGTCGTCGCCCGCGAGGGTGACGGCGGCGCCGGCCAGCGGGTGGTCGGCGGGGTCGAGGCCGAGACCGGTGGCGTCGGTCGAGGCGGCGCCGGGCGCCAGCCAGTACCGCTCGCGCTGGAAGGGGTAGGTGGGCAGCGGGACCCGCCGGGCGGAGCCGGGGAAGGCGTCCGCCCAGTCCACCGCGACGCCGGCGACGTACGCCTCGGCGAGCGCGCCGAGGAACCGCTCGGGGCCGCCGTGGTCGCGGCGCAGGGTGCCGAGGGCGGCGCCGCCGCGGCCGTCGGCCTCCAGCGTCTCCTGGACGCCGACGGTGAGCACGGGGTGCGGGCTGGACTCGACGAAGGTGCGGTGGCCGGCCGCGAGCAGCGCCCGCACGGTGGGCTCGAAGCGCACCACCTGGCGCAGGTTGCGGAACCAGTAGTCGGTGTCGAGTGCGGTGGTCGCCAGCAGGCCGCCGGTGACGGTGGACCAGAAGGCCGTGTGGCCTTCGCGCGGCTCGATCCCGGCGAGGGCCTCGGCCAGCTCCTCGCGCAGCGGGTCGACGGCCGGCGAGTGCGAGGCGTAGTCGACCGGGACGCGCCGGGCGCGGACGTCCTGGGCCTGGCACTGGGCGACGAACTCGTCGAGGGCCTCGGCCTCCCCCGCGACCACGGTGGCGGACGGGCCGTTGTGCGCGGCGACGGTGATCCGGCCGTCGAAGCGGGCGATGCGCGCCTCGACCTCGGCGGTCGGCAGCGGGATCGACGCCATGCCCCCGGTGCCCGCGATGGCGCGCAGGTAGCGGCTGCGCAGGGCGACGATCCGGGCGGCGTCGGCCAGGGTGAGGCCGCCGGCGACGTGCGCGGCGGCGATCTCGCCCTGGGAGTGGCCGATCACGGCGGCGGGGACGACGCCGGAGTGCCGCCAGAGCTTCGCCAGCGACACCATCACGGCGAACAGCGCGGGCTGCACCACGTCGACGCGCTCCAGCGAGGGGGCGCCGGGGGCGCCGTGCAGCACGTCGATCAGCGACCAGTCGGTGTGGGGGGCGAGGGCCTCGGCGCACGCGGTGAGCTCGGCGCGGAAGACCTCGGAGGAGGCGTACAGCTCGGCGGCCATGCCCTCCCACTGGGAGCCCTGGCCGGGGAAGACGAACACGGGGCCGTCGGGGGCGCCGGCCGTGCCGGTGGTCAGGTTGGCGGCGGGCAGTTCCCGGGTCAGCGCGTCCAGGCCGGTCAGCAGTTGCTCGCGGTCGGCGGCGACCACCACGGCGCGCCGGTCGAAGGCGGCCCGGGCGGTCAGCGACAGGCCGAGGTCGGCGAGGGAGGCGGCGGCGGCCGGCCCGGCGCCGGTGCGGACGGCCTCGGCCAGCCGGGCGGCCTGGGCGCGCAGCGCGGCCTCGCCGTGGGCGGAGAGCGGGAACGGCAGCGGACCGGTGCCGGTGGCGGCGGGGGCCGCCGGGGCGTCCTGCGGCACGCTCTCGACGATCATGTGGGCGTTGGTGCCGCTGATGCCGAAGGAGGAGACCGCGGCGCGGCGCGGACGTCCGCGCTCGGGCCAGTCCCGGGCCTCGGTCAGCAGCCGGACGCCGCCGGCGCTCCAGTCCACCCGGCTGGAGGGGGTGTCCGCGTGCAGGGTGGCCGGGAGCGTCCCGTGCCGCATCGCCTGCACCATCTTGATGATCCCGGCGACGCCGGCGGCGGCCTGGGTGTGCCCGATGTTGGTCTTCACCGAGCCGAGCCAGAGCGGGTCCTCGGCGGCGCGGTCCCGGCCGTAGGTGGCCAGCAGCGCCTGGGCCTCGATCGGGTCGCCGAGGGCGGTGCCGGTGCCGTGCGCCTCGACGGCGTCCACGTCGGCGGCGGCGAGTCCGGCGCCGGCCAGCGCCTGGCGGATCACCCGTTCCTGGGAGGGGCCGTTGGGCGCGGCGAGGCCGTTGGAGGCGCCGTCCTGGTTGATGGCGCTGCCGCGGATCACCGCGAGCACCGGGTGGCCCAGCCGCTCGGCGTCGGAGAGCCGCTCCAGGGCCAGCAGGCCCACGCCCTCGCCCCAGCCGGTGCCGTCGGCGCCCTCGGCGAAGGCCTTGCAGCGGCCGTCGGCCGACAGGCCCTGCTGCTTGCTGAACTCGATGAACATGCCGGGCGTCGCCAGCACGGTGGCGCCGCCGGCCAGGGCCATGTCGCACTCGCCGAGGCGCAGCGACTGGGCGGCCAGGTGCAGGGCGACCAGCGAGGAGGAGCAGGCCGTGTCGACGGTGACCGCCGGGCCCTCCAGGCCGAGCACGTAGGCGATCCGGCCGGAGGCGACGCTGGCGGTGTTGCCGGTCAGCAGGTGGCCTTCGAGGTCGGCCGGGGCCTGGTGCAGCCGGGGGCCGTAGTCCTGGGCGGTGGCGCCGACGAACACGCCGGTGCGGCTGCCGCGCAGCACGGCCGGGTCGGCGCCGAGGCGCTCGACGGCCTCCCAGGCGGTCTCCAGCAGGAGCCGCTGCTGCGGGTCCATGGCGAGGGCCTCGCGCGGGGAGATGCCGAAGAACGCCGCGTCGAAGCGGGTCGCGTCGGTCAGGAACGCCCCGGCGGGGGTGAGCGTGCCGGTCGGGTTGCGGCCCTCGTCGGCGTAGATGCCCGCGATGTCCCAGCCGCGGTCCTCGGGGAAGCCGGTGACCAGGTCGCGGCCGTCGAGGACCGCCTGCCACAGGGCCTCGGGGGTGTCGATGCCGCCCGCGTAGCGGCAGCTCATTGCGACGATCGCGATCGGCTCGTCGCTCACGGCGCCGGGGGCGGGCGTCGCGGGCGCGACGGCGGCGGGCTCGCCGTAGAGCAGGCCGGACAGGTGCCCGGCCAGGCGCAGCGGGGTCGGGTGGTCGAAGACCAGGGAGTCCGGCAGCCGCAGCCGGGTGGCCGCGGCGAGGCGGTCGCGCAGTTCCACGGCGGTGAGCGAGTCGAAGCCCAGGTCGCGGAAGGTGAGCCGGGCGTCCACGTCGCCGGGGGTCTCGTAGTCGAGGACGGCGGCGACCTGGGCGCGGATCTGGTGCAGCAGCGCCCGCTCGTCCCGCCGCTCGGCGGCGGGTCCGGTCGGGGCCTCGGCCGGGGCCGGCGCGGCAGGAGCGGGTTCGACGGCCGGACGGGCGGCCGTGTCCAGCCAGAAGCGGCGGCGCTGGAAGGCGTAGGTGGGCAGGTCGACCGGTCGGGGGGCGTGGCCCGCGAAGACGGCGTCCCAGTCCAGCGGCGCGCCGGCGGTGTACAGCCGGGCGACGGCGCCGAGCAGGGTCTCCGCGTCGTCGCGGTCCTTGCGCAGGGCCGGGGCCAGCAGGCCCTCGGCGCCGGCCTGCCGGGCCATCGCGCAGAGCACGCCGTCCGGGCCGACTTCGAGGAAGCGGGTGACGCCCTCGCGGTGCAGGGTCTCGACGCCGTCGGCGAAGCGGACGGCCTCGCGGACCTGGCGCACCCAGTAGTCGGGGGTGGTGAGGAGACCGGGTTCGGCGATCCCGCCGGTCAGGTTGGAGACGACCGGGATCCGCGGCTCGGCGAAGGTCAACTCCGCGAGGACGGCGGCGAATTCGGCGAGCATCGGCTCCATCAGGGCCGAGTGGAAGGCGTGCGAGACGGTCAGCCGGCTGGTCTTGCGGCCCTCGGCCTTCCAGCGCGCCGCGAACTCCTCGACCGCCTCGGTCGGGCCGGAAACCACCAGCGAGGTCGGGCCGTTGACGGCCGCCACGTCCAGCCGGTCGCCGATCGCGTCACGGACCTCCGCCTCGGTGGCCTGCACCGCCAGCATCGCCCCGCCCTCGGGCAGCGCGTCCATCAACCGCCCGCGCGCCGCCACCAGGGCGCACGCGTCCGCCAGCGAGAACACGCCCGCCACATGGGCGGCCGCCACCTCGCCGATCGAGTGCCCGAGCAGGAACTCCGTTGCCACGCCCCAGGATTCGAGCAGCCGGAAGGACGCCACCTCGACCGCGAACAACCCGGCCTGCGCCCACACCGTACGGTCCAGATCCTCCGCACCCGCGAAGACGACCTCGCGAACCGACCGCCCGAGCCTCGCGTCCAGCTCCGCGCAGACCGCGTCGAAGGCCGCCGCGAAGGCGGGGAACGCCTCGTACAGGCCCCGGCCCATGGCGACCCGCTGCGAGCCCTGCCCGGTGAACAGGAAGGCCGTGCGGCCCTCGTCCGTCTCCCCCGTGACCACCCCGCGCACCGGCTCGCCGGCGGCCAGCGAGCCGAGGCGGCGCAGCAGTTCGTCCCGGCCGCGGCCGAGCACGGCGGCCCGGTGGCCGAAGGCCGCGCGGGTGGTGGCCAGCGAGTGGCCGATGTCGGCCGGGTCGGCGGCGGGGGCGGCCTCCAGGTGGGCGCGCAGCCGGGCGGCCTGCTCGCGCAGCGCGTCCTCGGTGCGGCCCGACAGCGGCCAGAGCACCGGCGCGTCGGCGTCGGCGGTCCGCTCGCGCGGGTCCTCGGCCCGGCCGGGCCACTCCGTGAGCACGACGTGGCAGTTGGTGCCGCCCATGCCGAAGGAGCTGACGCCCGCGATCCGCGGGCCCTCGGGCCAGGGTTCGAGGGCGGTCTGCACCCGCAGGCCGAGGTCGTCCAGGGGGATGCGCGGGTTGGGCCGTTCGAAGTTGAGGCTCGGCGGGAGCTGCCGGTTGGCCACCGACAGGACGGCCTTGAGCAGGCCGGCCGCGCCGGCGGCGCCTTCGAGGTGGCCGATGTTGGTCTTGGCGGAGCCGACCCGCAGCGCGGCGTCGGGGGTGCGGCCGGCGCCGAGGACGGCGCCGAGGGCCGCCGCCTCGACCGGGTCGCCGACGGCCGTTCCGGTGCCGTGCAGTTCGACGTAGCGCACCGCGTCGGGGGCGATCCCGGCGCGCCGGTAGGCGGCGCCGAGCACGTCGGCCTGGGCGTCGCGGCTGGGGGTGGTCAGGCTGTCGCCGCCGCCGTCGTTGTTGACGGCGCTGCCGCGGATGACGGCGTAGATCCGGTCGCCGTCGGCGACGGCCCGGGCGACGGTCTTGAGCGCGACGACCACGCCGCCCTCGCCGCGGACGTAGCCGTTGGCGCGCTCGTCGAAGGTGTAGCAGCGGCCGTCCGGGGAGAGCGCGCCGAAGCGGGCCGCGCCGACGGTGCTCTCCGGGGCCGCGATCAGGTGCACGCCGCCGGCCAGGGCGAGGGTGGCCTCGCCGCGCCGCAGGCTGTCGGCGGCGACGTGCACCGCGACCAGGGAGGAGGACTGTCCGGCGTCGACGGTCATGCTGGGGCCGCGCAGGCCGACGGCGTAGGAGACCCGGTTGGCGATCAGGCCGCGCTGCAGGCCGGCCAGCGAGTGCGGGCCGATCTGCGCGGTGCCGCCGCGCTGGGCGAGGGTGGCGTAGTCGGAGGCCATCACGCCGACGAAGACGCCGGTCCGGCTGCCGCGCAGGGCGTCCGGCACGATCCGGGCGTCCTCCAGCGCCTCCCAGCTCAGCTCCAGCATGAGCCGCTGCTGCGGGTCCATGGCGGTGGCCTCGCGCGGCGAGATGCCGAAGAAGCCCGGGTCGAACCCGTCGATCCGGTCGAGGAAGCCGCCGCGGCGCGGGACGTCCCGCTCGGCGAGGTCGCCCCGGTCGAGGGGGACGTCACCGATCGCTTCCACGCCGTCGCACAGCAGCTCCCAGAAGGCGCGCGGGTTCGCGGCGCCCGGCAGTCGGCAGGCGAGTCCTACGACGGCGATGGCAGCGTCATCGGCATGGACCTCAGGCATGGGACACCTCAACACGTAATGCACCGGAAATAGCCGAACGGAATTCACGGGTGGAATTGCCCACCCGTCGACCTGGGCGGATTGGCGTTTCGCAAGGGCCACCGCGGTCCGCCGGGTGGAATTCCCCGGCGTACCCGATGGCGCGTCATCCGCGAGCTTAGGGAGCGAACCGACCGGCACCAACCCCTAAGCAGGGCGGATGCCGGCCCCCGGTGCCGGCCCCACAGTTAGGGGTGCCGGTCCGGGGACTTCCGGCCGGGGACCCCGGTCCCGGGGATTCCCACCGGGCGGTGCGGGGTTCGCCGGGTCAGCGGTTCTTGCGCTGGAACGAGCGCACCGACAGCGGCACGAAGACCACCAGGAGGCCCACCGACCACAGCAGCGTCGCGGCCACCGGGTGGTCCACCGGCCAGGCGTGCGAGCCGGTCACCGTCCCCGGGTTGCCGAACAGCTCGCGGCAGCCGGCGGTCAGGGCGCTGAGCGGGTTCCACTCGGCGATGAACCGCAGCCAGGCGGGCATTCCGTCGGTCGGCACGAAGGCGTTCGACAGCATGGTCACCGGCATCACGAGCAGCGTGAGCTGCTGCGCCATCTGCTCGTTGGGGACCTTCAGGCCGAAGAAGCAGCCGACCCAGCTGAGCGCGTAGCGCATCAGCACCAGCAGCCCGAAGCCGGCCAGGGCGTTCAGCAGCCCGTCGGACGCGCGCCAGCCGACCAGCAGGCCGGCCACCGCCATGATGGCCACGCTGAGCAGGCCGCCGACCATGTCGGAGGCGGTGTGCCCGAAGGCGACCGCGACCCGCGACATCGGCATCGAGCGGAACCGGCTCATCAGTCCGCGCGAGACGTCGGCGGCGACCCGCTCGATCACCGCCACCACCGAACTGGCCGTCACCATGGCGAACAGCCCGGGCATCAGGTAGGCGCGGTAGTCACCGCCGCCCGGAATCCGGATGGCGCTGCCGAAGACGTAGCCGAACAGCAGCACCATCACGGCGGGGAAGATCAGGGCGGCGATCAGTGAGCCGGGCTCCTGGCGCAGCCGGCTGAACTCGCGCCCGACGAGGACGAAGCCGTCCGACAGCGCCCAGCGCAGGCGGGTCACCGGGGTCCGGCGGGCAACGGGGGTGCTCTGGACGGTCATCAGGCGTGGTCCTTGACTCTGTCGTCGGCTCGGGCGCCGGCCGGGGCGTCGCCGTCGGTCTCGGTGTCGGTGTCGGCCGGGGCCGAGCGGTCGGTCAGGCGCAGGAACACCTCGTCGAGGGTGGGGCGGCGCAGGCTGACGTCGGCGACCTCGATCCCCGCCCGGTCCAGCTCCCGGACGAGTGCGGAGACCCGCACGGTGCCGTCCGCGGACGGCACGCTCAGGCTGTTCTCGCCGGTCCCGGTCGGCTCGGCCCCGGTCAGCCGGTGCAGCACGGCGGAGGCCTGCGGCAGCAGCGCCGGGTCCTCGACGACCACGTCGAAGCGGTTGCCGATCGTCGACTTGAGCTGGTCGGGGGTGCCGTCGGCGATCACCCGGCCGTAGTCCACCACCGCGATGTCGTCGGCCAGTTGGTCGGCCTCGTCCAGGTACTGGGTAGTGAGCAGCACGGTGGTGCCCTCGGCGACGAGCTCCCGCACGCAGTCCCAGATCTCGCCGCGGCTGCGCGGGTCGAGGCCGGTGGTCGGCTCGTCCAGGAAGAGCACCTGGGGGCGCAGGATCAGGCTGGCGACGAGGTCGAGCCGGCGGCGCATGCCGCCGGAGTAGCCGCGCACCTGCCGGTCGGCCGCCTCCATCAGGCCGAAGCGCTCCAGGAGTTCGTCGGCCCGCTGGTGCACCTGCCGACGGGGCAGGTGGTAGAGCCGGCCGAACATCCGCAGGTTGCCGCGGCCGGTCAGCTTCTCGTCCACCGCGGCGAACTGCCCGGCCAGGCCGATCACCGAGCGCACCCGGTCGGCCTCGCGGACCACGTCCAGCCCGGCGATCCGGGCGTGCCCGGCGTCCGGGTCCATCAGGGTCGCGAGGATGTTCACCGCGGTGGTCTTGCCGGCGCCGTTGGGGCCGAGCACCCCGCAGACCGTCCCGGCCGGGACGGCGAGGTCGAGCCCTCGTAGGGCGTGGACCTCGCCGAAGTGCTTGTGCAGTCCTTCGGCGAGGATGATCGGGTCCGCCATGATCCCTCCACTGGGAAGTGCCGTGTGCGCGGGTCGCGCCGTACGCGGTCGTGGTGCGGTCGCGGCCGACCCGCGCCGGGGAGCCGTGCGCCGACGACGGGTCAGCTCGCCGACAGCGGGAACTCCCGCAGGCCGCGAATGATGAAGGAGCCCCGCCGGCGCACCGGCCCGGCCTGCCGCAGCCCGGGCATCCGGGAGATGAGGGTCCGGTAGGCCACCTCGGCCTCGAACCTGGCCAGCGGCGCGCCCAGGCAGTAGTGGATGCCGGCCGAGAACGCCAGGGTGTCGTTGCGGCTGACCCGGGTGATGTCGAAGCGGGCGGGGTCGGGGAAGACCTGCGGGTCCCGGTTGGCCCCGGCGGCCACGATCGCCAGCTCGCTGTCCACGGGCAGCACGACGCCGCCCAGCTCGACCGGCTCGTGGGCGATCCGCCGGTAGGTCTGCACCGGCGGATCGTGGCGCAGCGTCTCGTTGACCACGTTCTGGGCCAGTTCCGGGTCCTCGGCCACCATCCGCCACTGCTCGGGGTGGCGCAGCAGCGCCAGGATGCCGTTGCCGATCAGGTTGACGGTGGTCTCGGTGCCGGCCAGCGGCAGGAACATGCACAGCGGCAGCAGTTCGTCCATGCTCAGGCTGCCCTCGTCGACCAGCGGCAGCATCCGGCTGATCATGTCCTCGCGCGGCTCGACCCGGCGCTGCTCGACGATCCGGGTGAACAGCTCGGTCATCCCGGCGATGGCGGCGTCCACGCTGCGCGCCTTCTCGTAGGTGACCACACCGTCCAGCAGCGGGACGATCTCCCGGCTGAGGTGGTGGAAGTGCTCCCGGTCCTCCTCGGGGATGCCGACCAGGTCGCCGATCACCGCGGTCGGCAGGTGGTGGGCGAAGGCGGTCATCAGGTCGAACCGGTCGCCCTGGGCCAGGATGTCGTCGATCAGCCGGTGGCAGATCTCCTCGGCCCGGCCGCGCCAGCGCTCGACGACGCGCGGGTTGAGGGTGGGCATGGTCATCCGGCGCAGCCGGGTGTGCTCCGGCGGGTCGAGGCCGAGCATGGAGTTGTCGAAGTTCATGAACTCCGGCACCTTCTCGCCGTCGGCCTTGCGCACGCCGAAGCGCTTGTCCCGCAGCACCTGGTTGGCGAGTTCGTGGTCGGTGGTGACCCAGGTGCCCAGCGGGCTGCGGTAGACCCGGCCCCGCGCCCGGATCTCCTCGTACGCGGGGTAGGGGTTGTCCGGCGCGCTCAGCACCTTCGCGTAGGGATCGCCCTGGGCGGCGAGCTTGCGCACCAGGTCGTGGAAGAAGCGCATCTGCGCCCGGAGTTGCCGCTCACTCGACTCCATCGTCCCGTGCCCCTTCAGCCTCCGCGAATGGGGCCGAGCGTAGACACGGCCGTAACAGGGCCGACACCCCTATCCGGGGCCCGGGCAGGTGATTAGGGGCCGGGCCCGGGAGCCGGTCGCGACGTCCGGGGACGCGCGGGGCGGATCCGGGTGTCAACCGTTCGATCGCGGGAAGTTCCACCGGATGGATATCACCAGGTCGATCCGGGCACGGCGGTGCCGGCCGGACACTGGTGGGACCTCGGAGATCGGAGACCAAGACCGTGCCAGCGATCGTCGTTTCGAACCTGCGGATGCAGTACGGCCAGAAGGTCGTCGTCGACGACATCTCGTTCGAGGTGCAGGAGGGGGAGATCTTCGGCATCCTCGGCCCCAACGGCGCCGGGAAGACCACGACGGTCGAGTGCATCGCCGGGCTGCGCAAGCCCGGCGGCGGGAGCATCTCGGTGCACGGCCTGGACCCCCAGCGCGACGCCGCCAAGCTGCACCGCATCCTGGGCATGCAGTTGCAGAAGAGCGAGATGCCGGACAAGCTGCGGGTCGCCGAGGCGATGGAGCTGTACGCCTCCTTCTACGACGACCACGCCGACTGGCGGGAGCTGCTCGCCGAGCTGAACCTGCTGGACAAGATGAACAGCCCGTTCGCCAGCCTGTCCGGCGGCCAGAAGCAGCGGCTGTCCATCGCGCTGGCACTGGTCGGCAACCCGAAGGTGGCCGTGCTGGACGAGCTGACCACCGGTCTGGACCCGGCGGCCCGGCGGGACACCTGGGAGCTGATCGAGCAGGTCCGCGCCCGGGGCATCACCGTCGTCCTGGTCACCCACTTCATGGAGGAGGCCGAGCGGCTCTGCGACCGGCTGGCCCTGATCGACGGCGGCCGGATCGTCGCGCTGGACACCCCCGCCGGCCTGGTGGCCGGGGTGGGCGCCGAGCAGAAGGTGCGCTTCCGCCCGACCTCCCCGCTCGACGACCACATCCTGACCTCGCTGCCCGAGGTGACCTCGGTCCAGCGGCACGGCTCCCAGGTGGAGGTCACCGGCACCGGAAACCTGGTGTACGCCGTCACCTCGGCGCTCGCCCGCAACCAGATCGTCGCGGCCGACCTGCGCGCGGAACTGGCCAGCCTGGAGGACGCGTTCCTCGCCCTGACCGGCCGCCGGTTCGACCACCCCTCCCACTGATCCCCGGCCCGTAGCCGACCCCCGACCCCTAGAAGGAGAACCCCCGTGCGGGCGATGAACCGGCTCACGGCCGTGGAGTTCAAGCTCTTCCTGCGAGACCCGGCCGCGTACTTCTGGACGCTGCTCTTCCCGGTCGCCCTGGTGGTGATCATCGGCAGCATCCCGTCCTCCCGCGAGTTCAAGGCCGAGATCGGCCAGCGCGCCATCGACTCCTACACGCCCGTCACCGTGGTGCTGGCCTTCGCGATGACCGGCCTGTTCATCACCCCGGGCTACCTGGTGGGCTACCGGGAGAAGGGCATCCTGCGCCGGCTGTCGACCACGCCGGTGGGCCCGGCCCGGGTGCTGATCGCCCAGTTGGTGGTCCAGATCACCGTGGCGATCGCCACCACCCTCCTGGTGCTCGCGACCGCGCGCCTGCTGTGGGACGTCAAGCTGCCGAGCAACCCGCTCGGCTTCGCGCTGACCTTCCTGCTCTCGGCCACCGCGGTGCTGTCCATCGGACTGTTCGTCGCCTCGGTGCTCAAGACCACCAAGGCCGCCACCGGCGCGGGCAGCATGCTGTTCTTCCCGCTGATGTTCTTCGCGGGCCTGTACGTGCCCCGTGACCAGATGCCCGCCGCGGTCAACCGGATCGGTGACTTCACCCCGCTCGGCGCCTCCGTCCAGGCCTTCGGCGACGTGGCCAAGGGTCACCTGCCGGGCGCCACGGCGCTGTTGGTCCTCGTCGGCTACACGGTGGTCTTCGGTGTCGCGGCCGCACGGCTCTTCCGCTGGGAGTAGGCCCGGGACGGAGGATCGCGCCGGGAGTAGGCCTAGGCTGGAGGTCCGCGGTCACGGGCGGTCGCGGCGGGGCGGGAGCCGGGGAAGCAGCGGGGGCCGAGGAGCAGCACCATGAAGAGCGACGAACCGATCAACCTGCGCCGCTTCCTCACCCCGCTGCCCGTCGTGCTGCTGGGCGTGGCCACCGTGCTGTGCGTGGTGCAGCCGGAGGAGGGCGCGGCCACCGCGCGGGTCACGGTCTTCCCGCTGGTCGTGGTGACCGCCGCGTGGACGCTGGCGATGTACACCCTGCGGTCGCCGCAGTGGACGGGCCGCACCGGCCCGATGCTGACCTACGTGGCGGGCCAGCAGGTGCTGGCCGCACTGCTGATGACCCAGCACCCGATCTTCTTCGTCTTCGCCGTGGTCGGGTTCGTCCAGGCCTACGACCTGCTCCCGCCGCAGTGGGCCTTCGTCAGTGTCGGCGCCACCTCGCTGATCATCAACCTGATCCCCGGCGGGGTGCCGGACAGCTCCCGGCGGATCGCCATCGCGGCCGCCTCGGTCTGCCTCCAGACCTGCCTGATCGGCCTGTTCGGCAACCTGTCGCACCGCTTCAACGAGCGCAGCGAGGAACGCTGCCGGCTGGTCACGGAGTTGAAGACGGTGATCGGCGAGAACAACGGCCTGCACGCCCAGTTGCTGATCCAGGCCCGGGAGGCGGGCATCCAGGACGAACGCCAGCGGATGGCCCGGGAGATCCACGACACCATCGCCCAGGGGCTGGCCGGCATCATCACCCAGCTCCAGGCCGCCGACCGGGCCCGGCCGCAGTCCGAGCAGCGCGAGTGGCACCTCGAACAGGCCCGGGGGCTGGCCCGGGAGAGCCTCACGGCGGCCCGGCGTTCGGTGGCCGCGCTGCGGCCGGCGGAGCTGGAGGAGGCGCACCTGCCGAACGCGATCCGGGAGCTGGCCCAGCGCTGGTCGGCGCGTGCGGACGTGCCGGCCTCGGTGGAGGTCACCGGTGATCCGGTCCCGCTGCTGACGGAGATCGAGGTCGCCCTGTTCCGTGCCGCCCAGGAGACCCTGGCGAACATCGCGAAGCACGCCGCTGCCAGTAAGGTCAGACTGACCATTTCCTACCTGGAGGACACGGTCATGCTGGACGTTCACGACGACGGGGTCGGCTTCACCGTGACCGACCTCGACGGGCCGCCGCCCGCCGACGGCGACAGCGGTTACGGGCTGGACGGCCTGCGCCGACGGCTCGACCGGGTGCTCGGGACACTGACCGTGGAGAGCGCTCCGGGCTCGGGCACCGCGGTGAACGCGAGCGTGCCGGCGATCCGCCGGGGCGGCACCGCATGAGCGAACAGTCCGCCCCCGTACGGCTGCTGATCGTCGACGACCACCCGATCGTCCGGGACGGCCTGCGCGGCGCGTTCGCCAACAGCCCGGAGTTCGAGGTCGTCGGCGAGGCCGGCAACGGCGCCGAGGCGCTCGACCGGGTCGCCGAGCTGAAGCCCGACCTGGTGCTGATGGACCTGCGCATGCCGGTGATGGACGGTGTCACCGCGATCCACCGGCTCGGCGAGAGCGCGCCCGGGGTGCGGGTGCTGGTGCTGACCACCTTCGACACCGACAACGACGTGCTGCCCGCGATCGAGGCCGGCGCCACCGGCTATCTGCTGAAGGACGCGCCCACCGAGGAGCTGCTGCGCGCGGCCCGGGTCGCGGCCCGGGGCGACGCGATGCTCTCCCCCGCCATCACCAAACGGCTGATGGACCGGGTGCGCCGGCCCAGCCTCGGTGTGCTGAGCGCCCGTGAGCTGGAGGTGATGCGGCTGGTCGCCCACGGCTCCTCCAACAAGGAGGTCGCCGGCAAGCTGTTCATCACCGAGGCCAGTGTCAAGACGCACCTGCTGCGGATCTACGACAAGCTCGGGGTCCGCGACCGGGCGGGCGCGGTCGGCGAGGCGTTCCGGCGCGGTCTGGTGACCTGACCCGGAACGCCCCGCCGGCCCGCCGTCAGCTCCCCAGTTCGTCGTCGATCAGGGCGAAGATGTCCTCGGCCGTCGCGGACTCCAGGTCGCTGTCGTCGTGCTCCGGCTGCGGCCCGTCGGCGTCCCGCAGCCGGTCGAGCAGCTGCTCCAGCCTGGCGCGGGCCCCGGCCCGTTCCGCCCCGGCCAGCGCGACCAGGTCGGCCTCCATTCCGGCCAGCCGGCCGAGCAGGTCCTCCACCGGGTCGGCCTGCGGCAGCAGGCTCTCCCGCAGGTGGCGGGCGAGCGCGGCCGGGGTCGGGTGGTCGAAGACCAGGGTGGGGGGCAGCCGCAGGCCGGTGGCGGTGTTCAGCCGGTTGCGCAGCTCGACCGAGGTCAGCGAGTCGAACCCGAGGTCCTTGAACGGCCGGTCGGCCGCGACGGCGTCCGTCGAGCCGTGTCCG
Source organism: Kitasatospora sp. NPDC058048 (assembly GCF_042885555.1). NCBI lineage: Bacteria > Bacillati > Actinomycetota > Actinomycetes > Kitasatosporales > Streptomycetaceae > Kitasatospora > Kitasatospora sp. NPDC058048. The sequence continues at coordinate 58,697 of NZ_JBHVRT010000013.1, read as the reverse complement.
AGGACCACCGCGGCGTTCCCGGTGACCAGGTCCAGCAGGGCCGCGTCGCGCTGGGCGTCGGCCATCACGGCCAGCCGCTCGGCCAGCGCCGGGCCGTCCGGGCGCCGGTTGTCGGCGGCCCGGCGGACCGGCTGGCCGACCAGCGCCCGCAGCAGCGCGGGCACCGGGTGGGCGGCGGCGCGCAGCACGCCCAGGTCGATGTCCACCGGCACCAGGTGGGAGCGGCCCGTGGTGCGCGCCCGGTCGAACAGGGCGAGCGCCCGGGCGGTGGACAGCGGCGCGCTGAGGCTGCCGGCCCGGGCCTGGTCGACCTTCCCGAGGTGGCCGGTGAGCCCGCTGGCCTGCTCCCACAGGCCCCAAGCCAGCGACTGGCCGGCCTGGCCGGAGGCCGTCCGCCGGGCGGCCAGCGCGTCCAGGAAGGCGTTCGCGGCCGCGTAGTTGGCCTGCCCGCCGGAGCCGAAGGTGCCCGACACCGAGGAGTACAGCACGAACATCGACAGGTCGAGGTGCGCCGTCAGCTCGTGCAGGTTGAGCGCCGCGTCCACCTTCGGGCGCAGTACCCGGGAGAGGCGCTCCGGCGTCAGGGTGCCGAACACCCCGTCGTCCAGCACGCCGGCGGCGTGCACCACGCCCGTCAGCGGACGGGCGAGGCCGTCGAGCACCCGGGCCAGGGCGGTGCGGTCGGCCGCGTCGCAGGCGACGACCTCCGCCCGGGCGCCCGCCTCACCCAGCTCGGCGAGGAGTTCCCGCACGTCCGGGCCGTCCGCGCCCCGGCGGCTCAGCAGGGTCAGGTGGCGCACGCCGTGCACGGCCGCCAGGTGCCGGGCCAGCAGTCCGCCCAGCGTCCCGGTGCCGCCAGTGATCAGCACCGTGCCCTCGGGGTCCGGCTCCACCGGCAGCGTCAGCACGTTCTTGCCGACGTGCCGGGCCTGGCTGACGTGCCGGAAGGCGCCGACCGCGTCCCGGACGTCCCAGGCGGTGATCGGCAGCATCCGCAGCGCACCGGCCTCGAACAGCTCGATCACCTCGTGCAGGATGCCGCCCATCCGGGCCGGTCCGGCGTCGCCGAGGTCGAAGGCCCGGTACCGGAGGCCGGCCGGCTGCCGGACGTCGGTCTTGCCCATCTCCAGGAAGCGCCCGCCCTCGGCGAGCAGCCGCAGCGAGGCGTCGGTGAACTCCCCGGCCAGCGAGTTCAGCACCAGGTCGACCCCGCGCCCGCCGGTCGCGGTGCGGAACCGCTCCTCGAAGGCGAGGTCGCGGGAGGAGGCGATGTGCGCCTCGTCCAGCCCCAGTTCCCGCAGCGTGCGCCACTTGCCCGGACTGGCGGTGCCGAACACCTCCAGGCCGAAGTGGCGGGCGAGTTGGACGGCCGCCATGCCGACGCCGCCGGCCGCGGCGTGCACCAGCACCGATTCGCCCCGCTGCGCGTCGGCCAGGTCGCGCAGCCCGTAGTAGGCGGTGGCGAACACCAGCGGTACGGAGGCGGCCTGGGCGAAGGACCAGCCCTGCGGGACGCGGGCCAGCAGCCGCCGGTCGGTGACGGCCCGGACGGCCGCGCCACCGGCGAAGAAGCCGAAGACCCGCTCGCCCGGGGCGAGGTCGGTCACCCCTGCGCCGACCTCCAGCACGACGCCGGAGGCCTCGGAGCCCATCGCGGCCGTCCGGTCCGGGTACATGCCCAGACCGATCAGCACGTCCCGGAAGTTGACGCCCGCCGAGCGCACCGCGACCCGGACCTCGTCCGCGCCCAGCGGCGCGTCGGCGTCGGGCGCGGGGACCAGCGCCACGTCCTCCAGTCCGGCGCCCCGCCCCGCGAGGCCGAGCCGCCAGGCGCCCGCGGGCTCCGGCGGGGTCAGCCGGGCGACGGTGGCTTCCCGGACCAGTCGCGGCACCCTGATGTCGCCGCCGCGGACCGCGAGTTGGGGCTCCTCGCCGCCCACCAGCGCGGGCCAGCCGGCCCACGGGTCGGCCGCGCCGCCCTGCGGTTCGACGTCCACCAGCACGATCCGGTCGGGGTTCTCGGTCTGCGCGGAGCGGACCAGTCCCCACACGGCGGCGCCGGCCGGGTCGGCCTCGCCACCGGTGCCGGACCCGGCCGGGGTCGCCCCGCGGGTGAGCACCACCAGCCGGGAGTCGGCGAACCGCTCCTCGGCCAGCCAGGCCCGTACCTCGCCGAGCACCCGGGCGGTCGCCCCGTGCACGGCCTCGGCCCCGAGCGCACCGGCGGCGGCGTCGACACCGGCGGCACCGGCGGAGACGGCAGAGACGGCAGAGACGGCCAGGACGGTCACCGACGGTACGGCCGCGCCCTGTTCCAGGGAGGCGACCAGGGCCGCCAGGTCGGTGTGGCGGCGGGCCGGTCCGCCCTCGGGGGCCGTCTCGCCGACCGCGGCCCACGCGGTCAGGTCCGGCTCGGCCGCACCGGCCGCCGGGGGCACCGGCCGCCAGTCCACCGCGAACAGCGCGTCCGGTCTGGCATCGGCGGTGGCGCCGAGCGCCTCCGGGGACACCTCGCGCATCACCAGCGAACGCACGGTGGCCACCGGGCTTCCGGCGCCGTCGGCCAGCCGCAGCGCGACGCCCTCGGCGGTCCGGGTGATCCGCGCCCGCAGCACCGAGGCGCCCACCGCGTCCACCCGCACGCCGGTCCAGGCGAACGGCAGGGCGGTGCCCTCGACCTCGCTCCCGCCGGCGAAGCCGACGGCGTGCAGCGCCGCGTCCAGCAGCGCCGGGTGCAGGGCGAAGCCGGCGGCCTCGTCCGCCGCCTCCTCGGGCAGCGCGACCTCGGCGTAGACCGCGTCCTCGGCCCGCCAGACGGCGCGCAGGCCGCGGAAGGCCGGCCCGTAGCCGTAGCCGCTGTCGGCCAGGGTGTCGTAGAAGCCGTCCAGCGGCACCGGCTCGGCGGCCGGCGGCGGCCAGGCCGCCAGTTCGAAGGCCTCGGCCGGTGCGGCCTCGGTCAGCAGGCCGGTGGCGTGGCAGGTCCAGGGCGTCCGGTCACCGGTGTCGGGCCGGGCGTGGATCTCCAGCCGGCAGTCGCCGCCGTCGTCGGGCGCGGTCACCCGGACCTGGACCTGGGCCTCGCCCCGTTCGGGGAGGGCGAGCGGGGACCGCACCACCAGTTCGTCCAGCACCGTACGGCCGACCTGCTCGCCGGCCCGCAGCGCGAGTTCGACCAGCGCGGTGCCGGGCACCACGGTCCGGCCCAGCACCGCGTGGTCGGCCAGCCACGGGTGGCTCGCCGTGGACAGCCGTCCGGTCAGCACCGCGCCGCCGTCCCCGGCCAGGGCCAGGACGGCGCCCAGCAGCGGGTGCCCGGCGGGCAGTTGCCCGAGCGCCGCGACGTCGCCGGCGCCGGCGACCGGCCGGGGCCAGTAGCGCTCGCGCTGGAAGGCGTAGGTGGGCAGTTCCGCGTGCGGACCGGCCGGCAGGGCCGCCGCCCAGTCGACCTGGGCACCGGCCGTCCAGAGCCGGCCGAGGCCGTGCCAGAGCGTGTCCACCTGGTCCCGCCCGGCCCGCTGGAGCGGGGCGAGCACGGCGTCGGGGAGGGTCTGCTGGGTCAGCCCGCAGAGCACGCCGTCGGGGCCCAGCTCCAGGAGGCGGGTCACGCCGTGCTCGCCGAGGTGGGCGACGCCGTCGGCGAAGCGGACGGCCTCGCGGACCTGGCGCAGCCAGTAGTCGGGGGTGGTGAGCAGCCCGGGTTCGGCGAGCGTCCCGCTGACGTTGGACAACAGCGGAATGCGCGGCTCGGCGAAGGTCAACTCCGCCAGGACGCCCGAGAATTCGGCGAGCATCGGCTCCATCAGCGCCGAGTGGAAGGCGTGCGAGACGGTCAGCCGGCGGATCCGGCGGCCCTCGGCCTTCCACCGCCCGGCCAGCTCCTCCACCGCCTCGACCGGCCCGGAGACCACCAGCGAGGTCGGGCCGTTGACGGCCGCGACGTCCAGCCGCTCGCCGATCGCCTCGCGGACCTCGGCCTCGGTGGCCTCGACCGCCAGCATCGCGCCGCCCTCGGGCAGCGCCTCCATCAACCGCCCGCGCGCCGCCACCAGGGCGCACGCGTCCGGCAGCGAGAACACCCCGGCGACGTGAGCGGCCGCCACCTCGCCGATCGAGTGCCCGAGCAGGAAGTCGGGCGTCACGCCCCAGGATTCGAGCAACCGGAACGAGGCCACCTCGACCGCGAACAGCCCGGCCTGCGCCCACACCGTACGGTCCAGGTTCTCGACGCCCTCGAACACCACGTCCTTCACCGGCCGGTCCAGCAGCAGGTCCAGCTCCGCGCAGACCGCGTCGAAGGCGTCCGCGAAGGCGGGGAAGGCCTCGTACAGCTCCCGGCCCATCCCGACCCGCTGCGCACCCTGACCGGTGAACAGGAACGCCGTCCGCCCCTCGGCGACCGTACCGGTGACCGCGCCCGCGCCGGGCTCGCCGGCGGCCAGCGCCGCCAGCTCCCGGTCCTGCTCGGCCCGGTCCGCGCCGACCACCACCGCGCGGTGCGCCAGCGCCGTCCGGCCGGACAGGGCCCGGGCCACCTCGGCCGGTCCGTCCTCCGGGCGGTCCGTCAGGTGCTCGGCCAGCCGGGCGGCCTGGGCCCGCAGCGCCGCCGGGGTCTGCCCGGACAGCGGCCACGGCAGCGGACCGTGCGGCCGACGCCCGGCGGGCTCGGCCGGGGCGGGCTCGCCCTGTTCGATGATGACGTGGACGTTGGTGCCGCTCATGCCGAACGAGGAGACGCCGGTGCGGCGCGGCCGTCCGGCCCGCGGCCACGGCCGGGCCTCGGTCAGCAGTTCGACCGCCCCGGTGGACCAGTCGACGTGCGGGGTGGGCCCGTCCACGTGCAGGGTCGCCGGAAGCGTGCCGTACCGCATCGCCATGACCATCTTGATGATCCCGGCGATGCCGGCGGCGGCCTGGGTGTGGCCGATGTTGGACTTGATCGAGCCCAGCCAGAGCGGCTCCCCGTCCCGGCCCTGCCCGTAGGTGGCCAGCAGGGCCTTCGCCTCGATCGGGTCCCCGAGGCGGGTGCCGGTGCCGTGTGCCTCCACGGCGTCCACCTCGGCGGCCGACAGCCCGGCGTTGGCCAGCGCCTGCCGGATCACCCGCTCCTGCGAGGGACCGTTCGGGGCCGTCAGACCGTTCGAGGCGCCGTCCTGGTTGACCGCGCTCCCGCGCACGATGCCGAGCACCCGGTGCCCGTTGCGCCGGGCGTCGGACAGCCGCTCCAGCAGCAGGATGCCGACGCCCTCGCCCCAGCCGGTGCCGTCGGCCGCGGCGGCGAAGGCCTTGCACCGGCCGTCGGCGGCCAGGCCCAGCTGGCGGCTGAACTCCACGAAGGCCGACGGGGTCGCCATCACCGTGGCGCCGCCCGCGAGGGCCATGGTGCACTCGCCGCGGCGCAGCGCCTCGGCCGCCGAGTGCAGGGCGACCAGGGAGGAGGAGCAGGCGGTGTCCACCGTCATGGCCGGGCCCTCCAGCCCGAACACGTACGAGATCCGGCCGGAGAGCACGGCGGCCGCGGTGCCGGTGCCCCGGTGCCCCTCGCTGTCGGAGGGGCCGGAGAGCAGCGCCGCGTAGTCCTGGCCGTTGGTGCCGATGAACACGCCGGTGCGGCTGCCGCGCAGCGAGCGCGCGTCCACCCCGGCCCGTTCGAACGCCTCCCAGACGGTCTCCAGCAGCAGCCGCTGCTGGGGGTCCATGGCCAGCGCCTCGCGCGGGGAGATGGCGAACAGCGCCGGGTCGAAGTCGGCGACGCCGGACAGGAATCCGCCGGCCCAGGTGGCGTCCGCGCCCGCCTCGCCGGAGGGCGCGCCGAGCGGCGGCCAGCCGCGGTCGCCGGGCAGCCCGGAGACCGCGTCCACCCGGTCGGCGACCAGCCGCCAGAGCTGTTCGGGGTTCTCGACCCCGCCGGGGTAGCGGCAGCTCATCGCGACGATCGCGATCGGCTCCTCCACCGCGGTGGCCTCGGCCCGCACGGTCTCGGCCGCCGCCGCGGTGCCGAGCAGCTCGCCGCGCAGCTGGGCGGCCAGTTCGCGCGGCGTGGGGTGGTCGAAGACCAGGGTGGCGGAGAGCCGCAGCCCGGTCTCGGCCGCCAGGGCGTTGCGCAGTTCGAGCGCGGTGAGCGAGTCGAAGCCGAGGCCCTTGAACGGGACCTCCGGCGGGACGTCGCCCGCCTCGCGGTGGCCGAGCACGGCCGCCGCCAGCCGCCGGACCAGGTCGAGCAGGGTCCGTTCCTGCTCGGCGGGCGGCAGCGCGGCGAGCTTCCCGGCCAGCGGGGAGGCGCCCTCGGCCGGCTCGGCGGCCGGGGCCTCCAGGGCCCGGAGCACCTCGGGCAGGTCCTCGATCAGCGGACGGCGGCGGCTGGCCGTGAACGCGGGGGCGAAGCGCTCCCAGCGGACGTCCGCCACCGCCACGCAGGCCTCGTCCCCGGCGACGGCCAGGTCGAGCGCCCGCACGGCGAGGGCCGGGTCCAGCAGGGCGAGCCCGCGGCGGCGCAGGAAGTCCTCCGACTCCCCCTGCACGGCCATGCCGGCCTCCGCCCAGGGGCCCCAGGCGACGGCCAGCGCGGCCCGGCCGGCCGCCCGGCGCTGTTCGACCAGCGCCTCCAGGTAGGCGTTGGCGGCGCCGTAGACGGCCTGGGCGCCGGAGCCCCAGGTGGCCGAGATCGAGGAGAAGACGACGAACAGCTCCAGGTCCAGCCCGGCGGTCAGCTCGTCCAGGTGCGCGGCGCCGTCGGCCTTCCCGCCGAGCACGGCGGTGATCTCCGCGGCGGCGGTGTCCATCAGCAAGGTCGCCTGGCCGACGCCGGCCGCGTGCACCACGCCGGTCAGCGGGAACTCGGCCGGGATCGCGTCGAGCACCGCCGCCAGCGCCGCCCGGTCGGCGGCGTCGCAGGCGGCAACGGTCACCCGGGCACCGAGCCCGGTCAGCTCGGCCACCAGCGCGTCCACGCCCTCGGCCGCCGAACCGCGCCGACTGGTCAGCACGAGACGGGGAACGCCCCGGCCGGCCAGCCAGCGCGCCACCTCCGCGCCCAGCGCCCCGGTGCCACCGGTCACCAGCACCGTGCCCGAGGGCGGCCCGAGCGGTTCGGCACCGTCCGGTCGGGCGGCCCGCACCAGACGGCGGACGTACGTGCCGGCGCCCCGGACGGCGACCTGGTCCTCGGTGCCGGTCAGGACGGCGGCCAGCCGGGCGGCCGTCCTGGCGTCCTCGGCGGGCGGCAGGTCGACCAGCCCGCCCCAGCGTTCCGGCAACTCCAGGGCGGCGGCCCGGCCGAGGCCCCAGAGCTGCGCCGCCACCGGGTCGGACGGACCGTCGGAGCGGCCCACCGACACCCCGCCCCGGGTGGCCAGCCAGAGCGGGGCGTCGATGCCCGCGTCGCCGAGCGCCTGGATCAGCGCGACGGCCGCCGGGACCGGCTCGGGGTGCCGGGCCGGGCAGGCGACCACGCCGGCCGGGGTGGCCGCGAGCTCGCGCAGCCGGGCGGCCAGGGAGGCCCGGGTGGCCCCGGGGCCGAACTCCAGCAGGACCACGTCGGCGCCGGCGGTGGCCAGCAGCCGCTGGGCGTCGCTGTCCCCCGGGGCCGCGACGACCAGCCAGGTGCCGGTGAGCGTGCCCGCGGCGGGCGCGTCGGCGAGCGGCTTCCAGCGGACCCGGTAGCGCCAGGAGTCGATGACGGCCTCGTCCCGGCGGCGGCGCCGGAAGGAGGACAGCGCGGGCAGCACGGCCCGCAGCTCCCCCTGGTCCGCGTCCACGCCGAGGGCGCCGGTCAGTTCGGACACGTCCTCGCGCTCGACGGCGGCCCAGAACCGGCCCTCGGCGGTGCCCTCCGCTCCCTCGGCCGCAGCAGCGGGAGAAGCAGCGGGACGGGCCCAGTAGGACTGGTGCTGGAAGGCGTAGGTGGGCAGCGCGACCCGCCCCTCGCCACGGCCCGCGAAGGCCGCCGGCCAGTCCACGGCGGCACCCGCCGTCCAGAGCGCGCCGACGGCGGCGTGGAAGGTGCGCACGCCGTCGTGGCCGGAGCCACGCAGCAGCGGCGCGAAGGCGCCCTCGACGCCGGCGTGCTGGGCCATCCCGCACAGCACGCCGTCGGGGCCGAGCTCGGCGAAGCGGGTGACGCCCCGTCGGCCCAGGGCGTCGACGCCGTCGGCGAAGCGGACCGCCTCGCGGACCTGCCGCAGCCAGTAGTCGGGGGTGGTGAGCAGGCCGGGCTCGGCGATCCCGCCGGTCAGGTTGGAGACGACCGGGATCCGCGGCTCGGTGAAGGTCAACTCCGCCAGCACAGCGGCGAATTCGGCGAGCATCGGCTCCATCAGGGCCGAGTGGAAGGCGTGCGAGACGGTCAGCCGACGGGTCTTGCGGCCCTGGGAAGCCCACTCGACCGCGAACTCCTCGACCACCTCGACGGGGCCGGAAACCACCACCGAGGTCGGGCCGTTGACGGCCGCCACGTCCAGCCGGTCGCCGATCTCCGAACGCACCTCGGCCTCGGTGGCCTGCACGGCGAGCATCGCCCCGCCGCTCGGCAGCGCGTCCATCAGCCGGCCCCGCGCCGCCACCAGCGCACAGGCGTCCGCCAGCGAGAACACCCCGGCGCAGTGTGCCGCCGCCACCTCACCGATCGAGTGCCCGAGCAGCACGTCCGGAACCACGCCCCAGGATTCGAGCAGCCGGAACGACGCCACCTCGGCCGCGAACAGCCCGGCCTGCGCCCACACCGTACGGTCCAGATCCTCGACGCCGTCGAGGACGACCTCGCGCACCGACCGTCCGAGCCTCGCGTCCAGCTCCGCGCAGACCGCGTCGAAGGCCCCGGCGAACACCGGGAACGCCTCGTACAGGCCCCGGCCCATGCCGACCCGCTGCGAGCCCTGACCGGTGAACAGGAACGCCGTGCGGCCCTCGGTCGCCACCCCGGTCAGCACGTCCTGGGCGGAACGCCCCTCGGCCAGCGCCGCCAGCCCCTCGCCGAGTCCTGCGGCCGAGTCCCCGAGGACCACCGCGCGGTGCTCCAGCGCCGCCCGGGTGACGGCCAGCGCGCGGCCCGCGGCCGCCGGGTCGGGCCCGGTCGCCGCGAACTCGGCCAGCCTCGCCGCCTGTCCGCGCAGCCCCTCCGGGCTCTTGGCGGACACCGGCCAGAGCACCGGGCCGCCGTTCTCCACCGGTTCCGGTGCGGGCACCGGTTCCGGTGCGGGCACCGGTTCCGGTGCGGGCAGCGGGTCGCCCTGCTCCAGGATGACGTGGGCGTTGGTACCGCTGATGCCGAAGGAGGAGACGCCCGCCCGGCGCGGGCGGTCCGCCTCGGGCCACGGCCGGGCCTCGGTCAGCAGTTCCACCGCGCCCGCCGACCAGTCCACATGCGGCGTCGGCTGCTCGGCGTGCAGGGTGGCGGGCAGCAGGCCGTGCCGCATCGCCTGCACCATCTTGATGATGCCCGCGACACCGGCCGCCGACTGGGTGTGGCCGATGTTGGACTTGATCGAACCCAGCCAGAGCGGCTCGTCGCCGCGGTCCCGGCCGTAGGTCGCCAGCAGCGCCTGCGCCTCGATCGGGTCGCCGAGCCGGGTGCCGGTGCCGTGCGCCTCCACCACGTCCACCTCGGACGGGGCGAGCCGCGCGGAGGCCAGCGCCTGCCGGATCACCCGGCGCTGCGAGGGGCCGTTCGGCGCGGTCATCCCGTTGGAGGCGCCGTCCTGGTTGACCGCGCTGCCGCGCACCACCGCCAGCACCTCGTGGCCGTTGCGGCGCGCGTCCGACAGCCGCTCCAGCAGCAGCAGTCCGACACCCTCGCCCCAGCCGGTGCCGTCCGCGCCGGCGCCGAAGGAGCGGCACCGCCCGTCCGAGGCCAGGCCCTGCTGGGCGCTGAAGGCGTGGAAGACCTCCGCGTTGGTCAGCACGGTCACCCCGCCGGCCAGCGCCAGCGTGCACTCGCCGGCGCGCAGCGCCTGGACGGCCAGGTGCAGCGCCACCAGCGAGGAGGAGCACGCGGTGTCCACGGTGACCGCCGGGCCCTCCAGACCGAACACGTACGCCACCCGGCCGGACAGGACGCTGGTCGCTCCGCCGGCCAGGACGTACCCCTGGTCGGCGTCGGCCGCACCGACGCCGTAGCCGGAGGAGGTCGCGCCGACGAACACCCCGGTCCGGGTGCCGCGCACGGTGTCCGGCGCGATCCCGGCCCGTTCGAAGGCCTCCCAGCCGCTCTCCAGCAGCAACCGCTGCTGGGGGTCCATGGCGAGGGCCTCGCGCGGGGAGATCCCGAAGAACGCGGCGTCGAAGCGCTCGGCGCCGTCCAGGAACCCGCCCTGGGCGGCGAGGTCGCTCGCCGCGGCGTCCGCGCCGAGCCCGTCCGCCCTCCAGCCGCGCTGCTCGGGGAAGGGCGCGATCGCGTCGCCGGCCCGTTCGACCAGCCGCCAGAGGTCGTCCGGCGAGGAGACGTCGCCGGGGTAGCGGCACGCCATCGACACGATCGCCACGGGTTCGCTGACCGCGGCGGTCAGTTCACGGTTTCGGGCGCGAAGCTTCTCCGTCTCCTTGAGGGAAGCTCGCAACGCTTCGACATAGTCCTGGGTAGAGGCCATCGCAAGCTCCGTACTGCGGTCAGGAATCACGTTCGCCGAGGGCCAGCCTCAGCAGGCTTTCGCCGTCCATCTCGTCGATCGACTCGATGGCGGTCACGGGTGCGGCGTCCTCGGTGGCGGGCGCGGACTCCTGCGAGGCGAGCCGCAGCAGCGGCTCCAGCAGTCCGGACTCGCGCAGCCGGGACACCGGGACGGTGAGCAGGGCGCGGCGCGCCTGCTCCGCCTCGTCGGCGTCGAGGGCGTCGTCGCCGAGCAGTTCGGCCGTGATCTGCTCGGCCAGCGCCCTCGGGGTGGGGTGGTCGAAGATCAGGGTGGCGGGCAGGGCCAGCCCGGTGGCCGCGGTCAGCCGGTCGCGCAGTTCGACCGCGGTCAGCGAGTCGAACCCCAGGTCGCGGAAGGCCTTGTCGGCGACGACCGACCCGGCCGCGCTGTGGCCGAGGACCAGCGCGGCCTGCTGCTGCACGGTCTCCAGCAGCAGGGCGAGGCCGTCCTCACCGGACAGCCCGGCGAGGCGCTCGCGCAGCGCGGTGCCGTCCTGCGGGCCGCCGGCGGCGCCCCCGGCGAGGACCTGCCGCACCTCGGGGACGTCCTCGATCAGCGGCTGCGGGTGGTACGCGGTGAAGCCGGGCACGAAGGCCTGCCAGTCCACGTCCGCGACGGTCACGCAGACGTCGCCGGTCCGGATCGCCGTGTCCATCGCCTCCAGGGCGAGGTCCGGGGCCATCGCCCGCAGGCCGCGGCGGCGCAGGAACTCCTCGGCGTCGGCGCCGCCGGCCATGCCCTCGCCCGCCCACGGGCCCCAGGCCACGGAGGTGGCCGCCAGCCCGCGGGCCCGGCGGTCGACGGCGAGGGCGTCCAGCGCGGCGTTCGCCACCGCGTACGCGGACTGCCCGCCGCTGCCCCAGACGCCGGCGATGGAGGAGAAGAGCACGAAGTAGTCGAGGGGGGTGTCCCCCAGCAGCTCGTCCAGGCAGACCGCGCCTTCGGCCTTGCCGTCCACGATCGCCGCGAACCCGGCGCGCGCGGTGCTGCCGAACGGCGTCGGGTCGCCGACGCCGGCCGCGTGCACCACGCCGCTCAGCGGGAACTCCGCCGGGACGGCGGCCAGTACCCCGGCCATCCCTTCCCGGTCGGCCGTGTCGCAGGCGGCGACGGTCACCCGGGCGCCCAGCGCCTCCAGTTCCGCGACCAGCTCCGCCGCCCCCGGCGCCGTCGGGCCTCGGCGGGAGACGAGCACCAGGTGGGGAACGCCCTGCCCGGCCAGCCGGCGCGCCACGGCGGCGCCCAGCGCTCCGGTACCGCCGGTGACCAGGACGGTTCCGGTGGTGGGGGCGGGATCGGCCGTCACCGGCCTGGTTCCCGCCGGGACCAGCCGGCGGGCGAAGGTCCCGGTGGCCCGGACGGCGACCTGGTCCTCGGTTCCGGACAGCACCTCGGCCATCCGGTCACCGAGCACCGGCCCCGCCGGACCGCAGACGTCCACCAGCCCGCCCCACAGGCCGGGCAGCTCCAGGCCGACCACCCGGCCCAGGCCCCAGATCCGGGCGTGTCCGGGCCGGACGGTCTCCTCCTCGCGCACGGTCACCGCGCCGGAGGTGACCCACCAGAGCGGCACCCTCAGGTCCAGGGCGGTGAGCGCGTCGATCAGGTCCAGGGCGTCGGCGACGGGGTCGGCGTCCGGGGCCGTGCCGGGGAAGGCCAGCACCCCGGCCGGGTCGGCGATCCGGGCGAGGTCGTCCGCCAGCCGCTCGGTCGTGGTCCGCACCACCCGGGCGCCCGCCCGCTCGACGGCGGACAGGCAGGCCTCGGCCAGGCCGGGGTCCGGTTCGCCGGACTCCGCCGCCCCGGCGGGCAGCACCGCCAGCCAGCTGCCGGTCAGCAGCGGCGGAACGGCCGCGGTGGGCACCGGCTTCCAGGTGATCCGGTAGCGCCAGGCGTCGGATCGCTCCTCCGGCCGGGCGGGGTGACGCGCGACGGGCGGCTGCGCCCAGTAGTGCTGCCGGTCGAAGGCGTACCGGGGCAGCAGCGCCCGGTGCCCGCCCCAGTCGGCGTAGACGGCCGGCCAGTCCACGGCCGTCCCGGCGGTCCAGAGCGCGCCGAGCGCGGCCAGGGCGCTCTCCGTCTCGTCCCGCCCGCGGCGCAGCAGCGGCGCGAAGGTGCCCTTGGCGTCGGCCTGTCGGGCCAGGGCGGACAGCACGCCGTCGGGGCCGAGTTCGGCGAAGCGGGTCACGTCCTGGCCGCCCAGGGTGGCGACGCCGTCGGCGAAGCGGACGGCCTCGCGGACCTGGCGCACCCAGTAGTCGGGGGTGGTGAGCAGGCCGGGCTCGGCGATCCCGCCGGTCAGGTTCGACACGATCGGGACCTGCGGCTCGGCGAAGGTCAACCCGCCGAGCACGGCGGCGAATTCGGCGAGCATCGGCTCCATCAGGGCCGAGTGGAAGGCGTGCGAGACGGTCAGCCGACGGGTCTTGCGGCCCTGGGAAGCCCACTCGACCGCGAACTCCTCGACCACCTCGACGGGGCCGGAAACCACCACCGAGGTCGGGCCGTTGACGGCCGCCACGTCCAGCCGTTCGCCGATCTCCGAACGCACCTCCGCCTCGGTGGCCTGGACGGCGAGCATCGCCCCGCCCTCGGGCAGCGCGTCCATCAGCCGGCCCCGCGCCGCCACCAGCGCACAGGCGTCCGCCAGCGAGAACACCCCGGCGCAGTGCGCCGCCGCCACCTCACCGATCGAATGCCCGAGCAGCACGTCCGGGACCACACCCCAGGACTCCAGCAGCCGGAACGACGCCACCTCGACCGCGAACAACCCGGCCTGCGCCCACACCGTACGGTCCAGATCCGCCGCACCCGCGAAGACGACCTCCCGCACCGACCGCCCGAGCCTCCCGTTCAACTCCGCACAGACCGCGTCGAAAGCCCCGGCGAACACCGGGAACGCCTCGTACAGCCCCCGGCCCATCCCGACCCGCTGCGAGCCCTGACCCGTGAACAGGAACGCCGTCCGCCCCTCGCCGGCCGGGTCGCCCGCGGCCAGCGCGTCGAGCGCGGCGGTGAACTCCTCCTGGTCGCCGCCGAGCAGGACCGCGCGGTGCTCCATGACGGTACGGGCGAGCAGCCCGCGCCCGACGTCCACCGGTCCGGCCTCCGGCGTGGCGGCCACGAAGGCCCGCAGCCGGCGTGCCTGGGCCCGCAGGCCGTCGGCCGTCCGGGCCGAGAGCGGCCAGGGCACGAGGGCCGGGGCGCTCGCCGGTTCGGGGGCCACGAGGGCCTCGCCCTGCTCGATGACCACGTGGGCGTTGGTGCCGCTCACCCCGAAGGAGGAGATCGCCGCCCGGCGCGCCCGGTCCGCCTCCGGCCACGGCCGGGCCTCGGTCAGCAGTTCCACCGCGCCCGCCGACCAGTCCACCAGCGGTGTCGGCTCGTCCACGTGCAGGGTGGCCGGCAGCACGCCGTGCCGCATCGCCAGCACCATCTTGATCACGCCCGCCACCCCGGCCGCGGCCTGGGTGTGGCCGAGGTTGGACTTCACCGAGCCGAGCAGCAGCGGACGGCCTTCGGGCCGGCCCTGGCCGTACGTGGCGAGCAGCGCCTGGGCCTCGATCGGGTCGCCGAGGCGGGTGCCGGTGCCGTGCGCCTCGACCGCGTCCACCTCGGCGGGCGAGAGTCCGGCGGCGGCCAGGGCCTCCCGGATCACCCGCTGCTGGGACGGCCCGTTGGGGGCCGTCAGCCCGCTGGAGGCGCCGTCCTGGTTGACCGCGCTGCCCCGCACCACCGCGAGCACCTCGTGCCCGAGCCGCCGGGCGTCGGAGAGCCGTTCCACCAGCAGCACGCCGGCGCCTTCGGCCCAGCCCATTCCGTCGGCGGCGGCGGCGAAGGACTTGCAGCGGCCGTCCGCGGCCACGCCCTGCCCGCCGCCCAGCGAGCCGAACACCTCGGGCGCGGCCATCACGGTCACCCCGCCGGCCAGCGCCAGGTCGCACTCCCCGCCCCGGAGGGCCTGCACGGCCAGGTGCAGGGCGACCAGCGAGGAGGAGCAGGCGGTGTCCACGGTGACGGCGGGGCCCTCCAGGCCGAGGGCGTAGGCCACCCGGCCGGAGACCACGCTGCCCGCGGTGGCGGTGCCGAGGTAGGCCTCGGCGCCCTCGCCCCCGCCGGGGAGGTAGTCGTGGTACATCATCCCGGCGAACACCCCGGTCCGGCTGCCGCGCAGCCGCTCCGGGTCCAGTCCGGCGTACTCGAAGGCCTCCCAGGAGGCTTCGAGGAACAGCCGCTGCTGCGGGTCCATCGCCAGCGCCTCGCGCGGCGAGATCCCGAAGAACGCCGGGTCGAACCAGCCCGCCTCGTGCACGAAGCCGGCCTGCCGCGTGCCGTCGCCGCCCAGGGCCGCGAGGTTCCAGCCGCGGTCGGTGGGCAGTCCCGACTGGCCCTCGCCGCCGGTGGCGACCAGCCGCCACAGCTCCTCCGGGGTGGCGATCCCGCCGGGCAGCCGGCAGGCCATCCCGACGATCGCGATCGGCTCCCGGGCCTTCTCGTGCACCTCGCGCAGCTCCTGGCGGGCCTCCTGCAACGCGGCCGTGGCCTGGCGCAGGTACCGGAGCAGCTCTTCTTCCCTGGTCACGCTCATGTCGTCTCCCCCGGATCTCACTGCGACTGGTCGAGGATCTGGAACAGCTCCTCCGCGGTCGCCGTCTCCAGGCTCGCCGCACTGTCGGTGGTGCCGAACTCGCCGAATCGGGCGGCCAGTTCGCGTAGCCGTCGGCCGACCTCGGCCCGCTCGGAGCCGTCGGTTCCGACGTTCTTCAGGACTTCCTCGAACCTGGCCAGCTCGTCCAGGGCGCTCGCGGCCGGGGCGGTCGGCGCCGGGGCGAGCTCGTCCCGGAGGTGACGCGCCAGGTCCAGCGGCGTGGGGTAGTCGAAGATCAGCGTCGCCGGCAGCCGCAGCCCGGTGGCCAGGGCCAGCCGGTTGCGCAGCTCGACGCCGGTGAGCGAGTCCATGCCGACCTTCAGGAAGCCCCGCTCGGCACCGACCGAGCCCGCCGAGTCGTGGCCCAGCACCGTGGCGGCCTGGGTGCGCACCAGGTCGAGCAGCGCCTCCAGCCGCTCCCGGTCGGAGAGGCCGGCCAGCCGCTCGGGCAGGTGCGCGTCGCGGGCCGCGGCCCCGGTCCGACCGCCCGCCCCGGACGCCGTCGGCGCCGCGGGGATCAGACCGCGCAGCAGCGGGGGCAGCAGCCCCTGGGTCCGCAGCGCGGCGGTGTCCAGGTTGATCGGCACGACCACGGCGGTACCGGCGGCCAGGCCCGCGTCGAACAGCGCCAGGCCCTCCGCGGTGGACACCGGCGTCATGCCGAGCCGGCGCACCCGGTTGACGTCCAGTTCGGTCAGGTTCCCGGTCATCCCGGTCGGCTGCGCCCACGGGCCCCACGCGAAGGAGACCGTGTCGAGCCCCTCCGCCCGGCGGGCCTGGGCGAAGGCGTCCAGGAAGGCGTTGGCCGCGGCGTAGTTGGCCTGGCCCGCGCCGCCGAAGGTGCCGGCCGCCGAGGAGAAGAGGTGGAAGCCGGACAGTCCGGTGCCGCGGGTCAGCTCGGCCAGGTGCAGCGCACCGCCGACCTTGGCGTGCAGGACCCGGTCGACGCGCGCCGGGTCGAGCCCGACGAGCACGCCGTCGTCCAGTTCGCCGACCGCGTGCACGACAGTGCGCAGCGGGGCGTCGGCCGGGATGCCGGCCAGCAGCGCGGCCGCCGCCGTGCGGTCGCCCACGTCGCAGGCCGCGATCTCGGCCTCGGCGCCCAGGGCGGCCAGTTCGGCGACCAGTTCGGCGGCGCCGGGGGCCTGCGGCCCGCGCCGGCCGGCCAGCACCAGGTGCCGGACGCCGTGCTCGGTCACCAGGTGCCGGGCCAGCGCCTGGCCCAGGGTGCCGGTGCCGCCGGTGATCAGCACGGTGCCGTCCGGGTCGAACACCGGGGTGTCCGGCCGGGCCGGTACGGCCAGTCGGGCCAGCCTCGGCACCCGCACGGCGCCGGACCGCAGCGCGGCCTGGGGCTCGTCGGTGCCGAGCGCGGCGAGCAGGGCGGCGGCGGTGTCCTCGTGGCCGTCCTCGTCGAGCAGCACGAACCGGCCGGGGTGCTCGGACTGGGCGGACTTCAGCAGGCCCCAGGCCGCCGCCGCGGGCAGGTCGGCGGGGGCCTCGGCCGGGTCGGCCGCGACGGCGCCCCGGGTGACCAGCACCAGGCGGGAGGAGCCGAAGCGGTCGTCGGCGAGCCACTGCTGGGCCAGCGCCAGCGCCGTGTGGGTGGCGGTGCGGACCGCCTCGGCCGGGTCGCCGCCGGTGGCGCCGGCGAGCGGGACCAGGACGGTCGCGGGCTCGTCGGTCCCGGTGAGCGCCGCCGCCACGGCGGCGAGGTCCCGGTGGCGCTCGGGCGGGGCGCCGGCGGCGGTGAGCCGCTCGGCGAGCCCGGACGGGTCGTCACCGGCCAGCAGCAGGCGGCCGGGCCGGGTGTCCCCGGCCGGGGCGGCCCCGGTCCACTCGACGTGGAACAGCGACTGTCCGGGGGCCGGGGCGGTGCCGAGGCCGTCCGGCACCGGCCGGGAGACCAGCGCCTCGACCGAGGCGACGGCGAGCCCGGTGTCGTCCGCGGCCTGGAGGGTGATCCCGTCCGCCTCGGCGAAGGCCAGCCGGACCCGCAGCGAGGTGACGCCCCGCTGGTGGCAGCCGACCCCGCGCCAGGCGAACGGCAGCTCGGCCCGGGCCCGTTCGCCGCGCTCGGACTCGCGCAGCGCCCGCAGCATGCCGATGCCGTGCAGCGCCGCGTCCAGCAGCGCCGGGTGGACGCCGAAGCGCTCGGCGTCCGGGCCCGGCTCCGGCAGGGACACCTCGGCGAAGATCTGCTCGTCCCGGCGCCAGGCGGCGCGCAGGCCCTGGAAGGTCGGGCCGTACGCGTAGCCGCGCGCCTCCAGCTCCTGGTAGAAGCCGCCGAGGTCGATCGGCTCGGCGTCCCGCGGCGGCCACTGGGCGAGGTCGAACGCCGGGGCGGGCGGCTCCGGGGCCAGGGTCGCGGTGGCGTGCCGGGTCCAGCCGTCGGTGCCGGCGGCGGCCGTGCCGTCGTCCGGCCGGGAGTAGACGCTCAGCATCCGGCGTCCCGCGGCGTCCGGGGCCTGGACGACGGCCTGCAGGCGTACCGCGCCGTGCTCCGGCAGGAGCAGCGGGGTCTCCAGGGTGAGCTCCTCGACGTGGTCGCAGCCGACCTGCGTGCCGGCCTGCACCGCGATCTCGACGAAGGCGGTACCGGGCAGCAGGACGGTGCCGAGCACGGCGTGGTCGGCCAGCCAGGGCTGGGAGCGGCGGGAGAGCCGGCCGGTCATCAGGACGGCGTCCAGCCCGGCGAGGTCGGCGGCGGCGCCGAGCAGCGGGTGCCCGGTGGCGCCGAGCCCGGCCGTGGCGGCCTCGGCCGCGCCGGAGCCGGCGCCGGAGCCGCCGAGCCAGTAGCGCCTGCTCTGGAAGGCGTAGGTGGGCAGGTCGACGGTGCGGGCGCCGAGGCCGCCGAGCAGCCGCGCCCAGTCCACGGCGAGGCCGCGCACGTGCGCCTCGGCGGCGGAGGTCCACAGCCGGTCCAGGCCGCCCTGGTCGCGCCGCAGCGAGCCGACCACGGCGCCGCCGCCGGTGACGGCCTCGTCCAGGTCGTCCAGGGTCTCCTGGATGCCGACGGTGTGCATCGGGTGCGGGCTGGCCTCGACGAAGTGCCGGTAGCCCTCGGCCGCGACGGCGCGCACGGCCTGCTCGAAGCCGACCGTGTTGCGCAGGTTGCGGTACCAGTACCCGGCGTCCAGCTCGGCGGAGTCCGTCCAGCGGCCGAGCGCGGTGGAGTAGAAGGAGACCGCGGAGGAGCGCGGGGTGATCCCGGCGAGTTCCGCGACCAGCCGCTCCTCGACGGCCTCGACCTGGGCCGAGTGCGAGGCGTAGTCGACTGCGATCCGGCGGACCCGGACCCCGTCCGCCTCGCAGCCGGCGAAGAACTCCTCCAGGGCCCCGGTCTCGCCCGAGACCACCACGGAGGAGGGCCCGTTGACGGCGGCGACGGAGAGCCGCCCCGCCCACGGGGCGATCCGTTCCCCGGCCTTCGCGGCGGGGAGCGCGACCGAGACCATGCCGCCCTTGCCGGACAGCGCGGTGATCGCCCGGCTGCGCACGGCCACCACCCGGGCGGCGTCCTCCAGCGACAGCGCGCCGATCACGCAGGCGGCCGCGATCTCGCCCTGCGAGTGGCCGATCACCGCGTCCGGTTCGACGCCCCAGGAGCGCCAGACCGCGGCGAGCGAGACCATCATCGCCCACAGGGCCGGCTGGACCACGTCGACCCGGTCCAGCGCGGCCGCGCCCTCGACGCCGCGCACCACGTCCACCAACGACCAGTCGGTGTACGGGGCGAGCGCCTCGTCGCAGGCGGCGATGTGCTCGGCGAAGACCTCCGAGGAGTCCATCAGCCCGGCGGCCATGCCGGCCCACTGGGCGCCCTGGCCGGCGAACACGAACACGGTGCGGCCGTTCACGGCCGAGCCGGTCGGGGTGCCTTCGGGGGTCTGCCCCGCGGCCAGCCCGGCGAGGCCGCCGCGCAGTTCGGCCCGGTCGGCGGCGAGCACCACGGCGCGCTCGGCGAACGGGGTGCGGGTGGTCGCCAGCGAGTAGGCGAGGTCGCCGAGGTCCGCCGCGGGCTCGGCGTCCAGGTGCGCCAGCAGCCGTTCGGCCTGCTCGCGCAGGGCCTGCGGGCCGCGGGCGGAGAGCACGAAGGGCAGCGCGCCGGCCTCGCGCTCCGCGCGCGGCTCCTCCTCGGGCTCCGGGGCCTGCTCCAGGACGGCGTGGGCGTTCGTGCCGGTCCCGCCGAAGGAGGAGACGCCGGCCCGGCGCGGGCCCTCGGTGCTCGGCCAGGGGCGGGCCTCGGTCAGCAGCTCGACCCGGCCCGCGCTCCAGTCGACGTGCGGGGTCGGCTCCTCGGCGAACAGGGTCGGCGGCAGGACGCCGGCGCGCAGCGCCATCACGGTCTTGATCACGCCGGCGACGCCGGAGACGGACTGGGTGTGCCCGATGTTGGACTTCAGCGAGCCGAGCCCGACCGGCCGGTCCTCGGGGCGGTCCTGACCGTACGTCGCGATGACGGCCTGGGCCTCGATCGGGTCGCCGAGCGAGGTGCCGGTGCCGTGCGCCTCGACCAGGTCGATGTCGCTCGGCCGCACCCCGGCGCTGGCCAGCGCCTGGCGGATGACCCGCTGCTGGGACGGCCCGTTGGGCGCGGTCAGGCCGTTGGAGGCGCCGTCCTGGTTGGTCGCCGATCCGGTGTACAGGGCGAGCACGGGGTGGCCGTTGCGGCGCGCCTCCGAGAGGCGCTCCAGGACCACCACGCCGACGCCCTCGCCCCAGTTGGTGCCGTCGGCGTCGGCGGCGAACGCCTTGCAGCGGCCGTCCGGCGCCAGGCCGCGCTGGCGGCTGAACTCGGTGAAGGAGACCGGGGTGGGCAGCACGGTGACGCCGCCGGCCAGGGCCAGCGTGCACTCGCCGTTGCGCACCGCCTGCCAGGCGAGGTGCAGCGCCACCAGCGAGGAGGAGCAGGCGGTGTCCACGGTGACCGCCGGGCCCTCCAGGCCGAGCGTGTACGCGAGCCGCCCGGACACCGCGGCGGTGCCCGTCCCGGCCAGGAAGAAGCCCTCGGAGGCGGCGATGCCGTCCTGCGCGTCCACGCCGTAGCCCTGGAAGGAGGTGCCGACGTAGACGCCGGCCTTGGCGCCGGCCATCGTCGCCGGGTTGATCCGGGCCCGCTCCAGGGCCTCCCAGGCCGCCTCCAGCAGCACCCGCTGCTGGGGGTCCAGGGTGATCGCCTCGCGCGGGCTGATGCCGAAGAACTCGGCGTCGAAGTGGCCGGCGCCCTCCAGGAAGCCGCCCTCGCGGACGTAGGTGGTGCCGGGCCGGTCCGGGTCGGGGTGGTAGAGCGCGTCCAGGTCCCAGCCGCGGTCGGTGGGGAACGGGGTGACGGCGTCCTGGCCGGCCAGCACCAGCTCCCACAGGTCCTCCGGGGAGCGGACGCCGCCGGGGAAGCGGCAGCCGATGCCGACGATGGCGATCGGGTCGTCGTCCGCGGGCACCGCGCCGTGCTCCGGCGCGGGGGCCGCGGTGGCCGGGGCGCCGAGCAGCAGGGTGGCCAGGTGGTCGGCGACGGCGGCCGGCGTCGGGTGGTCGAAGACCATGGTGGCCGGCAGCCGCAGCCCGGTGGCGGTGCGCAGCCGGTTGCGGACCTCGACCGCCATGATCGAGTCCAGGCCGACCTCGCGGAACGCCCGGGCGGGCTCGACGTCCCCGGGTCCGGGGTAGCCGAGCACGGCGGCGGTGTGGGTGCGGACCAGGTCGAGGACGACCCGGCCGCGCTCGCCCGCGGGGAGGGCGGCCAGCCGCTGGGCGAACTCGCCCTCGCCCGCGGGCGCCGCGGTCGGCGGCCCGGAGTCGGCGAGCGCCTCCCGGGCCTCGGGGATCTCGTCGACCAGCGGCCGCTCGCGGGCGGCGCTGTAGGCCGGGGCGAAGGCGGCCCAGTCGATGTCGGCGACGGTCAGCAGGGTCTCGTCGTCGGCGAGCGCCTGGCCGAGCGCGGTGACCGCGAGCTGCGGGTCCATCAGGGCCAGGCCCCGCCGGCCGAGGACGGCCATCGCCTCGTCGGTGGCCATGCCGCCGCCGGCCCAGCCGCCCCAGGCGACCGAGGTGGCGCGCAGCCCGAGCGAGCGCCGGTACTGGGCGAGCGCGTCCAGGCGGGCGTTGGCGGCCGCGTAGGCGGCCTGGCCGCTGCCGCCCCAGACGGCCGCGCCGGAGGAGAACAGGACGAAGGCCTCCAGGCCGTCCCCGGCGAGTTCGTGCAGGTGGACGGCGCCGGCGACCTTGGCCTCCAGGGTGGCGGCCAGTTCCGCGACGTCGGTGTGCAGCACGGGCGTGCTCTGGGCGACGCCGGCCGCGTGCACGACGGCGGTGAGCTCCGGCAGCCGCGCCAGCAGGGCGGCGACGGCGGAGCGGTCGGTGACGTCCACGGCCTCGATCCGGACCTCGGCGCCGAGCGCGGTCAGCTCCGCGGCCAGTTCCGCGGCGCCGGGGGCGGCCGGTCCGCGCCGGCCGGCCAGCACCAGCCGTTCGGCGCCGGCCCGGGCCAGCCAGCGGGCCACGTGGCCGCCGACGGCGCCCGTCCCGCCGGTGACCAGGACGGTGCCGCGGGGCTGCCAGCCGTCCGGGCCCGCGGCGTCCTCGCGCGGGGCCCGGACCATCCGGCGGCCGAAGACGCCGGCGGCCCGCAGGGCCACCTGGTCCTCGCCGGTGGCGCCGTGGAGCACGGCGGCCACCCGGGCGAGGGTGCGGTCGTCCGGGTCGGCGGGCAGGTCGAGCAGGCCGATCCGACGGCCGGTGAGCTCCAGTCCGGCGGTCAGACCGAGGCCCCAGGCGCCGGCCTGCTCCGGGCGGGTCAGCGGGTCGGCGGCCCCGACCGAGACCGCGCCCCGGGTGGCGATCCAGAGCGGTGCCGTGCCGCCGGCCGCCTCCACGGCCCGGACCAGGGCGAGGGTGCGGGCCAGCCCGCGGGAGAGCACCGGGTGGTCCGGGTGGGTCTCCTCGTCCAGGGCCAGCAGGGAGAGCACGCCGGCCGGCCCCTCGGCCACCGCCTCGGCGATCCGCTCGCCGAGGCCGTCGCCGGACGGGTCGTCGGCGGCGGGCGAGACGGTCACCACGCGGGCCCCGTGCTCGCCGAGCGCCCGGGCGCAGAACGCGGCGGTCCCGTCGTCCTCGCCGCCCGGGACGACCAGCAGCCAGGTGCCGGAGAGTTCGGCGCCCTCGGTGCGGGCGATGCGCCGCCAGCGCACCCGGTAGCGCCAGTTGTCGATGGTGGAGCCGTCCCGGCGGCGCGCCCGCCAGGAGGAGAGCACCGGCAGCGCGGGCGCGGCGGCGGCCAGCGCGGCGCGGGCGTCCGGGTCGTCCACGCCGAGCGCCTCGGCCAGCCCGGCCGGGTCGGCCTCGGAGACCGCCGCCCAGAACCGCTCCTCGGCCGGGTCGCGCAGGGCGTCGCCGGCCGCGGCGCCGTGCGCCGCCGGCAGGTCGAGCCAGTAGCGCTGCCGCTGGAACGCGTAGGTGGGCAGCTCGACGGGGGTGGCCGGGGCGCCGCCGAGGACCGTGGACCAGTCCGGGCGGGCGCCGTGGACGTGCGCCTCGGCGAGCGAGCGCAGGAACCGGGCCGGGCCGCCCTCGTCGCGGCGCAGGGTGCCGACCACGGTCACCTCGCCGGTGCCGGGGAGCTCCTCGGCGGCCTCCTGCACGCCGGGGCCCAGCACCGGGTGCGGGCTGGACTCGACGAAGGTGCGGTAGCCGTCCTCCAGCAGGGAGCGGACGGCGTGGGCGAACCGGACCGGCTCGCGCATGTTGCGGTACCAGTAGGCGGTGCCCAGCTCGGTGGTGTCGAGCGCACCGCCGGTCACGGTGGAGTAGAAGGCCGTCCGGGCGGGCCGCGGCTCGATGCCGGCCAGCGCCTCCAGCACGGCCTCGCGCAGCGGCTCGACCTGCGGCGAGTGGCCGGCGCCGTTGACCCGGACCTTGCGCACCCGCACGTCCTCGGCGGCCAGCGCCTCGACGAACCCGTCGACCGTCCCAGGGTCCCCGGCGACCACGATCGAGCGCGGGCCGTTGACGGCGGCGATGTGCAGTTCGCCCGGCCAGGCCTCGATCCGGGCGGCCACCTCGTCCTCGGGCAGCGAGACCGACGCCATGGCGCCCTGCCCGGCGAGCGCCAGGAGCAGCCGGCTGCGCAGCGCGACGATCCGCATCGCGTCGGACAGCGTGAGCGCGCCCGCGACGTGGGCCGCCGCGATCTCCCCCTGGGAGTGCCCCACCACGGCGGCGGGGGTGATGCCGTGCGAGCGCCAGAGCGCGGCCAGCGACACCATCATGGTGAACAGCACGGGCTGGACGACGTCCATCCGCTCGATCGGCGGGGCGTCCACGGCGCCGCGCAGCACGTCCTCCACCGACCAGTCGGCGTACTGGGCCAGGGCGGTGTCACAGGCCCGGACGGAGTCGCGGAAGACCTCGGAGGCCTCCAGCAGACCGGCGGCCATGCCGGCCCACTGGGTGCCCTGGCCGGGGAAGACGAACACGGTGCGGCCCCCGGCGGCGGCGACGCCGCGCACCAGGCCCTCGGCCGGCCGGTCCTCGGCGAGCGCCGTCAGCAGCTCGGTGAAGGACTCCCGGTCGTCGGCGAGGAGCACCGCGCGGTGGTCGAAGGCGGAGCGGCCGGACGACAGCGCTCCGGCGATCTGACCGTCCGTCAGTTCCGGCCGGGTGGCGAGGTGTTCGCGCAGCCGCTCGGCCTGCGCGCGCAGCGCGGCCTCGCCGCGGGCGGACAGCAGCCACGGGGTGGGGGCGCCGTCCAGGGACGGGGCGGCCGGCCCCGCCGGGGCCTCGGCCCGCTCCGGCGCCTCCTCCAGGATCACGTGGACGTTGGTGCCGCTCATACCGAACGAGGAGACGCCCGCCCGGCGGGTGCGACCGCCCCGCGGCCACGGCACCGGTTCGGTGAGCAGGCGCAGCGCGCCCGCCGACCAGTCCACGTGCGGGGTCGGCTCGTCCACGTGCAGGGTGGCGGGCAGCAGGTCGTGCCGCATCGCCTGGACCATCTTGATCACGGCGGCGACGCCGCCCGCGGACTGGGTGTGCCCGATGTTGGACTTGACCGAGCCGAGCCACACCGGGCGGTCGGCCTCCCGGTCCCGGCCGTAGACGGCCTGGAGCGCCCGTGCCTCGATCGGGTCGCCCAGCTCGGTGCCGGTGCCGTGCGCCTCGATGGCGTCGACGTCGCCGGGGGCGAGCCGGGCGGCGCTCAGCGCCTGCCGGATGACCCTCTGCTGGGCCCGGCCGCTGGGGGCGGTCAGCCCGTTGCTGGCGCCGTCGTGGTTGACGGCGGTGCCGCGGACCAGGGCCAGCACCCGGTGGCCGTTGCGGCGGGCGTCGGAGAGCCGCTCGACCAGCAGCATGCCGGCGCCCTCGCCCCAGCCGGTGCCGTCGGCGGCGGCGGCGAAGGCCTTGCAGCGGCCGTCAGTGGAGACCGCACCGCCCTGGGTGCCCTCGACGAACATGGTCGGCACGACCATCAGGGTCACGCCGCCGACCAGGGCGAGCGAGCAGTCGCCGCGCCCGAGCGCCTCGCCCGCCGTGTGCAGCGCCACCAGCGAGGAGGAGCAGGCGGTGTCGATGGACAGCGCCGGGCCCTCCAGGCCGAGGCTGTACGCGACCCGGCCGGAGGTGACGGAGGCGGCGGTGCCGAGCATCAGGTGCGGGCCGATGCCCTCGGGCACCTCGGTGGCGCCGACGCTGTAGCCGGTGGTGGCGTTGCCGACGAAGACGCCGGTCGGGCTGCCGTGCAGCGTGGTCGGGTCGATCCCGGCGCTCTCGATCGCCTCCCAGGCCGTCTCCAGCAGCAGCCGCTGCTGCGGGTCCATCGCCAGGGCCTCGCGCGGGCTGATGCCGAAGAAGGCGGGGTCGAAGTCGGCCAGGCCGTCGACGAAGCCGCCGTCGAGGCCGTCCGCGAAGCCCTCCGGGAAGGCGCCGAGGTCCCAGCCGCGGTCGGTGGGCACCGGGGTCATGGCGTCCACGCCCTGGCTGACGATCCGCCACAGCCCCTCGGGGGTGTCGGCGCCGCCGGGCAGTCGGCAGCTCATGCCGATGATCGCCAGCGGGTCGTCGGCCGGGCCGGTGGCGGCCACCGGGGCCGGGCCGGCGGTGGCGGTCCCGGACGCGGGCTCGGCCTCGGTCTCTCCGAGCAGTTCGCGACCGAGTTCCTCGGCGAGCAGCGCCGGGGTCGGGTGGTCGAAGACCAGGGTGGCCGGCAGCCGCAGGCCGGTGACGGCGGAGAGCCGGTTGCGCAGCTCGACCGCGGTCAGCGAGTCGACCCCGAGCTCCTTGAACGCCCGGTTCGGGTCGACCGGTTCGGGCCCGGCGAAGCCGAGCACGGCGGCGGCCTGGCCGCGCACCTGCTCCAGCAGCAGCCGGAGCCGGTCCTCCGCGCCGAGTCCGGCCAGCCGGCGGCCGAGGGTCGAACCGGCGGCGGCCGGGTCGGCGCCGGAGACGCGCCGGGTGCCGCCGCGGACGAGTTCGCGCAGCAGCGGCGGCAGCGACCCCGCGCCGGCGGCCAGGGCGGCCTGGTCCAGCCCGGTGGCGACCAGCGCCGGGTGGGGCAGGGCGAGCGCCGCGTCCAGGGCCGCGAGGCCGCGCTCGACGGAGAGCGGCGGGAAGGCGGAGCGGGCGATGCGCTCGCGCTCGGCCCCGGTGAGCCGGCTGGTCATGCCCGCGGTGTCCTGCCACGCGCCCCAGGCCAGCGACAGCGCGGGCAGCCCGGCGGCGCGCCGGCGGTGGGCGAGGGCGTCGAGGTAGGCGTTGGCGGCGGCGTAGCCGGCCTGCCCGGCGCTGCCCAGGGTGCCGGCGGCGGAGGAGTAGAGCACGAAGGCCGCCAGGTCGGCGTGCCGGGTCAGCTCGTCCAGGTGCGCGGCGGCGTCCGCCTTGGCGCGCAGGACGGCGGCGGCGCGCTGCGGGGTCAGGCCGGTGACCACGGCGTCGTCCACCACGCCGGCCAGGTGGAACACCCCGGTCAGCGGGCGGGTGAGCCCGGCCAGCACCGCGGCGAGCGCGTCCCGGTCGGCGGCGTCGCAGGCGAGCAGTTCGACCTGCGCGCCCCGTTCGGCCAGCGCCTCGGTGAGCGCGGCAGCGCCCTCGGCGGCGGGCCCGGTACGGCTGAGCAGGGTGAGGTGGCGGACGCCGTGGGCGGTCGCCAGGTGCTCGGCGAGGACCCGGCCGAGGCCGCCGGTGCCGCCGGTGACCAGGACGGTGCCGTCCGGGTCGAAGGCGCGCGGCAGGGTGAGGACGACCTTGCCGATCTGGCGGGCCTGGCCGACGTGGCGGAACGCCTCGGGGGCGGTGCGCACGTCCCAGGCGCGCAGCGGCGGCAGCCGCAGCTCGCCGGCGCGGAACAGCTCCAGCAGGCTGGCGAGGATCTCGCCGATCCGCTCGGGGCCGGCCTCGATCAGGTCGAAGGCCTGGTAGCGCACGCCGGGGTGGCGGGCGGCGACCTCGCCGGGGTCGCGGACGTCGGTCTTGCCCATCTCGATGAAGCGGCCGCCGCGCGGCAGCAGGTCGAGCGAGGCGTCGACGAACTCGCCGGCCAGGGCGTCCAGCACCACGTCCATGCCGCGGCCGTCGGTGGCCTCGGCGAAGCGCCGGGCGAAGCCGGTGTCCCGGGAGGAGGCGATCCGGTCGGCGGCGACGCCCAGGGCGCGCACCGCCTCCCACTTGGCCGGGCTGGCGGTGCCGTAGACCTCGGCGCCCAGGTGCCGGGCGACCTGGACGGCGGCGGTGCCGACGCCGCCCGCGGCGGCGTGGATCAGCACCGACTCGCCGGCCCGCAGGCCGGCCAGGTCCACCAGGCCGTAGTAGGCGGTGGCGTAGGCGATCGGGACGGCCGCGGCCTCGGCGAAGGACCAGTGCGCGGGCATCGGCGCGAGCAGCCGGTGGTCGGTGACGGCGACGGGGCCGAACGCGGCCGGGCAGAGGCCGAACACCCGGTCGCCCGGGCGCAGGCCCTCGACGTCCGGTCCGACCTCCAGCACCACGCCGGCGGCCTCGCCGCCGAGCACGACCTCGCCCGGGTACATGCCGAGCGCGCCCAGCACGTCGCGGAAGTTCAGGCCCGCCGCGCGCACGCCGAGCCGCACCGCGCCGGAGGCCAGCGGGGCGGCCGGGTCGACCGGCAGCAGTTCGAGGGCCTCCAGGGTGCCCGGGGCGCGGGTGTCCAGCCGCCAGGCCCCGGCTCCGGCCGGGGCCGGCAGGCCGGCGGGCACGGCCGCGCGGACCAGTCGGGCGGCGGCGAGTTCGCCGTCGCGCAGCGCCAGTTGGGGTTCGCCGCAGGCGACGGCGGCGGTCAGCACCTCGGTCGGCACCGGCGCCCCGGCGGGGGCGTCCAGCAGGACGAAGCGGTCGGGGTGCTCGGTCTGCGCGGTGCGCACCAGGCCCCAGGCGGCGGCGCCGGCCGGGTCGGCGACCGGGTCGCCGGGGGCGGCGGCGACCGCGTCGCGGGTGAGCACCACCAGGCGGGCGGGTGTGAAGCGGTCGTCGGCCAGCCAGTCCTGAAGCACCGTCAGCACCCGGGCGACGGCCTCCCGCGCCGAGCCGGCCGGGCATGGCAGCACCACGATTCCGGGCACGTGGCCGTCCTCGTCGACGGCCGCGGCCAGGGCGTCCTCGGCGTCCAGCAGCGCGAGGTCCGCGGGCACGGCGACCTCGGTGCCGCCGTCCGCCGGGCGCCGCCAGTCGACCCGGTACAGCCCGGCCGGGTCGGCGGACGGACCGGCGGGGGCGGCCGCGCGCAGCACGAGGCGCTCGACGGTGACGACCGGCCGGCCGTCGCCGTCCCAGGCCACCAGGGAGAGCGCGTCCTCACCCAGCGGGGTGATCCGGGCGCGGAGGCCGGGGGCGCCGGAGGCGCGCAGGGCGACCCCGGTCCAGGAGAACGGCAGTCCGGCGGTGAGCGGGGTGCCGTCGGCTCCCCCGTCGGCCGTCGAACGGACCGCGAGGGCGTGCAGGACGGCGTCCAGCAGCGCCGGGTGCAGGCCGTAGCGGCGGGCCTCGTCGGGGTCTTTGGCCCGGGCCTCCAGCAGGATCGCGTCACCGTGGCGCCAGGCGGCGGCCAGGCCGCGGAAGGCCGGGCCGTACGCCAGTCCGGCCGTGTCCAGCAGCTCGTACACGGCGTCCACGTCGGCCGGGGCGGCGTCGGCGGGGGGCCACTGCTGCGGCGCCCGCTCGGCCGCCGCGCCGTCGGCGGTGGGGGCCAGCACGCCGGTCGCGTGCCGGGTCCAGGGCCGGTCCGGCCAGTTGTCGTCGGCCCGCTCCTCGGGCCGGGCATGCACCGTGACGGTGCGGCGGCCGTCCGGGCCGGCGGCGCCGACCGCCACCTGGACCTGGACCGCGCCGCGGTCGGGCAGCGCCAGCGGGGCCTCCAGGACCAGTTCGTCGAGGTCCCCGCAGCCGGCCTGGTCGCCCGCGTGGACGGCGAGTTCGACGAAGGCGGTGCCCGGAACGACGACCCGGCCGTGCACCCGGTGGTCGGCCAGCCACGGGTGGGCGTCGGCGGACAGCCGTGCGGTGAACAGCAGTTCGTCCCCGCCGGCGAGCGAGATCCCGGCGCCGATCATAGGGTGGCCGATGGCGCTCAGGCCCGCCGCGGTGACGTCGCCGCGCCAGGAGGCGGTGTTGGGCCAGTACGGCGCGGTCTCGAAGGCGTAGGTCGGCAGGTCCAGCAGGCGTCCGTCACCGAAGACGGCGGCCCAGTCGACGGCGCCGCCGTGCACGTGCAGGCCGGCCAGCGCGGTGGCGACGCTCAGCGGCTCGGGCCGGTCGCGGCGCAGCAGCGGGGCCAGGAAGACGGTGTCCTCGCGGTGGGCGAGGCTCTCCCGGGCCATGGCGGTGAGCACGCCGTCGGGCCCGAGTTCGAGGTAGCGGGTGACGCCCTGCCCGTCGAGGTGCCGGACCCCGTCGGCGAACCGGACGGTCTCGCGGACCTGCCGGACCCAGTGGTCCGGGTCGGCCAGCTGCTCGGCGCCGACGGGGGCGCCGGTGAGGTTGGAGACCACCGGGATCACCGGCGGCCGGAACGCGAGCCCCGCGACGACCTCGCGGAACTCCGCCAGCATGCCGTCCATGTGCGGCGAGTGGAAGGCGTGCGAGACCCGCAGCTCGCGGGTGCGCAGGCCGCGTTCGCGCCAGGTGGCGGCGAGCGCCAGGACCGCTTCGCGGTCGCCGGAGACGACCGTCGAGGCCGGCCCGTTGACGGCGGCGACGGCGACCCGGTCGGCCACCGCGGCCAGGTCCTCGCGGACCCGCGCCTCGTCCGCGCCGACGGCGAGCATCGCGCCGCCCTCGGGCATCGCCTGCATCAGCCGGCCGCGCGCGGCGACCAGGGTGCAGGCGTCGTCCAGCGGGAGCACGCCCGCGACGTGGGCGGCGGCGACCTCGCCGACCGAGTGGCCGAGCAGGAAGTCGGGGGCCGGGCCGAAGGCGGTCGCCAGGCGGTACAGCGCCACCTCGACGGCGAACAGCGCGGCCTGGGTGTAGGCGGTCCGGTCGAGCAGCGCGGCGGTGTCGCTGCCGGGCTCGGCGTCGAGCACGGCGCGCAGCGGCGGGTCGAAGTGCGGGTCCAGCCGTTCGCACACCTCGGCCAGGGCCTCGGCGAACACGGGCTGGGCGGCGGCCAGTTCGGCGCCCATCCGGGCGCGCTGGGCGCCCTGGCCGGTGAACAGGAAGGCCAGCTTGCCGCTCCTGCGGGCGGCGGCGCCGCGCACCACCCGGCCGCTCTCGGTGCCGTCCTCCAGGGCGGCCAGGCCGGCCAGCAGGCCGGCGCGGTCGGCGGCGACGACCACCGCGCGGTGGCTCAGCGCGGCGCGGGTGACGGCCAGCGAGCGGCCGAGGTCCGCCGGGTGCACCGCCGGGTCGGCCGTCAGCAGGGCGCGCAGCCGCGCGGCCTGGCCGCGCAGCGCGGCCTCGCTCTTGGCGCCGAGGACGAAGGGGAGTTCCCCGCCGGCCGGGCCTGCCGCGGCCTCCGCCGCCCCGGGCTCCGCGGCCGCCGGCTCGTCGGCCGCGGGCTCGTCGGCCTCCTCCAGGATGATGTGGGCGTTGGTGCCGCTGATGCCGAACGAGGAGACGCCCGCACGGCGCGGCTCGGCGCCGCGCGGCCAGGGCCGGGACTCGGTGAGCAGTTCCACCGCGCCGGCCGACCAGTCCACGTGCGGGGTCGGTCCGTCGACGTGCAGGGTGGCCGGCAGCACGCCGTGCCGCAGGGCCATCACGGCCTTGATCACGCCGGCCACGCCGGCCGCGGCCTGGGCGTGCCCGATGTTGGACTTGACCGAGCCGAGCCACAGCGGACGGTCCTGCGCCCGGCCCTGGCCGTAGGTGGCCAGCAGGGCCTGGGCCTCGATCGGGTCGCCCAGCTCGGTGCCGGTGCCGTGCGCCTCGACCAGGTCGACGTCCCCGGTGGACAGCTTGGCGCCGGCCAGGGCCTGCATGATGACCCGCTGCTGGGACGGCCCGTTGGGGGCGGTGAGCCCGTTGGAGGCGCCGTCCTGGTTGGCCGCCGAGCCGCGCACCACGGCGAGCACCGGGTGCCCGAGCCGGCGCGCGTCGGAGAGCCGCTCCACCAGGAGCACGCCGACGCCCTCGGACCAGCCGGTGCCGTCGGCCGCGGCGGCGAAGGACTTGCAGCGGCCGTCCCCGGCCAGCCCGCGCTGCTTGCTGAACTCGGTGAACACGCCCGGGGTGGCCATCACGGTGACGCCGCCGACCAGTGCCAGCGAGCACTCGCCCTGGCGCACCGAACGGGCGGCCAGGTGGAGCGCGACCAGGGAGGAGGAGCAGGCGGTGTCCACGGTGATCGCGGGGCCCTCCAGGCCCATCGCGTAGGAGACCCGGCCCGAGATGACGGCGCTGGCGCCGCCGGTGAGCAGGTAGCCCTCGCCGCCCTCGTGCGGCGCCCCGGCGACCAGCGCGGTGTACTTCTGGTCGCCGGCGCCGATGAAGACGCCGGTGTCGCTGCCGCGCAGCGAGGTGGGGTCGAGGCGGGCGCGCTCGACGGCCTCCCAGCACGCCTGGAGCAGCAGCCGCTGCTGCGGGTCCATCGCCAGCGCCTCGCGCGGCGAGATGTCGAAGAACCCGGGGTCGAACTCGGTGGCCCCGGTGACGAAGCCGCCCTCGCGCACGTAGCTGGTCGCGGCCCGGTCCGGGTCGTCGTCGAAGAGGTGGTCGAGGGCCCAGCCGCGGTCCTCCGGGAAGGGGCCGATGGCGTCGGCGCCGTCGGCCACCAGCCGCCAGAGGTCCTCCGGTGAACGGACGCCGCCGGGGAACCGGCAACTCATCCCGATGATCGCCAGCGGTTCGGCGTCCGCCGCCTCGAAATCGGCCAGGCGCTGCCTGGTCCGGTGGAGATCGGCGGTGACCCGCTTCAGATAATCGCGAAGCGTATCCTTATCAACCATCTGGTGAAACCCTCTTCCACGGATGGCGCGACGAATAGACGGAGACGACCGGCCGGCCCGTTACGGGAATTCCTGGACTTTCGCCGCCGCCGCGTGCACCAGCCGCCCAATTCACCGGTCCCGCCCGACGCAGGCTAATCGCGGCCCGGCACCGTCAACCACCCCTAGCCTCAAGGATTCCCCCTTAACCAGCACGCCGCCGGGAAGGATAGGGGTTGACCCCTCATCACCGCCCGCCGGAGCCTGGGGGAAAAATTTCCTCGCGATGATTGGCCGGGTCATGGTGGAGCGGCAAAGGACCAGGGTTCTCTTCGACCTCAACGATCCGCAGCTCCATAGGAACAGATACGCCTACTATCGGCGGCTGCGCGAGACGGAACCCATTCACCATTCGCCGTACGGATTCTGGACGCTCAGCCGGTACGACGACGTGGACGCGTTCCTGCGCTCCCCGCAGGCGTCCTCCAGCGTCACCACGGATCCGGCGTTCGCGGAGCAGCGCGGCGGTCCCGACAGCCCGGCGATGCGCAGCCTGAGCCGCTGGATGCTGGTGAAGCACGGCGAGGAGCACCGCAAGCTGCGCCGCATCATCGCCCGGGCGGTGACGCCGCGCGCCGTGCAGCGCCTGGAGCCGGAGATCCTGCGCATCGTCAACCGGCTGATCGACGACATGGGCGAGGGCGAGGTCGACCTGATCGAGCAGCTCGCCGCCCCCGTCCCGGTCGCGGTGATCTGCGGTCTGCTGGGCATTCCGATCGAGGACGCGGACAAGTGCCTCAAGTGGACGAACGCGATCGCCAACATCATCGACCCGCTGATCACCCCGCGGATGCGGGACGCGATGAACCAGGCCGAGCCGGAGTTCAGCGCCTACATCCGGCACCAGATGGAGCTGCGCCGGGCCGAGCCCCGGGACGACGTCCTGACCATGCTGATGGCGAAGGACGAGGACGGCGAGGGGCTCAGCGACGAGGACGTGATCGCCCAGGTGCTGCTGCTGTTCAACGCCGGGCACGAGACCACGATCAACGTCATCGGCAACAGCCTGCACGCCCTGCTGACCAACCCCGACCAGCTGGAGCTGCTGCGGGCGAACCCGGGGATGATGGGCGACTGCTTCGAGGAGCTGGCCCGCTACAACTCCACGGTGCAGGTCATCCTGCGGCACCTGACCGACGACCTCGTCGTATCCGGGCAGCGCATCCCGGCCGGCGACGTCGTCCTGGCGATCCTCGGCGCCGCCCACCGCGACCCGGCGAGGTTCCCCGACCCGGACCGCCTGGACCTGCGCCGCGAGGGCGTGAAGTCGCTCGCCTTCGGCTCCGGGCCGCACTACTGCATCGCCGCGATGCTCGGCCGGACCGAGGTCTGCCTGACCATCACCGAGCTGCTGCGGCGCTACGGGAGGATCGAGCTGGCCTCCACGGAGCTGGAGTGGCACACCCGGTTCAACTTCGTGCTGGGCCTCAAGCGCCTGCCGCTGCGGGTCGCGTACCGCGCCTGAGCCGGCGGCCCGCGGACGGAACCGCCCGGGAGCGTACGAGACGCTCCCGGGCGGTTCCGCGTCCGGTCACCCTTCGGCGGCCCGCGCACCACCGGGCTCGACCAGGGTGTCCAGCCACTCCCGGACGGCCGCGGCGGTCGTGGCGCCGTGCTCCATCATCACCGTGAAGTGGTTGCCGGGGACGTCCACCGTACGGTGCGGCCGGTCCCAGGTGGCGCGCCAGTCGTCCTCCCGGGTCCACTCGCCGATCGGGTCCGAGGCCCGGACCACCAGGGTGGCGGCGGCGACCTCCTCGGCCCGGAAGCCGAGGTACATCCGGCCGTACCAGGCCTGCGCGGTGAGCCGGGTGTCGGTCATCGGTACGGCCAGCTCCTCACGCCCGAAGGTGCCCTCGGTCAGCTCCGACAGCCACTCCTGGTGCATCGGACGGTCCATCGGATAGGTGTCCACCAGGACCACGCCGGCCACCGGCACGCCCATCGCCTCCAGCCGGCGGGTCAGCGCGTGGGCGAGCAGCCCGCCGCCGGAGTGCCCGAGGAGCACGAACGGAGCGTCCCCGGCGACCTCGACCAGTGCCCTGGCCTGCCAGTCCAGCGAGGCCTCCAGGCCGGCCGGCAGCTGCTCCCCGTCCCGGTAGCCGGGCAGCGGCAGCGCGATCACGTCGTGGCTGCCGTTGAAGGAGGCGGCGAAGCGGGCGAACTCGTGCACGCCGCCCAGCGCCGACATGCCGGTGTGGCAGACCACCCGCGGCCGCTTCGGCCCGCGCGCCAGGAAGACCGGCGCGGGCGGCTCGGTGACCTCCTCGGGCGAGTCGAACATCGGCCGGTAGGAGGCCGCGTCGGACAGGAACTCCATGTACTTGTGGAGCTTGTTCTGCCGCATCGACTCGGCGTACAGGGTCCGCAGGATCCCGGTCCGCTCCTGCGGCTCGGCGGCGGCGGACCCGCCGAGGGCCGCCAGGACCCGCCGGGCCAGCTCGGCCGCGGTCCCGCTGTCGAACACCACGGTGCTCTCCAGCGGCACCCCGACGGCCGTCCGGAGCCGGTCGCGCAGCTCGATCGCGCTGAGCGAGTTGACGCCCAGTTCCAGGAACGGCCGCTCCGGTGCGACCGCCTCGGCGCCGTCGTGCCCGAGCACGCCGGCGGCGTGGGCGCGGACCAGGTCGAGCACGGCCCGGTGCCGCTCCTCGTCCGGCAGCCCGGCGAGCCGCTCGCGCAGCGCCGCCGCGTCCGCCGGCACGGGCTCGTCGGCCGTGCCGGCGGTGCGCCGTGCGGCCGGGACCCCGTCCAGCAGCCGGCGCGGCCGGCTGAGCGTGTACGAGGCGGCGAAGCGCTCCCAGTCGACGTCCGCGACGGTGAGGCAGGCCTCCCGGGGCAGACGGGCGAGCAGGTCGAGCGCCGCGTCCGGGTCCAGCGCCCGCAGCCCGGTGCGGGCCAGCAGGCCGGCGGCGTCGGCGGTCAGCCCGTCGGCGGCGGCCCACGGCCCCCAGGCGATCGAGGTGGCCGCCAGGCCGGCGGCCCGGCGGGCCTCGGCCAGCGCGTCCAGGTAGGCGTTGGCCGCCGCCCGGGCGGGCTGGGCGGCACCCCAGACCCCGGCCACCGAGGAGAACAGCACGAAGGCGCTCAGGTCCAGACCCGAGGTCAGCTCGTGCAGGTGGCGGGCGCCGTCCACGGTGGGCCGCAGCACCTCGGCGATCCGCTCCGGGGTGAGCGCGTCGGCCGTGGTGTCGTCGCCGACCCCGGCCGCGTGCACCACCGCGGTGAGCGGGTGCTCGGCGGGGACCGCGGCGAGCAGCCCGGCGAGCGCCGCCCGGTCGGCGACGTCGCAGGCCGCCACCGTCGCCTCGGTTCCGGCCGCCCGCAGCTCGGCGAGCAGGTCGGCGACGCCGGGCGCCCGCTCACCGCGCCGGCCGACCAGCAGCAGGCGCGGCACGCCCAGGTCGGCCAGCCGGCGGGCGACCCGCCGGCCGAGCGCCCCGGTGCCACCGGTGATCAGGACGGTGCCGGTGTCCGGCCACCGCACCTGCCCGGCCGCCGCCCCGGCCGGGGCCGGGACCAGCCGGCGGGCGAGGACCCGCCCGTCGCGGATCGCGGCCTCCTGCTCCGGTCCGGTGAGCGTCTGCGCGAGGCGGTCCCAGGCGGCGGCGTCCCGGCGCACCGGGAGGTCGACGATTCCGCCCCAGCAGTCCGGACCGGCCAGGTCGAGGCCGCGGCTGAGGCCCCAGACGGTGGCCTGGCCCGGGTCGGCCGGCGGGTCCGCCGGGCCGGTCGACACCGCACCGGCGGTGATCGCCCACAGCGGGGCGGTCAGACCGGTGTCGTCCAGGGCCTGGGCGAGCGTCGCCAGCTCGGCGACCCGGTCGCCGGGCACCGCGAGCACGCCGGCGAGCGCACCGGCCCCGTCGAGCACGGTCCGCAGCCGCGCGGCCAGCGCCGCGCGGTCCGTCCCGTGGGTTCCGTGGGTTCCGTGGGTTCCGTGGGTTCCGTGGGCTCCGTCGCCCGCGTCGCCCGCGTCGCCGTCGACGGCCAGCCGCAGCGTCCGGGCCCCGGCGGCGACCAGGCTGCTCTGCGCCTCGGCCGCCAGCTCCTCGCCCTCCGGGGCGACGACCAGCCAGGTCCCGTCCAGCACGGCCCGGCCGGACGGCGCGGCGGCCGGCTGCCACAGCACCCGGTGGCGCCAGGCGTCGGTGCGGGCGTCCTGGCGACGGCGGCGACGCCAGGAGGACAGCGCGGCCAGCGCCGTCCCGACGGCCTCCGGCCGGGCGTCCAGAGTCTCGGCCAGCTCGCCGAGGTCCTCGCGCTCGACCGCCTCCCAGAACCGTTCCTCCGCCGGGTCGACGGGCTGCGCCGCCGCCGTCGGCTCCGGCCAGTAGCGGTCCCGCTGGAAGGCGTAGGTCGGCAGGTCCACCCGCCGGCCACCGGGCAGCACGGCCGCCCAGTCCACCGGCACGCCGGCCGTCCAGAGCCGCCCGACGGCGGACGGCACGTGGTCCCGTCCCTCGCGCAGCAGCGGCACGCCGACGGCGTCCGGGACGATCCGGGCCACCAGCGCGGACAGCACGCCGTCGGGGCCCAGTTCGGCGAACCGGGTCAGGCCCTGGCCGTGCAGGGTCTCGACGCCGTCGGCGAAGCGGACGGCCTCGCGGACCTGGCGCACCCAGTAGTCGGGGGTGGTGAGCAGGCCGGGCCCGGCGATCCCGCCGGTCAGGGCGGAGACCACCGGGATGCCCGGCTCGCTGAAGGCCAGGCCCTTCAGGACGGCCGCGAAGTCGTCCAGCATCGGCTCCATCAGGGCCGAGTGGAAGGCGTGCGAGACGGCCAGCCGGCGCGTCCTCACCCCGGCCGCCGACCAGCGCGCGGCGAACTCCTCGACCACCTCGACGGGGCCGGAGACCACCACGGCGGCCGGGCCGTTGACGGCGGCGACGTCCAGGCGGCCGCCGATCGCCTCGCGGACCTCGGCCTCGGTGGCCTGGACCGCCAGCATCGCCCCGCCCTCGGGCAGTGCCTCCATCAGCCGGCCGCGCGCGGCCACCAGGGCGCAGGCGTCCGGCAGCGGGAACACCCCGGCGCAGTGCGCCGCGGCGATCTCGCCGATCGAGTGGCCGAGCATCGACTCCGGGACCACGCCCCAGGATTCGAGCAGCCGGAACAGCGCCACCTCGACCGCGAACAGACCGGCCTGCGCCCACACCGTACGGTCCAGGTCCTCGGTGCCCTCGAACACCACGTCCTTGACCGAGCGGTCCAGCAGCAGGTCGAACTCCGCGCAGACCGCGTCGAAGGCCTCCGCGAACACCGGGTGGCGGGCGTGGAGGTCACGTCCCATCCCGGCCCGCTGCGCACCCTGGCCGGTGAACAGGAACGCCACCCGGCCGTCGCCCGCGCGCTCGGAGACCACGGCCGCGCTCGGCGCGCCGTCGACGACGGCGGCCAGCCCGCGCAGCAGTTCCTCGCGGTCGGATCCGACGACGACCGCCCGGTGCTCCAGCGCGGCGCGGGTGGTGGCCAGGGCGCGGCCGACGTCCCGGAGGTCCGTCGTCCCGTGCTCCCGCACGTGCTCGCGCAGCCGTTCGGCCTGGCCGCGCAGCCCCTCGGCGGTGCGGGCGGACAGCGCCCACGGGACGGGGCCGGAGCCGGCCCCCGCCACCGGCGCGGGCACCGGCCCGGGCTCGGGGCGCTCGATGATCACATGGGCGTTGGTGCCGCTGATGCCGAAGGAGGACACGCCCGCGCGGCGCGGCCGGTCCAGCTCGGGCCAGGAGCGCGCCTCGGTGAGCAGTTCCACCGCGCCCGCCGACCAGTCCACCTCGGCGCTGGGCTCGTCCACGTGCAGGGTCGCCGGGAGCACCCCGTGGCGCATCGCCTGCACCATCTTGATCACACCCGCCACACCCGCGGCGGCCTGGGTGTGCCCGATGTTCGACTTCACCGAGCCGAGCCAGAGCGGCTCGCCGTCGCGGCCCCGGCCGTAGGTCG
The DNA here is from genome assembly GCF_042885555.1 of Kitasatospora sp. NPDC058048. Lineage (NCBI taxonomy): Bacteria > Bacillati > Actinomycetota > Actinomycetes > Kitasatosporales > Streptomycetaceae > Kitasatospora > Kitasatospora sp. NPDC058048. The sequence continues at coordinate 21,054 of NZ_JBHVRT010000013.1, read as the reverse complement.
CCAGCAGCGCCTGGGCCTCGATCGGGTCGCCCAGCACGGTGCCCGTGCCGTGCGCCTCGACCGCGTCCACCTCGGCGGCCGACAGCCCGGCACTCGCCAGCGCCTGCCGGATCACCCGCTGCTGAGCCGGACCGTTCGGCGCGGTGAGGCCGTTGGACGCGCCGTCCTGGTTGACCGCGCTGCCCCGGACCACCGCCAGCACCTCGTGCCCGTTGCGGCGCGCGTCCGAGAGCCGCTCCAGCACCAGAAGACCGACGCCCTCGCCCCAGCCCGTACCGTCCGCACCGGCCGCGAAGGCCTTGCAGCGGCCGTCGGCGGCCAGGCCGCCCTGGCGGTCGAACTCGCCGAACACCCCGGGGGTGGCCAGCACGGTGACACCACCGGCCAGCGCGAGCCCGCAGTCGCCCTCGCGCAGCGCCTGCGCCGCCCAGTGCAGGGCCACCAGCGAGGAGGAGCAGGCCGTGTCCACGGTGACGGCCGGACCCTCCAGACCGAAGGCGTACGCCACCCGGCCGGAGATCACGCTGTTCGCCGTCCCGGCCAGCACATGGCCCTGGACCTCCTCCAGGCCGCCGGCGGCACCGTAGCCGGAGCTGGAGGCTCCGACGAAGACGCCGATCTGCTCGCCGCGCACCGAGCGCGGGTCGATCCCGGCGTCCTCGAAGGCCTCCCAGGAGGCCTCCAGCAGGATCCGCTGCTGCGGGTCCATCGCCAGCGCCTCGCGCGGCGAGATCGCGAACAGCCCGGCGTCGAACTCCGTGACGCTCTCCACGAAGCCGCCGCGCGCCGCCGCGGCGCCGACCGCGTCGAGCGGCCAGCCGCGGTCGGTCGGGAAGCCGGTGACCCCGTCGGCTCCGGCCGCGACCAGCTCCCACAGCTCGGCCGCCGACCGCACCCCGCCCGGATAGCGGGCGCTCATGCCCACGATCACCACCGGGTCCTCAGCGGCGGACACCGCCGCGCGCGGCAGCTCCGCGGCCACCGCCGCCTCGGGCACCGACTCCAGCAGTTCCTCGGCCAGATGCCGCGCCAGCACCACCGGCGTCGGATAGTCGAACACCAGCGTGGCCGACAGCGGGAGCCCGGTCTCCTTCACCAGCAGGTTGCGCAGGGCCACCGCCGTCAGCGAGTCGAAGCCGAGGTCGCGGAACGCCTGACCGGCGTCCACCGCCTCCATCGAAACGTGCCCGAGGACGGCGGCCGCACCGGTCCGGACCAGGTCCACCAGCATCCGCTCCCGGTGCCCGGCCGCGGTCTCCGCCAGCCGCTCCCGGAACTCCGAGGACCGCCCCACGGCCTCGACCACCGGCGCCTGCGCGCCGACGGCCTCCGGCAGCTCCGCCAGCAGCCGGCTGGTGCGCACGGCCGTGAAGGCCGGCGCGAACAGCTGCCAGTCCACGTCCGCGACGGTCACACAGACCTCGTCCGCGTCCACCGCCCGTGCCAGGGCCGACACCGCCAACTCCGGGTCCATCACGGCCAGGCCACGACGGCGCAGCTGGTCGGCGGCGTCTCCCTGGGCGGCCATGCCCTCACCCGCCCACGGCCCCCAGGCCACCGACGTGCCCCGCAGACCCCGCGCCCGGCGCCGCTGCACCAGGGCGTCCAAGTGGGCGTTGGCCGCCGCGTAGGCGCCCTGACCACCACTGCCCCAGGTCGCCGCGACCGAGGAGAAGACCACGAACAGATCGAGCTCCGGACCGGCCGTCAGCTCGTCCAGCAGATCGGCGCCGCCGACCTTGCCGGCGAAGACCGGCTCGAACCGCTCGACCGTCTCGCCGTCCAGCACGCCGTCGTCCACCACGCCCGCGGTGTGCACCACGCCCGTGAGCGGCAGCTCGGCGGGCACCGCGGCCAGGACGGCGGCGACCGCGTCACGGTCCGCCACGTCACAGGCGGCGACCGTCACCCGGGCACCCAGACCGGTCAGTTCGGCCACCAGCTCGGCGGCGCCCGGCGTCCGCTCGCCACGACGGCCGGTCAGCACCAGGTGCGGCACCCCGCGCCCGGCCAGCCAACGCGCCACCTCCGCACCCAGCGCACCCAGACCGCCGGTCACCAGCACCGTCCCGGACGGGGTCCAAACGCCGCCGCGGCCGCTCCGCTGCGCGGCCCGCACCACCCGGCGCCCGTAGACGCCCGAGGAGCGCACGGCGACCTGGTCCTCGGCACCGCCGAGCACCGCCACCAGCCGGCGGCCGGCCCGCTCGTCCAGCACCGGCGGAAGGTCGACCAACCCGCCCCACAGGTCCGGCAGTTCCAGTGCGGCCACCCGGCCCAGACCCCAGATCTGCGCCTGCGCCGGGCTCACCGACCGGTCCGCCCGGCCCACCGACACCGCACCGACGGTCGCCGACCACAGCCTGGCCCGGACGCCCGCGTCGCCCAGTGCCTGGACCAGCGTCAGCGTCCCGGCCACGCCGGAGGACACCTGCGAGCCCGGGCCCTGCGGCTGCTCGGCCACGGCGAGCAGGGAGAGCACGTTCACCGGCTCGCCCTCGGCGGCCGACTCGCGGACACGGTCGGCCAGTTCCTTCCGGCCGAGGCCCTCGCCGGCCAGCGTCACCACGTCCGCGCCGGCGGCCCGCAGTGCCGCTTCGACGGCCTCCACGGGTGCCCCCTCGGCCGTCACCAGCAGCCAGCGCCCCGACAGGAGGGTCTCCGTGAGGCCGGTCAGCGGCTTCCAGACCACCTCGTAGCGCCAGGAGTCCACCACCGAGTCGACCTGGCGGCGCTGCCGCCACGAGGACAGCACCGGCAGGACGGACTCCAGCTCCTCGGGTGCCCGGCCGATCTCCAGCGCCTCGGCCAGCCCGGCCAGGTCCTGGTTCTCGACCGCCCGCCAGAACCGGGCCTCGGCCGGGTCGGCCACGAGGCTCCCCAGGTCGATGGACCGGGGCCAGTAGCGCTCGCGCTGGAAGGCGTACGTCGGCAGGGCGACGCGCCGGCCGGCGGGCAGCACCGCGGACCAGTCGATCGCGGCGCCCGCCGTCCAGAGCGCGGCCAGGGCGGCCAGAGCGCTCTCGTGCTCGTCCCGGTCCTTGCGCAGCAGCGGCGCGCCCACGGCGTCGGGTACCAACGGGGCGGCGAGAGCGGTCAGTACGCCGTCCGGGCCGACCTCCAGGAAGCGGGTCACGCCCCGGCCGTGCAGGGCCTCGACGCCGTCGGCGAAGCGGACGGCCTCGCGGACCTGGCGCACCCAGTACTCCGGCGTGGTCAGCAGACCCGGCTCGGCGGGCGAGCCGGTCAGCGTCGACACGATCGGTACCTTCGGCTCGGCGAAGGTCAAGTCGGCCAGAACGGAGGCGAATTCGGCGAGCATCGGCTCCATCAGGGCCGAGTGGAAGGCGTGCGAGACGGCCAAGCGACGGGTCTTGCGGCCCTCGGCCGACCAGCGCGCCGCGAACTCCTCGACCACCTCCGCCGGCCCCGAAACCACCACCGAGGCAGGCCCGTTGACGGCCGCGACGTCCAGCCGGTCGCCGATCGCCTCGCGGACCTCGGCCTCGCCGGCCTGCACCGCCAGCATCGCCCCGCCGCTCGGCAGCGCGTCCATCAACCGGCCCCGCGCCGCCACCAGCGCACAGGCGTCCGCCAGCGAGAACACCCCGGCACAGTGCGCCGCCGCCACCTCACCGATCGAGTGCCCGAGCAGCACGTCCGGGACCACGCCCCAGGACTCCAGCAGCCGGAACAGCGCCACCTCGACCGCGAACAGCCCGGCCTGCGCCCACACCGTACGGTCCAGGTCCGCCGCACCCGCGAAGACGACGTCCTTCACCGGACGGTCCAGCAGCAGGTCGAACTCCGCGCAGACCGCGTCGAAGGCCTCGGCGAACACCGGGAACACCTCGTACAACCCGGCACCCATGCCGACCCGCTGCGCGCCCTGACCGGTGAACAGGAACGCCGTCCGGCCCTCGGCCGTGACGCCCGCGACCACCCGCGCCGACGGCTCGCCCGCCGCCAGCGCCGCCAGACCCTCCAGCAGCGCCGCCCGGCCGTCGCCGAGCACCACCGCGCGGTGGGCCAGCCCGGCCCGCCCGGTCGCCAGCGACCACGCCACGTCCTGCGGACGGGCGTCGGTGTCCAACGCCCCGGCCAGCCGCGCCGCCTGGGCCTTCAGCGCCCCGGCGCTCTGCGCCGACACCACCCACGGCGTCGGCCCGGCGGCCTCCTCGACCGGCGCCGTCTCCTCGACGGGCGGCGCCTGCTCCAGCAGGACGTGGGCGTTGGTCCCGCTGATCCCGAAGGCGGACACGCCCGCCCGGCGCGGGCGTTCGCCCGGCGACCACGGCCGGGCCTCGGTGAGCAGTTCCACCGCGCCCGCCGACCAGTCCACCTGCGGCGTCGGCTCGTCCACGTGCAGGGTGGCCGGCAGCACGCCGTGCCGCAGCGCCTGCACCATCTTGATCACACCCGCGACACCGGCCGCGGCCTGGGTGTGCCCCAGGTTGGACTTCACCGAGCCCAGCCGGAGCGGCTCACCGGCCCGGTCCCGGCCGTAGGTCGCCAGCAGTGCCTGCGCCTCGATCGGGTCACCCAGCCGGGTGCCGGTGCCGTGCGCCTCCACCGCGTCCACGTCCGATACCGCCAGCCCCGCGTTGGCGAGGGCCTGTCGGATCACCCGCTCCTGCGAGGGACCGTTCGGCGCGGTGAGGCCGTTCGACGCACCGTCCTGGTTGACCGCGCTGCCTCGGACCACCGCGAGCACCTGGTGCCCGTTGCGCCGGGCGTCCGACAGCCGCTCCAGCACCAGCACACCGACGCCCTCGCCCCAGCCCGTACCGTCCGCACCGGCCGCGAAGGCCTTGCAGCGGCCGTCCGAGGCCAGGCCGCCCTGCCGGTTGAACTCGCCGAACGCGCCGGCGTTCACCATCACGGCGACGCCGCCGGCCAGCGCCATGCCGCACTCGCCCACCCGCAGCGCCTGCACCGCGAGGTGCAGCGCCACCAGCGAGGAGGAACAGGCCGTGTCCACCGTGACCGCCGGACCCTCCAGGCCGAACACGTACGAGACGCGGCCCGAGATCACGCTGTTGGCGGTGCCGGACAGCACGTGCCCCTCGACCCCGTCGAGCAGCTGGCCGTGGCCGTAGCCCGAGGACGAGGCGCCCGCGAAGACGCCCGTCCGGCTGCCGCGCACCTCGTGCGGATCGATGCCGGCGTCCTCGAAGGCCTCCCAGGAGGCCTCCAGCAGCAGCCGCTGCTGCGGGTCCATCGCCAGCGCCTCGCGCGGCGAGATGCCGAACAGCCCGGCGTCGAACTCGGTGGCGTCGTCCACGAAGCCGCCGACGGCGCTGTCCACGCCCGGCACCCGGTCCGGCCAGCCGCGGTCGACGGGGAAGGAGGACAGCGCGTCGGCGCCGTCGGCCACCAGGGTCCACAGGTCCTCGGGCGAGCGGACGCCGCCGGGGAAGCGGCAGCCGATGCCGACGATCGCGATCGGCTCGTCCAGGCCGGCCGGGACCGCCGCCGGCTCGGCGCCGGCCGGGACCGCCTCGGCACCGAGGTCCAACTCCCGTTCCAGGTAGGCCACCAGGGCGGTCGGCGTCGGGTGGTCGAACACCATGGTCGCGGGCAGCCGCAGGCCGGTCTCCCGGTTCAGCCGGTTGCGCAGCTCGACCGCCGTGAGCGACTCGAAGCCCAGGTCCTTGAACGTCCGCGCGGCCTCGACGGCCCGGACGTCCGGGTGCTTGAGCACCGCGGCGACCTCGGTGCGGACCAGGTCCAGCAGGATCTGCCGGCGCTGCGCCTCGGGCAGCGGGGCGAGCCGGCGGCCGAGGTCCGGGCGCCGGTCCTCCCCGGCCGGCTCCTCGTCCGCCGTCCGCGCCTCGGGGAGGTCGGCCAGCAGCGGGCTGACCCGGGTGGCGGTGAAGGTGTCGACGAAGCGGGGCCAGTCGATGTCGGCGACGGTCAGGCAGTCCTCGCCCGCGTCGACGGCCCCGGCCAGCGCCTCGATCGCCAGGTCCGGGTCCATCGGCACCATGCCGCGCTCGCGCAGGTGGTCGCGGACGGCGTCGGTCGACACCATGCCCACCTCGCCCCAGGCGCCCCAGGAGACCGAGGTGCCGGGCAGGCCTTCGGCCCGGCGCCGGAGGACCAGCGCGTCCAGGTAGGCGTTCGCGGCCGCGTAGGCCGCCTGGCCGCCGCTGCCCCAGATGCCGGCGCCCGAACCGAAGGTGACGAACATCCGCAGGTCCAGGCCCCGGGTCAGCTCGTCCAGGTGCAGCGCGCCGGCGACCTTGCCGCCGAGCACCTCGGCCAGCTCCGCCGGGCCGGTGCGGTCCAGCATCATGGCCTGGCCGACGCCGGCCGCGTGCACCACGCCGACCAGCGGGAACTCCGCCGGGATCCGCGCCAGCACGCCGGCCAGCGACTCCCGGTCGGTCAGGTCGCAGGCGGCCACGGTCACCCGGGTGCCCAGTGCGGTCAGCTCCGCGACCAGGTCCGCCACGCCCGGCGCCGCCGTGCCGCGCCGGCCGAGCAGGGTCAGGTGCGGCACGCCGCGGCCGGCCAGCCAGCGGGCGACGACCGCGCCGAGCGCGCCGGTACCGCCGGTGACCAGCACCGAGCCGGGCAGTTCGAGCGTCGTCCCGGCCGCGCGCGGGGCGCGGGCCAGGCGGCGGGCGAACACCCCGGAGCCGCGTACGGCGAGTTGGTCCTCGCCCCCGGCGGCGCCGCCGAGCAGCGCCACCAGCCGGGCTCCGGCCCGGGCGTCCAGGACGGCCGGAAGGTCGATCAGACCGCCCCAGCGGCGCGGGTACTCCAGCGCGGCGACCCGGCCGAGGCCCCAGGCCAGCGCCTGGACGGGGCTGCGCAGCGGGTCCGCCCGGCCGATCGACACCGCGCCGCCGGTGAGCGACCAGAGCGGCGCGTCGAGGTCGGCGTCGCCGAGGGCCTGGAGCAGGGTGACGGTCGCGGCCGGCCCGGCCGGGGCCTGCGGTGCGTCCCCGGCGCTCGCCAGCAGCGAGACCACACCCGTGGCGGAGCCGGCGGCGCCCAGCCGTTCGGCGAGCTCCGTACGGTCGGCGTCGGCGGCGACGGTCAGCTCGACCACCTCGGCCCCGGCCGAGCGCAGCAGCTCGGCGACCTCCCCGCCGTTCCCGCCCGCCGGGAGGGCGAGCAGCCAGCGGCCGCCCAGCCGGGGGTGCGCGGGCAGGTCGGGGACGGGGGTCCAGGTGACCCGGTAGCGCCAGGAGTCGACGGTCGCGCCCCGGCGGCGGCCGCGGTGCCAGCCGGCCAGCGCGGGCAGCACCGCGTCCAGGACCCCGGGCGCCTCGTCCAGCCGCAGGGTGGCGGCCAGTTCCTCGGCGTCGCCGCGCTCGACGGCGTCCCAGAATCCGCTCTCGGCGGGGTCGCCGCCCCCGGCCGCCCGCGCCGGGGCGGGCAGCGGGTCGGGCCAGTAGCGGCGGCGCTGGAAGGCGTACGTGGGCAGCGCGGTGCGCGTGCCGCCGGCGAAGGCCGCCGACCAGTCGACGGCGACCCCGGCGGTCCACAGCTCGGCGGCGCCCGCCAGGAGGCGGTCCGGGCCGCCGTCCTCGCGGCGCAGCGTGCCGGTGACCGTCACCGGGGTGCCCACCTGGTCCGCGGTGTCCTGGATGCCGATGGTGAGCACCGGGTGCGGGCTGCTCTCCACGAACACCGAGCGGCCGTCGGCCAGCAGGGCGCGGGTGGCCTGCTCGAAGCGGACGGTGGAGCGCAGGTTGTCGTACCAGTAGCCGGCGTCCATCCGCGCGGTGTCGATGGGCGCGCCGGTGACGGTCGAGTAGAAGGCGATGCCGCTGGAGCCGGGGGTGATCGGCGCGAGGTCGGCGAGGATGCGCTCGCGCAGCTCCTCGACCTGCGGGGAGTGCGAGGCGTAGTCCACCGGGATGCGACGGGCGCGCACCTCCCGGGCCTCGCAGAGCGCCAGCAGCTCCTCGACGGGGCCGGCCTCGCCGGAGACCACGGTGGAGGCGGGGCCGTTCTCCGCCGCGACGCAGAGGCCCTCGCCCCAGGGGGCGATCAGCTCGGTGGCCCGCTCCCGGCCGACGGGCAGCGAGACCATGCCGCCGCGGCCGGCGAGGGCGGCGAGCGCCCGGCTGCGCAGCGCCACGACCCGGGCGCCGTCCTCCAGCGTCAGGCCGCCGGCGACGCAGGCCGCCGCGATCTCGCCCTGGGAGTGGCCGACGACCGCGGCCGGGCGGACGCCGACCGAGCGCCAGGCCTCGGCCAGCGACACCATGACCGCCCAGAGCACCGGCTGGACGACGTCCACCCGGCTCAGGTCGGGGGCGTCCGGCGCGCCGCCCAGCACCTCGGACAGCGACCAGGGGACGTACGGCGCGAGCGCCGCCCCGCACTGCTCCAGCCGCTGTCGGAACGCCGGTGAGGCGTCCAGGAGTTCACGGGCCATCGCGGCCCACTGGCTGCCCTGGCCGGGGAAGACGAAGACCACCCCGGTGCCGCCGGCGGCCTCGCCGCGCACCAGGTTGGCCGCCGACTCCCCGTCGGCCAGCGCCTGCAGGCCGGCCAGCAGTTCCGCGCGCTCGGCGCCGAGCACCACGGCGCGGCTGGGCAGCGCGGCCCGGGTCAGCAGGGAGCGGGCGACGTCCACCGGCCGCGGGGCGTCGTCCGCGGTCATGGCGTCGCGCAGCCGGACGGCCTGGCCGCGCAGCCCGTCCGCCGTCTTCGCGGCCAGCGGCCACGGCAGCGGGCCGGCGGTGAGCGCGGGCCCGGTGCCCTCGGCGGGGGCGGTGCCCTCGGGGGCGGCGGCGGGCTCGACGGGCTCGGGCTCCGGGGCCTGCTCCAGGATGACGTGGGCGTTGGTGCCGCTCATCCCGAACGAGGAGACCGCCGAGCGGCGGGGCCGGTCGGCGGCCGGCCACGGCCGCGGCTCGGTCAGCAGCCGGACCGTGCCGGGCGACCAGTCGACCTGGGCGGACGGCCGTTGCGCGTGCAGCGTGGGCGGCAGGGTGCCGTCGCGCATCGCCATGACCATCTTGATCACGCCCGCCACCCCGGCGGCGGACTGGGTGTGGCCGATGTTGGACTTGATCGAGCCGAGCCAGAGCGGGCGTTCGGCGGAGCGGCCGCGCCCGTAGGTCGCCAGCAGCGCCCGGGCCTCGATCGGGTCGCCGAGCCGGGTGCCGGTGCCGTGGCCCTCCACGGCGTCCACGTCCTCGACGCTCAGCCGGGCGTTGGCCAGCGCCCGTCGGATCACCCGTTCCTGTGCCGGGCCGTTCGGGGCGGTGAGGCCGTTGGAGGCGCCGTCCTGGTTGATCGCGCTGCCGCGGACCACCGCGAGCACCTGGTGGCCGCGGCGCCGCGCGTCGCTGAGCCGTTCGACCAGCAGCAGGCCGATGCCCTCGGACCAGCCCGCGCCGTCGGCCTCGTCGGAGAACGCCTTGCAGCGGCCGTCCGAGGCCAGACCGCCCTGGCGGCCGAACTCGACGATCTGCATCGGGGTGGTCATCACCGTGACGCCGCCGACCAGCGCCAGGTCGCAACCGCCCTCGCGCAGCGACTGGACAGCCAGGTGCAGCGCGACCAGGGAGGAGGAACAGGCGGTGTCCACGGTGACCGCCGGGCCCTCCAGGCCGAAGGTGTACGACACCCGGCCGGAGGCGATGCTGGAGGCGGTGCCGGTCATCAGGTGGCCGGCCACGTCCTCCGGCAGGTCCATCCCGGGGCCGTAGCTGACCGAGGTGACGCCGACGAAGACACCGGTGCTGGAGCCCCGCAGCGACAGCGGGTCGAGCCCGGCGTCCTCGAAGGCCTTCCAGGAGGTCTCCAGCAGCAGCCGCTGCTGCGGGTCCATCGCCAGCGCCTCGCGCGGCGAGATGCCGAACAGGTCCGCGTCGAACTCCCCGGCGTCCTCGACGAATCCGCCCGCCCAGGACGGCTCGTCGGCCGGCGAGAGGTCCCAGCCGCGGTTCGCGGGCAGCGGACCGATCGGGTCCTGGCCGGTGCTGACCAGCCGCCACAGGTCGTCCGGGGAGCGCACGTCGCCCGGGTAGCGGCAACTCATCCCGACGATGGCGATCGGCTCGCCCGCCGCGGACTCCAGGTCCCGGACCCGCCGGCGGGTGTGTTGCAGCTCGGCGACCACCCGGGTGAGGTAGTCGCGGAGCCGCTGGGCGTCGTCCGCCATCGGCCGCGCATCATCTGCCATCGAAACTGCCGCCTTCCAAGATTGTCCCCGGCCACCACGCACCCCTGCTCACGAGAGGCCGAGATCCCGGTCGATCACGTCGAAGAGCTCTTCGTTGCTGGCCCTGCTGAGCTGGTCCCGCAGGTCGTCGAAGGCGACCGGGTCGTCGCCGCCCGCGCCCCGGTGGCGGGTGAGCAGCGCCTCCAGCCGCAGGACCACCCGGACCCGGTCCACGTCGTCCTCCGCCCGGGCCAGCAGCGCCTCTTCGAGCAGGTCCAGCTCCGCCGTGGAGGGCAGGGCCGCCGCCGCGTCGTCGGGCAGCGCCTCGCCCAGCAGGTGGGCGGCCAGCATCGCGGGCGTCGGGTGGTCGAACACCACGGTGGCGGGCAGCGGCAGGCCGGTGGCCTCGCCGAGCCGGTTGCGCAGTTCGACGGCGGCCAGCGAGTCGAAGCCGAAGTCCCGGAACGGCCGGTCGACGTCGATCGCGGCCGGGCCGTCGTGCCCGAGCACCACGGCCGCGTGGGTGCGGACCAGGTCCAGCAGGACGGGCTCGCGGTCGGCGCCCGGCAGGGCGGCCAGCCGCTCGCGCAGGGCGGCGAGCCGGTTCCGGTCCTCGCCCTCGGTGACGGTGACCGCGGCGAGCGCCCGGACCGCGGGCAGTTCGGCGAAGAACCGGTTGGGCCGCAGCGCGGTGAACGCGGGGACGAACTGCTCCCAGGCGATGTCGGCGACGGTGACCGCTCCGGTGTCCAGGTCCAGCGCCCGCTGCAGGGCGTGCATCGCCCGGTCCGGCGCCAGCAGCGAGATGCCGCGCCGGCGCATCGGCTCCTTGATCGCCTGGTCGACCATGCCGCCGCCGTCCCACGGCCCCCAGGCGACGGCCAGCGCGCGCACGCCCTCGGCGTCGCGCCGCTGCGCCAGGGCGTCGAGGTAGGCGTTGGCGGCCGCGTAGCAGGCCTGTTCGCCGACGCCCCAGACGCCCGCGATGGAGGAGAAGTGCACGACCGCGTCCAGCCGGCGCTGGTCGAGCAGTTCGTCCAGGTGCCGGGCGCCCGCGACCTTGCCGGCCGCGGTCCGGTCGAGTTCCTCGAAAGTGGTGTCGGCGAGCGGCGCCGAGGCGCTGACCCCCGAGGCGTGCACGACGGCCCTCAACTTCGGTTCCATCGCGTCGAGTTCGGCGACCAGCCGGGCGGCGTCCGCGCGGTCCGACAGATCGCAGGCGACCACCGTGACCCGGGCGCCGAGCTCCGTCAGCTCGGCCTCCAGCCCGGCCAGCCCGGGGGCGCCGCGGCCGCCCCGGCTGACCAGTACCAGGTGCTCGGCGCCGCCGGCGGCCAGCCACCGGGCCACCTGCCCGCCGAGCGCGCCGGTGCCGCCGGTCACCAGGACGGTGCCGCGCGGCTGCCACGCGGGCGCCTCCGGGTCGGCCGTCGGGGCGGGCAGCAGTCGGCGGGCGAAGACGCCCTCCGGGCGGACCGCCAGCTGGTCCTCGCCGTCGGCGGCGGTCAGCAGGCCGGCCAGCGCGTCGAAGTCCTCCTCCTCGGCCCCGGCGGGGAGGTCGATCAGACCGCCCCACAGCTGCGGGTGCTCCAGGGCGGCGACCCGGCCCAGGCCCCAGACCGGCGCCTGGCCCGGCTCGGCGGGCGGCTCGTGGTCGCCGGTGGACACCGCGCCCTCGGTCACGCACCACAGCGGGCCGTCGATCCCGGCGTCCAGCAGCGCCTGGACGAGCAGCAGCGTGGTGGCCGTGCCCCCGGGGAGCGCCGGCACCTCGGGGTGCGGCCCGGTCTCCAGCGCCAGCAGGGAGAGCACTCCGGCGGGCCGCCGCCCGTCGCCGACGGCCTGCCGCAGCCGGACGGCGAGGTCGGTCCGGTCGGCGGCGTCCGCCGCGACCGGCACCGTCACCACCGAGGCGCCGTGCCGGGTCAGGCCGTCCCGGTGGGCGCGCACCCGCTCGTCGTCGGCCGGCGCGGCGGGCACGACCAGCAGCCAGTCGCCGGTGAGGGCGGGGGCCGGGGCGTCCGGGACGGGCTCCCAGCCGACGTGGTAGCGCCAGCCCGCGACCTCGGCCTCCTCGCGGTCGCGCCGGTGCCAGTCGGACAGCAGCGGCAGCGCGGTGCGCAGCGAGGCCCGGACCCCGGGGTCGGTCACGTCGAGCCGGTCGGCGATCGCGTCGGCGTCCTCGCCGGCCAGCGCCGCCCACAGGCCCGGGTCGACGGGCCCGCCGGCCGGCGCGGCCACCGGGTGGAGCCAGTACTTCTCGTGCTGGAAGGGGTAGACCGGCAGCTCGACCCGGCGGCCGTGGCCGTCGAAGAGCACCTGCCAGTCGACCGCGGTGCCGCGGGTCCACAGGTCGGCGAGCGCGGTGACGAACACCCCGGTGTCGTGCCAGCTGCTGCGCAGCGCCGTCGTGGTGAGCGCCGACTCGGGCAGGCTCTCGCGGGCCATCGCCGTGAGCACGCCGTCGGGGCCGAGTTCCACGAACCGGCCGACCCCCTGGGCCTTGAGGCATTCGACGCCGTCGGCGAAGCGGACGGTCTCGCGGACCTGCCGCGCCCAGTAGTCGGGGGTGCGCAGCAGCTCGTCCTCCACCGCGCCGGTGAGGGTGGAGACGATCGGGATGCGGGGCTCGGCGAAGGAGAGCGTCGCGAGGACGGCCCGGAACTCGTCCAGCATCGGCTCCATCAGGGCCGAGTGGAAGGCGTGCGAGACCGTCAGCCGACTGGTCTTGCGGCCCTCGGCCGTCCAGTGGGCGGCGAGTTCGTCGATGGTGTCCGCCGTGCCCGAGACCACCGCCGAGCCGCGGCTGTTGAGCGCGGCCACGTCCGCGGTGCCGGTGACGGCCGCGAGGGCCGCCGTCACCTCGGGCTCGGTGGCCTGCACGGCGAGCATCGCCCCGCCGGCCGGGAGCGCCTGCATCAGCCGACCGCGCGCGGCGACCAGCGCGCAGGCGTCCGCCAGGGTCAGCACCCCGGCGCAGTGCGCCGCCGCCACCTCGCCGATCGAGTGGCCGAGCAGGAAGTCCGGCAGCACCCCGAAGGACTCGAACAGCCGGAACAGGGCCACCTCCAGCGCGAACAGCCCGGCCTGGGCCCACACCGTCCGGTGGAGGTCCCGGCTCCCGCCGAACACCACGTCCTTGACGGAGTGCTCCAGTCGCGGGTCCAGCTCGGCGCAGACCGCGTCGAAGGCCCGCTGGAACACCGGGAAGGCCTCGTACAGCTCGCGGCCCATCCCGGTCCGCTGGGCGCCCTGGCCGGTGAACAGGAAGGCGCTGCGGCCCTCCCCCGCCACCCCGGTGACCACGGCCTTGTCGGGCAGGTCCCCGGCCAGCGCGGCGAGCGCGTCGGCCAGGCGGTCCCGGTCGGCGCCGAGCACGACGGCGCGCCGCTCCAGCGGCGCCCGGGAGAGCAGCGAGCGGCCGACGTCGACCGGGTCGGGCTCGGTGTCGGCGACGAAGGCGTGCAGCCGACCGGCCTGGGCGCGCAGCGCCTCGGTGGTGCGGGCCGCCAGCAGCCAGGGCACCACGCCGGGGGCCGGCTGCCCGGGATCGGCCGGGGCCTCGGCCTCCGGGGCCTGCTCCAGGACGACGTGGGCGTTGGTGCCGCTGATGCCGAAGGAGGAGACGCCGGCGCGGCGCGGCCGGTCCAGCTCGGGCCAGGGCTCGGCCTCGGTCAGCAGCCGCACCGCGCCGGCCGACCAGTCGACCTGCGGGGTCGGCTGCTCGGCGTGCAGGCTGCGCGGCATGGTGCCGTGGCGCATCGCCTGCACCATCTTGATCACGCCCGCCACGCCGGCGGCGGCCTGGGTGTGCCCGAGGTTGGACTTCACCGAGCCCAGCCGCAGCGGCCGGTCCTCGGGCCGGTCCTGGCCGTAGGTCGCCAGCAGGGCCTGGATCTCGATCGGGTCGCCCAGCCGGGTGCCGGTGCCGTGGCCCTCGACGACGTCCACGTCCAGCGTGGTGAGCCGCGCACTGGCCAGCGCGTCCTCGATGACCCGCTGCTGGGCGGGGCCGTTGGGCGCGGTCAGGCCGCTGGAGGCGCCGTCCTGGTTGACCGCGCTGCCCCGGACCACCGCGAGCACCTGGTGGCCGAGCCGCCGGGCGTCCGAGAGCCGCTCCAGCAGCAGCATCCCGACGCCCTCGGCCCAGCCGGTGCCGTCCGCGCCGGCGCCGTAGGACTTGCAGCGGCCGTCCGAGGAGAGCCCGCCCTGCCGGGCGAAACCGGTGAAGGTGTCCGGGGAGGCCATCACGGTGGCGCCGCCCGCGAAGGCCATCGTGGTCTCGCCGGAGCGCAGCGACTGGCAGGCCAGGTGCAGGGCGACCAGCGAGGAGGAGCAGGCGGTGTCGATGGTGACCGCCGGGCCCTCCAGGCCGAGGGTGTAGGAGATCCGGCCGGTGGCGACGCTGCTCATGTTGCCGATGCCGAGGTAGGCGTCCACCCCCTCGGGGACGTCGATCATGCGGGCCGCGTAGTCCCGGTACATCAGCCCGGCGAACACCCCGGTGCGGCTGCCGCGCAGCGCGTACGGGTCGACGCCGCCGCGCTCGCACGCCTCCCAGCAGGCCTCCAGCAGCAGCCGGTGCTGCGGGTCCATGGCGGTCGCCTCGCGCGGCGAGATGCCGAACAGCGTCGGGTCGAAGCCGTCCGCGTCGTGCAGGAAGCCGCCGCTGCGGGCGAATCCGGCGTCCTCGCCGACGTCCCAGCCGCGGTCCTCGGGGAAGGCGGAGACGGCGTCCACGCCCTCGGACACCAGCCGCCAGAGCGCGTCCGGGCTGTCCACTCCGCCGGGCAGCCGACAGGCCATGCCGACGATCGCGATCGGCTGGCGGTCGGCCGCCTCGGCGGACTGCAGCCGTTGCCGGGCCTGGTGCAGTTCGGCCGTGACGCGCTTGAGGTAGTCGCGCAGTTTCTGCTCGTCCGCCATGTCAGGCCTCACAGGGTGTCGGGTAGGGGTTCGGCAGCAGGGTCACGAGGCGCCCAGTTCCTTGTCGATGAAGTCGAAGAGGTCGTCGTCGGTGGCGGTGTCCAGACCGGCCACCACGTCCGGCGACCCGGCCGCGGGAGCGCCGTCCTCGAAGCGGGCCAGCAGCGCCTGGAGGCGCCGGACCACCGTGATCCGCTCCGCCTCGGCCGCCTCCGCCAGCTCGGCCTCGATCCGCTCCACCCGGTCGGTGAGCGAGGCGGCCGAGGTGCGCGGCGGGGCGATCCGCCCGGTCAGGTACTCGGCGACCCGGGCGGCCGACGGCTGGTCGAACACCAGCGTCGCGGGCAGCCGCAGCCCGGTGCGGGCGGACAGCCGGTTGCGCAGTTCGACCGCGGTGAGCGAGTCGAAGCCGAGGTCGACGAAGCCCCGGTCGGGCGCGACGGCCTCCGCCGTGGCGTGCCCGAGGACCTGCGCGACGTCCGCCCGGACGGCGTCCAGGACGATCCGGGTCTGCTCCGCGGGGGTGCGGCCGGCCAGCTGCCTCGGCAGCGAGGGGCCGTCGGCGGCCGCGCTCGCCCGGCGCGGGCCGCCGGGCAGCAGTCCGCGCAGCAGGGCCGGGACGGCGCTGTCGGCGGTGCCCGGCCGGGCCGGTAGGTCGAGCCGGACCGGCACCAGGTGGGCGCGGTCGGTGGCCAGCGCCGCGTCCAGCAGCGCGAGGCCCTGTTCCGCGGTCAGCCCGTCGCCGAGCCGGGCGGCCCGGTCGCCGAGGTGCCCGGTCATCGCGCTGGCCTCCGCCCAGACGCCCCAGGCGAGCGAGAGGCCCGGCAGCCCGAGCGACCGGCGCCGCGCCGCGAGGGCGTCCAGGAAGGAGTTGGCCGCCGCGTAGTTCGCCTGGCCGGGCGAGCCGAAGGTGCCGGCCGCCGAGGAGAACAGCACGAACAGCTCCAGGTCCGTCCCCGCGGTCAGCTCGTGCAGGTGCACGGCCGCGTCGGCCTTGGGACGGAACACGGTGGCGACCCGGTCGGGCGTCAGCGACTCGACGACGCCGTCGTCCAGCACGCCGGCGGTGTGCACCACCCCGCGCAGCGGGCGCTCCGCCGGGATCGCGGCGAGCACCCGGGCCAGCGCGTCGCGGTCGGCGGCGTCGCAGGCCACCACCTCGGCGCGAGCGCCGAGTGCGGCCAGTTCCGCCGTCAGTTCGGCGGCTCCGGGGCTGTCCGCACCGCGCCGGCTGAGCAGCAGCAGGTGCCGCACGCCGTACGCCGCGGCCAGGTGGCGGGCCACCAGTCCGCCGAGCACGCCGGTGCCGCCGGTGATCAGGACGGTGCCACCCGGCTCGGCCGGCGCTCCCGGGCCGGGGCGCGCCGCGGTGTCGGCCTGCGCCCGGGCCAGACGGGGCACCAGCACCCGCCCGTCCCGGACCGCCAGCTGCGGTTCGGCACCGGTCGCGTACGGGTGCCAGGCGTCGTCCCCGGGGTCCGCGTCGACCAGGACGAACCGGTCCGGGTGCTCGGACTGGGCCGAGCGCAGCAGGCCCCAGACCGCCGCGCCGGGCAGGTCGCGCACCCGGCCGGCCGGGTCGACGGCGCCGGAGGTCAGCACCACCAGCCGGGAGGAATCGAACCGCTCGTCGGCGAGCCACTGCTGGACGGTCGCCAGCGTCTCGGAGGCCGCCCGAAGCGCGGCACCCGCGTCGCCGACGGTGTCGGCGGCATCGGTGTCGGTGTCGGCGGCGGGACCGGCCACCAGGGGCAGCACCACCACCGGGGGTGCCTGCGCCCCGGCGGGCAGCCCCGCCAGCGAGTCGATCCGCTCGCCCGGCACCCCGGCCACGGCCGGCGTCCCGTCCCCGGCGAGCACCCACCACGCGGAGGCGTCCACCGGCGGCAGGGCCGGCACGGGCGTCCACTCGACCGCGAACAGCCAGTCCCGACCGGGCTGTCGACCGGTCTCCGGCAGCTGCTCGACGGCGGTCTCGCGGAGCACCAGCGAGTCGACGGAGGCCACCGGCGCGCCGATCCCGTCGGCGGTCCGGATCAGCACGCCGTCCTCGGTCGGGGTGACCGCGACGCGCAGCACCGTGGCGCCGGTGGCGTGCAGCCGGACCCCGGTCCAGGCGAACGGCACACGGGGCACCGGGCCGCCGGCCTCGACGAAGCCGATCACGTGCAGCGCCGCGTCCAGCAGCGCCGGGTGCAGCCCGAACCCGGGCGCGGCCGCGGCCGCCTCCTCGGGCAGTGCCACCTCGGCGTAGACCGTCGTGCCGTCGCGCCAGGCCGCCCGGACCCCCTGGAAGGCCGGCCCGTAGCCGTACCCGCCCTCGGCGAGGGCCGGGTAGAAGCCGTCCAGCGCCAGTGGTTCGGCGCCCGGCGGCGGCCAGGCCGCGAGGTCGTACTCCTGCGCGGCGAGGTCGTGTTCCCGCACCGCGCCCCCGGCGCCCAGGACGCCGGTCGCGTGGCGCACCCACGGCACCTCGCCCTCGTCCGGCCGGGCGTGGATCTCCACCCGGCGGTCGCCGTTCTCCTCCGGGGCGGCCACCCGCACCTGGACCTGCACCCCGCCGGTGGCCGGCAGGGGCAGCGCGGACTGCACGAGCAGTTCGCGCAGGATCGTCGAGCCGACCTGCTCCCCGGCCCGCAGCGCCATCTCCACGAACGCCGTCCCGGGCACCAGCACCCGGCCGAGGACGGCGTGGTCCGCCAGCCAGGGCTGGGTGGCGAGCGAGAGCCGTCCGGTCAGCAGCACCTCGTCCCCGCCGGCCAGCGCGACCGTCGCGCCGAGCAGCGGGTGGTCCGCCGCGCTCTGGCCGACGCCGCCCACGTCGCCCACGCCGGTGGCGGGCTCCAGCCAGAACCTGGTCCGCTGGAAGGCGTAGGTCGGCAGCGGCACCCGGCGTCCGGCGGGCAGCACGGCCGGCCAGTCGACCTCGACGCCGGCCGCCCAGAGCCGGCCGAGCGCGCGCAGCGCCGTCCCGGCCTCCTCGGGTTCGCCGCGGCGCAGCACCGGGACGAACACGCCCTCGGTGACGGACTGCTGGGCCATGCCGCAGAGCACGCCGTCCGGGCCGAGCTCCAGGTGGCGGGTGACGCCCCGGCCGAAGAGGTACGCGATGCCGTCGGCGAACCGGACGGTGCCGCGCACATGGCGGGCCCAGTACCCGGGCGTCCGGATCTCCTCGGGGTCGACCACCACGCCGGTCAGGTTGGAGACGATCGGGATCCGCGGCTCGTTGAAGGTCAACCCGGCCAGCACCTCGGTGAATTCGGCCAGCATCGGCTCCATCAGGGCCGAGTGGAAGGCGTGCGAGACGGTCAGCCGGCTCGTCCGGCGGCCCTCGGCCGCCCAGCGCCCGGCGAACTCCTCGACCACCTCCGTCGGACCCGAAACCACCACCGAGGTCGGGCCGTTGACGGCGGCGACATCGAGCCGGTCGCCGATCTCCGCCCGCACCTCGGCCTCGGCGGCCTGCACGGCGAGCATCGCGCCGCCCTCGGGCAGCGCCTGCATCAGCCGGCCGCGCGCGGCCACCAGGGCGCAGGCGTCGGCCAGCGAGAACACGCCCGCCGCGTGGGCGGCGGCCACCTCGCCGATCGAGTGGCCCAGCAGGAAGTCCGGGACCAGGCCGCAGGACTCCGCCCAGCGGTACAGGGCGACCTCGACGGCGAACAGGCCGGCCTGCGCCCACATCGTCCGGTCCAGGCCGACGCCCTCGAAGACCACGTCCTTGACCGGCCGGTCGAGCCACCGGTCCAGCTCCGCGCAGACCGCGTCGAAGGCCGCCGCGAACACCGGGGAGGCCTCGTACAGCCCCCGGCCCATCCCGGCCCGCTGCGCGCCCTGCCCGGTGAAGAGGAAGGCGAGTCGCCCGGGGCCGCCCGCGGCCGCCGGTGCCTCCTCCTCGGCCGCGAGCCGGTCGAGCTGGCGCAGCAGGTCCGCGCCGTCCCGTCCGACGGCGACGGCCCGGTGCTCCAGTTCGGCCCGGGTGGTCGCCAACGACCAGGCCACGTCGGCCGGTTCGGGTGCGGACGCCGCCGCCAGGTGGGCGCGCAGGGAGCGCGCCTGCTCACGCAGGGCGGCCGGGGTCCCACCGGAGAGCGGCCACACCACCGGGCCCTCGCCCGTGGTCGTCGGCCCCGCCGGTCCGCGGCCCGCGCCGATCGGCTCCATCGGGCCGTGGCCCGTGGTGGTCGGCCCGGCCGGGCTCGGGGCGGACTCCAGGATGATGTGCGCGTTGGTGCCGCTGATGCCGAAGGAGGACACGCCCGCCCGGCGCGGCCGGTCGGCCTCGGGCCAGGGGCGCGCCTCGGTCAGCAGCTCGACCGCCCCGGCCGACCAGTCCACGTGGTGGGTCGGCTCGTCCACGTGCAGGGTGGCGGGCAGGACACCGCGGCGCATCGCCTGCACCATCTTGATGACGCCCGCCACACCGGCCGCGGCCTGGGTGTGGCCGATGTTGGACTTGATCGAGCCCAGCCACAGCGGCCGGTCGGCCGGCCGGTCCTGGCCGTAGGTCGCCAGCAGCGCCTGGGCCTCGATCGGGTCGCCCAGACTGGTGCCGGTGCCGTGCGCCTCGACCACGTCCACCTCGGCGGCGAGCAGCCGGGAGTCGGCCAGCGCCTGGCGGATCACCCGCTGCTGGGACGGCCCGTTGGGGGCGGTGAGCCCGTTGGAGGCGCCGTCCTGGTTGACCGCACTGCCGCGGATCACCGCGTGGATCTCACGGCCGTTGCGCAGCGCGTCGGAGAGCCGCTCCAGCACCAGCACCCCGACGCCCTCGGACCACGTGGTGCCGTCCGCCGCCGAGGCGAAGGGCTTGCACCGGCCGTCGGAGGCCAGTCCGCCCTGCCGGTCGAACTCGGCGAAGATGTTCGGACCGGCCAGGACGGCCACGCCGCCGGCCAGCGCCAGCTCGCACTCGCCGCGCCGCAGCGCCTGCGCGGCCAGGTGCATCGCCACCAGGGAGGAGGAGCAGGCGGTGTCCACCGTGACGGCCGGGCCCTCCAGGCCGAAGGTGTACGCCACCCGGCCGGAGACCACGCTCATCGAGGTCCCGGTCAGCAGGTAGCCCTCCGCGCCGGGCGGGAGCTGGGCGCCCACACCGTAGGTCGAGGCGTACGCCCCGACGAACACACCGGTCGGGGAGCCGCGCAGCTCCGGGGCGACCAGGCCGGCGGCCTCGAAGGCCTCCCAGGAGGCCTCCAGCAGGATGCGCTGCTGCGGGTCCATCACCAGGGCCTCGCGCGGGGAGATCCCGAACAGCTCGGCATCGAAGCCCGCGACGTCGTCCAGGAAGCCGCCGCGCGGGGCGTAGGACGCGTCCCCGACCCGCCAGCCGCGGTCCGCCGGGAACGGGGTCACCCCGTCGAAACCCTCGGCCAGCAGGCGCCACAGCTGCTCGGGGTCGTTGGCGCCCCCGGGGTAGCGGCAGCTCATGCCGACGATCGCGATCGGCTCGTCGGCGTTCGCGGCGAGGACGGGCGCGGTCGGGGCGGGGGCCTGCGCCACCCGCTCGGACAGCGCCTCGGCGAGGTGGTCGGCCAGCGCGTCCGGGGTCGGGTAGTCGAAGACCAGGGTCGCGGGCAGCCGCAGCCCGGTGACGGCGTTCAGCCCGTTGCGCAGCTCCACGGCGGTCAGCGAGTCCAGCCCGAGGTCCTTGAAGGCCTGCTTCGCACCGACCGCGTCCACCCCGGCGTGGCCGAGCACGGTCGCCACATGGGCCCGCACAAGGTCCAGCAGTCGGGCACGGCGCTGCTCGGCGTCCAGGCCCCGCAGTTGCTCCAGCACCGCGGCCCGGCCGCCGGCACCGCGCTCGGCGGCGCGGCTCCTCGGGGCCCGCACCAGGGCGCGGAACAGCGGGGGGATCCCGCCCGTCCGGGGCGCCCGGAGGTCGAGGGTCACCGGCAGGAGGTGCGGTACGGGCAGGGTGATCGCCCGGTCGAACAGGGCCAGCGCCTGCGCGGTCGGCAGACCCGAGCCACTGCGTGCCGAGGAGA